>JBMFIM010000034.1:0-511 GCA_049976305.1 Candidatus Micrarchaeia archaeon | reverse complement strand
GGACTGCTCTTATGCTTGCTGCCTTGAATGGGTATCAAGAAGTAGTCGAATATTTAGTAGAACATGGAGCTGATGTCAATGCCCAAGATGAAGAGGGCAGGAATGTTTTTATGTATGCAACAGATCCAAAAATAGTCGATTATTTAGTTAAAGCCTACAAAGCTACACAGGCCTATGCTAAGCTTGACCAATACCGAAAAAATTTGCTTAGACATTAGTAAGATTTAAATATAGATATGATCTTAGGAACCTGACATTTACATATTATCACTCTCAAGCTCAAATAACCATATTGCGTATTTTCGTTATTTGTTACTTTTGAACTTTAGTAGATGCTTGTGCTGCCAAGTGCCTTTTTAATTCCGTGCGTGTATGCCGCATGCGTTATAAGATAGCCGATGAGCAAAGCCACAAGAATTATTACATAGGCATTTGCCCTTTCTTCCTTGTCCGACTTAAGCATGCTGACCGAAGCCCTGAAGCTCTCTGCGTAGCTTGCAATGTCAAAAAC
>JBMFIM010000033.1:0-515 GCA_049976305.1 Candidatus Micrarchaeia archaeon | reverse complement strand
GCATTTATAGAGGCTCAGGGAGCGGGACCAGAAGCATACCTGGCGGAAGCTCATTAATGTACTATCCTCTCGGGCCAAGCGATGGCACTAACTGTGGAGACGGTGGTGCTGCCTTCTCTGGAGAAATGGCAAACTACCAATTTTATGCTTCTTCACTGCCTAAGCAAAGTATTTATCGCATATATCAGGAGGGTATAGAAGGCATTCCAGTCTCAATCTCAAACTCTTTAGTCTTATGGTATCCACTAGATGGCAACGCCAACGACTACAGTGGCAACGGCAACAACGGCATTCAGCAAAATGTCGTTTATGCTAGCCCTGCCAATTACACAAGGGACAGCATATTCATGGTGCAAACTCCTAAGACGTATCCATTGCCTGGCGTTGCATCCTGCACAAGCACCGCTGCATGCGCGTCTAATTCCTTGCAGAATCTGTTTATAAGCAATTTGCCACTGGAGAACCTGCCAAGACAGGTCACATCATTAAATCCTACTGGTTCTACAAGTTACCCA
>JBMFIM010000032.1:0-636 GCA_049976305.1 Candidatus Micrarchaeia archaeon | reverse complement strand
GCGAGCAAGATATAAAGAAGATGAAGGAAGAAGCTGCAAAATACAACAAGCCAACATTTGAATTCGCTTTCGTTATGGACCAGCTGAAGGAAGAAAGAGAAAGAGGAATTACAATAGACATAGCCCACAAAGAATTCCAAACACCTAAATATTACTTTACAATAATAGATGCCCCTGGACACAGGGACTTTGTAAAGAACATGATTACAGGCGCAAGCCAAGCTGATGCTGCAGTATTAGTCGTCTCTTGCGTAGATGGGGTGCAAGCTCAAACAAGGGAGCATGCCTATCTTGCAAAGGTTTTGGGAATAAATCAGCTTATAGTTGGTATAAACAAGATGGATGCTGCAAATTACGATAGGGTAAAATATGAAGATACAAGAAACTCGATCATAAACCTGCTCAAGACCATAGGCTACGACACAAGCAAGATACTCACAATACCTTATTCTGCCCTTGCTGGGGACAATGTCAAGACAAAGTCAGACAAAATGCCATGGTACAATGGACCTACGCTTCTTGAAGCTCTTGACACATTCCAGGTTCCACCAAAGCCGGTTGACAAGCCGCTCAGGCTGCCGATACAAGATGTTTACAGCATATCAGGCTTTGGCACAGTGCCTGTAGGAAGAGTAG
>JBMFIM010000031.1:0-1777 GCA_049976305.1 Candidatus Micrarchaeia archaeon | reverse complement strand
ATAGAGTATTCCTTCTCAAAGTTCATTATGTCTTGTGCGAACGTGCCAGTAACACCATCTGTCTTGTACATTAGAAGGTTGCATACAGGGACTGTTTGGCAAGAGTAGCAAGAATTGCTTACATTGCATGTATATTTGTCAAGGCCTGTCTCAAAAAGGCAGTAGTTTATTGCATCGCGCGAAGAGTTTTGGAATGCATGCATATAGCTGAGAAGCATATTTTTGTTTATTGAGCCAAAGCTGCTTGCTATTGTATAATTCCTTATTATAGTGAATATTTGCGTTACATTCAGAACGAAATCATTCTTAGAGTCATTTATTAGGAATAGGAGCTTGTCATTTTGGTAAAGCGCCGTATATGTGTTGTTGGAGTATGTAATGTTTACAGCAACTAAGGAATTTATCAGGGAGTTGGGCACATTGTAGCTTGAAAGCAGGTAGTATACCTGCGCAGGCACGCTGGCATATGCCAGGCCGAACAAAAGAGAGGCAAAAATGTACAAATAAAGTTTCATGCTATCAACTGGTCTTATATTATTCCCAATCAAACATTTAAAAATATTTGTTTGCATCTACAATTGAAGAAATGCTTTATCTTTAACCCATTCATTTTCCTTGGTTTTACGAAGAGAAAATTTATTTCATTACAAATCGCAGAAATAGTTATTTAGAAAAGATCAGCAAAAGTTGCCGGCAAATTTAACCAATAGGCTAAGCTAAAGCCCAAAAATAAATATAAAAAGAAGTTAAAGGGCCAAAAGGCCCAATAATCAAATTTATTGCCCTGCTGCTGTGAGCAAGTCCTGTATGAACTGGTTTCCAGCCTGCACTGTCTCGTCGGCTGTGTATCCAGCAACGAGTATTCTGTTTGTTCCGAATGCCTGCACTATCACTGAGCCTGGACCGAATGAAGAGTCAAGGCTTGGGTTCTGCGCAAAAATCTGCGCTGCTACTGAGTTTACATACTTGCTTCCTATTACTATCAATGTCGATGCCTGGTTTGCGTTTGTGTCAAGCACTGCAAGCGGTGTTGCTGCTGTGTTAAGCTTCACTGGCGTTATTGCCTGGCTTACGCTTGGCGTTGCACTGAGGTTGCTTATGCCGTTTACAACGCATGAGGTTGTTGAGAATGTGCAGTCTGCTGTTACGTTTGCTATTGTCACGTTAGGCAATGCCTGTGCGCCCACTGAGAATGGTCCTATTACATGCTCTGCTGTTGTTACTGCTGTTGATGCTGGCCCAACTATGAACTGCAGCATGTCAACGCTCTTCGCCATGTCGTATGTTACTTGTGTTGGTGTTATTGAAGCAACCATTGATCCGCGCTCTGTCCTGAAGCCTGCAGGCGCCTTTACCTGGTTGCCAGTTACCTGGTTGCCAGAGCTGATTGTGCCAGAGCTGCTTGTATAGCTTATTACGCCGCTAACTCCGAGTGAAGGTGTGTAGTTTAGATAGTAGAGCGATGAGCCAACGCTAGGCGGCGTTGTTGTTGAGGCGTTTGTTATTTGCAATACTATGTTTGATGTTAGCGAATCGGATGTTGGCAAGTTGTATTCTGGGAAATAGAAGTCGAAGTATGCTGTTGGTTTAGTTGGTGCTGGGGATAGTTGTGTAGGAGCTGACAATGTCATTTGTGTTGAGAAGCCGCTCTCGCCGCTGTATGTTGCAGTTGGCGATGAAGATATCAAATTGTAGTTTGTTCCTGGCTGGGTGTATGTAAGTGTTGGACCATAATAATTTAATGTCGCTAGCAGTACGTTGTTTGTTGGATCTGACG
>JBMFIM010000030.1:0-2114 GCA_049976305.1 Candidatus Micrarchaeia archaeon | reverse complement strand
GTATCAAGCACGGGCATAGGTCCATGGAAAAGCACAACAAGCTACCCTCTCCAAATATTTGAGTTGGGCTGCTCAATCTACAACGGCTACATCTACTGCGTCGGCTCATGCCTTTCCCCATATACGCAGGTCTACTATGCGCCCGTATCAAGCACGGGCGTAGGTCCATGGAAAAGCACAACAAGCTACCCTGTCCCTATGTTTGATGCACATTGCGAGATCCCTGGCTCTGGAGGCGGCTGGCTTGGCGGAGGAGGGCCAAACTAGCAGGCAAGGTTGGCAAACGCAGCCTTTCCAAAAGCGCTTTATTTGTATTTGTGCGTAATGACTGTTTGTATGATTAGACATATTGCAGTTTCAACAGGCATAGTTGCGTTGCTCCTCGCCTATCCGCTTTTCACATACCAGCAGCTCTTTTCGCCATTTGCGATGGCAGACATACTCATGCTTCCAATTATATCGTCGGCTATTTTTATATTTGCGGAAAAATTTGAAAGCAAGCCTATCTATTTAGTTTTAGGGATAATTGCAATAGCGCTGATAACCTTTTCAACTAATTTTTACATCCATCCGGGTCCAGGCACTTACATGAATCTATCAAGAATATTTATTCTTGTATCAATTGCCACTACAATATCAATATTCTTTATTTATCTTTCTGGAAAGGTTATTCCAAAGCACTTTGGTGTTTTAGCTGCTATTTTGTTGATAACAATAGGATCTGCACTTGCCTACATTTCCATGTATGGTTTCTCAAACATAGAATGGAACGGTGTGGACGAGCTTGCCGCAAACTACTACGCCGCTTCTCTTGCATTGCATGGCGTCAATCCTTATACGACAAGCATGCAAACAATATATAACGAAAGGCACGTATTCCCTACTGTTCTGCTCAATGGCTCTTACGAGGACTTCTACGCCTACCCTGCTATGAGCTTCGTTGCGTACATGCCGCTTGTAGCGCTCGGCATAGGCAGCCATTCGTTCATGCCATTCATAGCGATACTGATCTTCTTTGTGATGTCTGCATCCGCTATGGTCTATGTGCATTCAGGCAGGCGCACGGGTCTGCTTATACCTCTTGCACTATGGCTGTTCGGTTGCTATACCCTTGCTGGCGTTTCCAACGCCTTCCTTGTAACAATCTTCGTGGTGCTTGCTTATATCTATATGAGAAAAAGCTTCGCATCTGGAATCCTCCTCGGCTTGGCAGCAAGCGTCTCACAGCTTGCATGGTTCGCCCTGCCTTTCTTCTACATACTCACGTACAACAGCAAAGGCAAGCTGCACATGCAGGTTCTCGGCACGTTCGTTTCATTCCTTGCCATAAACATCTATTTCTTTGCGGCCTCGCCAGGCGCGTTCATAAGCAGCGTACTTGGCATAATGGGCACGCATGCTCTTGTATTCTATGGGCTGAACATAGCAAATTTCTTCTACGCCTTCTATCCCGTTTCGCAGCTCTACATATCAGCGCTTTCAATAACAGTGCTGCTGTTTTCTATGCTTGTCTATTACCTTTATCCGCGTAGCGCCAAGCCGCTTATCGCGCTTGCGCCCATATTCATTTTCTTCCTGTCATGGCGCAACATATCGATATACGGCCTTGCCTATGTGCCATTGCTGCTTGCGGTCTACTACGGCGAAGAGCGCAAGGAAGAGGTGCGCGATAGGGTCAAAAGGAAGGTCTACATAGCATACGGCTTAATAGCAATAATATTTGTTTTCTCTATACTTGCCGTATACTCGCATAACATATACACAGCCAATAGAATAATAGCGATAAACAGGATTTATCCGGTAATCGGAGTGGGCAGCTACGGCTATTCTTTGGAGGGCTTCATTGCGAATGTCGCAAACAATGCAAAGCACAATGAGACCGTAACATTTTACATAATAAGCAGGAGCCCTAATGAAGAGGCCTATATGCTTGGCACTTTGTTGCCGCAGATTGGCGCAGACTCAACAAGGAACTACTCGGTTAATTTTGCTCTGCCCCTTGTGAACAGCAATACAAAGATAATCGTCTTCGCATTCAGCAGCGACTATGTAGCAAGCAACGTGATCGTTCTTTCTAAGCTGCCTCGATAGAAATTGCAGGCTCGAGAGAAGCC
>JBMFIM010000029.1:0-2255 GCA_049976305.1 Candidatus Micrarchaeia archaeon | reverse complement strand
CATTGAAATATAGGAATATGGTACAATCCTTGAGGCTATAGTGTATATGTCAGCATCAGGCAGATAGTACTTGTTTCTTTCTATCCTTCCTATCTTGCCTGCCATCAGTAGCCTTTGAAGGTAAAGTGCAGCATAAGAGTGGGGTTTGTTTAATATGTTGCTTGCTGTTTCTACAGTGAATACGGGCAAACCAAGCGAGCGGAGCTTGATGATAAAATCGTTAGAGTTCATAGATCTAATACAGAGCCAAAATATTTAAGCTTATGTTTTTTGTATTTTCATAAATATCATTTGATAATTATAAAAAATCAAGATATAATATATATCTTATCGATAGGCTTTACTAACTCCCCAGAAAAATGGTTCTTTCTAAGCATCTGACATATGGTCTTTCAACATTTATATGTCTATGCGCTTGTCTAATCCGCATCCATCACACGATTGAAATCGTGGGCTTTCTGCTAAGCATTCTGTAAAATATGGTTTTTTACGAAACACTCCTTTGGCCGAGTACCCCCTCTCATAGTCTCGAAATTTTGATTTACTGAATTAATTCCAAAAATTCTTCAGAAACTGTCTCGTATTCAGGCGGATTTCTAAGAAGCAAGCGCATTTCGTTAGCCCACACTGATCTTATGGCATCTATGCGAGCCCTGAGCTCTTCAACAGAGAACCTCTCGTTTTCATTCTTACCATATGCTTGCATCTTCTTATCAACAAGGCCAAGGTCAAGTCTTATTTTGTATTTTGTGCTCAGGATCCACGCATCGTAGAGATCCCTGGCGACTGGCTCACTCCTTTCCATTATTGCCTTTACCTTGTCCGCAAGTAGCTCGATAGCACTCGGTGCGTTAAGCAGATAGTTTGGTATGTTTGTGTAAATCGGCCTTCTTAGAGTCAGCTCAACTTTCAGCATTGGCCTTTCGAACAGGTTCAGGTCTATGCCTATAGTTTGTGTAGCCTGCGGATTGTGCGAAGTAAGATATAGGGGACCCTTGACCTTAAGCTCATATTTCAGCATGTTTCTGTAGGCCTTTACCGTGGCGCTTGCTGCATACTGCAGGCTTATCCCCTTAATTGCTGCATTGACAGCCGTTTTTACAGCATCTTCTCCAGTTTCCTCGCTAAGTATAAAGTCAAGATCTTCTGAGAACCTGCCAGAGCCATAGAGCTTTGAAATGGCAGTGCCTCCACGAAACACAAGCACAGTTGCAAGCTTGCCGCTGAAAAGCCAGTAAAGTAGAAGTTCCTGCAAATAATCCTTCTCAGCATACTCTGGCTTTAGAAACCCTAGCCTTTCAGCATATGCACGCCACTCGCTTGTCGCCTCGCTCACGCCCTCACCATTTCTTTGTTATTCAACAGCCTTACTAGCTTCTTTTCCAGTGCTTTCGAGCCCGTAGCCTTTGCATAAGCCATTAGCTTTGATTTGTCAAGCCTGCCATTGGCTTCCGCATTTTCAAAGGCTTCCTCTATATACGGCAAAGGGATGTTGCCGATAAGTAAAGCATCTATTAGCGCCTTTTCAGGATATGCAACAAAAGCGTTGTCTTCGTCATTGCGGTAGAAGCCGAACATCAGCCTTCTTGGCACCTTGTTGAAAATTATAGAGTAGCCCATTGCCTCTATGTCCTTGTGCCTTGCTGAAGTAACAACATCTATGGCATAAATGTTCTGCGACGTTAGACCATGATATTTAAGTGCCGCAAGCATGCTGACATAAGAAGGGTGCACTATGTTTGATGCAACTGCATAAGGGCTGGCATTGCTAAGACAGTACTTGCCCTTCTCTATTCTCAGAACATGGCCACTGCCAATAAGTCTTGAAAGATACAATGACGCATATTTTTCGCTTTTCCCTATAATTCTAGAAGCGTCCTTGACAGTAAACACGGCGCCGAGTGCGCCAATCGTTTCGACAAACTTTGACGCCTTCATGCAATCACAGCAATGATAGTTTATGCAGTTTGCAGTATGCGTGATGTTCAGTATGCATAATATAGTTTTGTATTTGTATTTTTATATCTTTGCATTATTTCTATCAAAAATGATAGATTTGTTGCTAATTTTATGATTTACGAGCATTCCTTTCTCCAGCGGTCGCTATTTCTGTAAGAAGATCTGCCTGTGCTTTCGTCTAGATCTGGCCTATCAGAGCTTTCTCAATCATCTCAAGGTCAAAAAGCAGCACATGCTCCTTCTCTGCAATGCCCCTCATCTCATCTGTAAAGCCGCTTTTGCTAAACAAAGCATAG
>JBMFIM010000028.1:0-2636 GCA_049976305.1 Candidatus Micrarchaeia archaeon | reverse complement strand
CATCAATTACACTGACAGTGTTGCTGCCATAGTTTGTTACATAGGCAAGGGTACCGGAAGGATTGAAGGCAACGCCAGTGGGTTCTGAACCTACTGTTATCGTGTTGACTATTGTATTTGTAGAAACATCAATTACACTGACAGTGTCGCTGCCATAGTTTGTTACATAGGCAAGGGTACCGGAAGGATTGAAGGCAACGCCATAGGGTTCTGAACCTACTTTTATCGTGTTGAATACATGATTATTAACAAAAGAGTAGCTTCCAGAGTAAGGGCCTATGCCACCGCTTATTACTGTGTTTGCTACCGATATCTGGCCTACGTCTATAATGCTGTTGCTAAAAGTAAACGGATTGGGAGAGGCGGTTAAGGTTGTAGCGTTTACAACACCTAATACTGCCAGCATTACAATTATGAAAACTTGCACAAATAGTGTTTTCCTCATTCGACCATCCTCTTCGCTATTCTTATTTACTTACTTAACTTCACCACTTAAACTTTTAAATTATTAGGGTTTGTATTTTTCAGCGATAATATGAGAACAAACGCAACCCTACCATTAGGTAGTATAACAGTGATAGATAAAATACAATCGGATTACGGCCTTATTAGGATCCTGACATTTACATATTATTACCTCGTCAATTGGGATAACCCCCCTCTGGCGTTACATTACATATCTCACAAGGTAAGCAATGAGGCAGAAAAAAAGAAAGAGGCGCTCTTCTGGAAAATCCGAAACCTGAGGAAAAAGAAAAAGTCAAGTAGGTGTTGCAAAAGGAGAGCCTTCCAGTAAGGTTTTAAATACTCCACTCAGAATTATTCCTGAGAAAATGAAAGTAAGCGCCCCTGCTACTGTCAAGCTCTTTGGCGAACATGCAGTTGTTTATGGCAGGCTTTCTTTGGCAGTGGCCGTGGATCTATACGCCCAGGCAGAAGTTACCGAAATAGAATCAGGCATAGAGCTTGTACTTCCAGACCTTGCCAAGAAGCAAAGCTTTACTGGCAAGCAGCTTCTTGGCCTCTACGAGTCATTTATGTCTAGAAAAAGCATAGCTGATTACTTGGCAAGCAACTCTGCCATAGACCAGCTTCCTTTTGCTACTCTTCTTGCTGTTATTTATGCCGAATATGGGATAGAGGGCAAGAGAATAAAGCTAAGCTCGCAGATACCAATGCAGAAAGGCTTCGGAAGCAGTGCCGCAATCGCCACTGCAATGGCTACAGCCCTTCTTGCTGGCGGCGAAAAAGATAGGGGCATAATAGAAGCAGCAAGGACAAGCGAGATAGTAATGCACAAAAGCGAGGGTGCGGGCAGAATTGACATACCTACCTCATATTTCGGCGGCTTCGTGTCCTTTTCGCAGAAAGAAGGAGCAAGGAGGCTTGACATCTCTACAAACCTTGATCTACTAGCCATAGACACAGGGCCCAAGAAAAGCACGGCAGAAACCGTTGGCCACGTAGCGGAACTATACCAGCAGGACAAGAAGGGTGTCGAGCAGATATTTGACAAAATAGAAGGCTGCACTAAAAGAGGGATAAAAAGCCTGGAGGAGGGCAATGTGGCAGAGGCAGGCAGGTTGATGTACGAGAACCAGGAATACTTAGCAAAGCTTGGCGTTTCGAGCGAAAGGCTTGACAAAGCAATAGCGATAGCCAAGAAAAACCACTCACCCGGCGCTAAGCTTAGCGGCGGCGGCGGAGGAGGGATGGCCATCGCCCTAAACAGTGCAAACCTCAAGGCCGCATTGGAATCTGCAGGCTTCAAATGTCAGGAACTTAAAGTTTCTTTTAAGGGCGCAAAGGACCTTCTTAGCAGCTAGTTCGCTTTATAGCATACGCCCTGCCAAACTATAAATAGTCTTAGACTGTTTTTACTTCATGGACTATCTTGAAAAATTGTTGAAAAAGGAGCTCAAGCCTCATGAGCTTGATTCTTACCTGCCTCCAGAAGAGGCAGTGGCTACAAGGCGCAAGTACGTAGAGCAGGTAGCTGGCACAAAGCTTGTGCACATAGCCAATTCCACAATAGACTTCACAGACGCGAGCAAAAGGAACATTGAAAACGCAATAGGCGCTGTGCAGCTGCCTGTCGGCTTTGTTGAGCTTAGCGTTCATGGCGATTACCTGAACAATGACCATGCATTGCTGTTTTTGGCCACTACCGAAGGCAAGCTTGTAGCCGGGGTAAACAGAGGCGCAAGCGCCATAAACAAGAGCGGGGGCGCAAGGGCAAGCATAATAGGGAAGGGAATGTCAAGAAGCGTTATTTTGGACACAGGCTCAGTAGCAAATTCTGCAAAAGCAATTGCATACATACGCTCAAAAGAGGGGTCTGAGCTCTTGAGAAACGCATTCAAAGAGTCGAACAGGAGGATAGACCTGCTCGATGCCGAGCTTTACACTACTGGCAGGCTTCTGTTCGTACGCTATGTGGCAGACACAAAGGCGGCCATGGGAATGAATATGCTAACCATAGCCGCTACGTACGCAACTGAAAAGCTTGTAGAAAACCTGGCAAAGCAGGGCATAAACGCAAAGTTCTTGAGCGAAAGCGGGAACATGTGCGTGGACAAGAAGCCATCAGTGATCAACATGATAAGGGGCAGGGGCGTTTCAGTGGTTGCAGAAGC
>JBMFIM010000027.1:0-2886 GCA_049976305.1 Candidatus Micrarchaeia archaeon | reverse complement strand
GATACAACTCTGAGGGGGCACGGCTTGCTGCCGACCTAATCCTCCCATCTTACAACGTTGTAGTGCTTTGCTATGTCGATGTTTCTTATTGGCAGCATGCCCTTTATCAGCTTCTCTATATGGGCATATGTGACCACTGGCTTGTCCTCCTTGAAAACCCTCTTCTGCATGCCCACCCCCTTCTCCAACGCCTCCTTCTCGTTCTCGAAGGTTTCTATGGTGAAGAACCTGTAGCTGCCGCTTGAAGGCGCAAGAAGGTTGAAGTTGTTCTGCACCTGCATGGGCTCGCCCGCACCCATGTATATCTCCCTCGCCTTCTTTGCCCTCTGCTCTGTGCCTGGCGCGAAGGTGTAGTTGACGAACATCGCTATGGAATAATTTATTGGCGGCTTTGTGGCTATTGCAGTGAATGCATTTATTATCCCTGCCCTTGCCAGTCTCGAAAACCTGTAGCGCACAGTGTTCTCGTTAGCTTGCAGTTTCTTTGCCAACTCCCTGTACTGGATTCTTGAATTCTTGTTAAGCTCCAGCAGTATTTGCTTGTCCAATGGGTCAAGGCCCTTTCCCGGCTCCAAGGTTTCAAGAAGGGCGTTGTCTATCGGTATAAAGCCTATGTGCATGAATTCTATTTGCGAAGGCCTGAGCTGCGGCTTGTATTCTGCAAAAGAGTACGCAAGCGCAGTTTCCCAGCGCATATACGCGGCGCCTGACTTGCTTACCGCTATTACCAACAGGTCAAAGTCGCCCTTGGTTATCGCTACAAGCTGCGCTGTGGTGTCGTTAGCGAATTTGCTTCTAAGCAGCTCTTCGCTTGGCCTTTTTGCAAAACTGAGCGCTATTACATGCAGCTGCGACAGGCCAAGGGCTTGGAGGTTTAAGTCTAGGGTGTAGACAAGGCCGAATTCCTTCTCTATTTGGCTAACAAGCCTGCCTGCAGTGACCCTCGAGCACTTTGCCATACTTGCTATCTCGCTTATGCTTGCCCTCGAGTTCTCGCTCAACGCCCTGAACACCATCTTCTTCGCAAACGAAAACTCCATATTATCATTTTCACAAATATTGCTCAACAATATTGAACAAAATAACAATTATAAAAGCTTGTTTGCGGCATTAGAAATTGAGAGCATGAAGCTAAGAAGCAAGGCGTTTTTGCTGCTTGCATTCAACATCATCGGCATAGGCATATACCCAGTAATGCTCAAGGCAGGTGCCATCTCTGAGGATGTGCTTTCCTTCATGCTTCTTGTATTTGGCATAGCCACAGCTGTGTCCTTTGCCTATATGCTTGCTTCAAACGAGCTTGAGAGCTTCAAAAGCCTGCTAAAAGACAGGGAAACCTTCTACCTCCTTGCTTTTGCAGGCCTTCTTGACTATGGAATAGCTTCGGGGCTTGAAATGATAGCGCTTGTCCATCTGCCTGCAAACCTTGCGGCGATAGTGCGAAGAAGCTGGGTGCTGCTAATGATTCCCTTTCTTCCTTTTGTGCTCAAGCTAAAGGTAAACAGGTATCAGCTATTGGGCCTTGCGCTGGGCTTTGCTGCAATATACCTGGTCTTTACTGGCGGCACCCTTGTAACAATAAGCTATTCAGAACTTCCGTGGCTTACGCTCCTCATACTTACCGCGCTTTCTCTAGCTTTGGCTAACGCACTTATAAAAAGCAGGCAGGCAAGCCTGCCTGTTGAGCTTTTCCTTTTCAACGCTTCGACGTTTGCCTTCTATGCCGTCGCCCTGCCTGTTGCCCATCTCCTGTTCGGCTACAGGATTGTCATGGACTTCAGCGTTCTAGACATATCTGCTATTCTCTTCCTAAGCCTATTCACCTATTTCATAGGCACTTATTTCTACTTCATCGCATTGAAGGTGCTTGAGCCTACTACCATAGGCAACGCTACGCTCGTGGCCCCGTTTGTCACTTTCGGCTTCGCCTTCATTGTCTTCCATGAGCAGGTATATGCCTATTACATTCTCCTTGCCGCGTTGATAATAGCTGGAGTGGTAATACAGGAGAAGGCGCCAAAGAAGACGTTGGTAAGGAGCAGAAACGAGTTCAAAAACCTGCTTTTTGACATAAGCGGCGCCTTCGCTGAAAACAGAAGCGAGGCGGTAAACGCCTATTTCTCTGGCAGCGGAAGGGCCCTTGCCATGCCGATTGATGCGGAGCTTGGAGAAGGCGCCAGCGAGATCATAAACAAGGTAGCGAGCCAATACGGCTGCATGGTCTTTGACCTGAAGAAGCCTGTGCACGGCATCGGCGAAAAGGAGGTAGAGTTTATAAAGGATGTGCTGGGGATAAGCGAAGGCCAGGCAGACAAGTCGGTGCTTGTAGGCATAGGCAAGCCGCAAAGCGTAGAGAACGCCTTCAAGGACCTTTCCGAGGCGCTCGGTTTTGCAAAATCACAAAAATCAATGTGAAAATTGAAATAAAAACAATCATATATAAATCTGGAGTTGCACAATAAATATTGCTTGTTTTGGTGCAAAGCCCACCACCCACCACCGCTTTGCCCTTTTTCTTTTGCTTTATTTTCGCTTTTTGGAAACCTATTTTTATTTGCATGTTTAAAAGACAAGCATGCAAGAGCACAATTATGATGATTGGCGAGCGGCAGGCGCACTGTCATACAAGGCGATAAACTTCGCAAAGGGCCTTGCAAAGCCAGGCGCCAAGCTCATTGACATAGCAAAAGCGGTAGAGAAGTTTGTCAAGGAGAATGGCCAAACATCGGCATTTCCAATAAACCTCTCAATAAACGAGGCAGCTGCGCACTATACCCCAGGCTTCAACGATGCCACTGTGCTTGATGAGAAAAGCCTTCTCAAGATAGATTACGGCACGAAGAAGGGGACAGGCGCAGGAGACTGTGCAGTGAGCGTTGACCTTAC
>JBMFIM010000026.1:0-3326 GCA_049976305.1 Candidatus Micrarchaeia archaeon | reverse complement strand
CCTCTATCTTTTCCCCAACATGCAAAGGCTTCTTGTATACTGCATGCGACTCCGCTATGACAAACCATATGCCGTGCTTCTCAACAAGGTCATCAAGATACGCATTCCTGAAGGCATACAGGGCGTTTGTTACAAAACGGTAATACGAGGCGTAGTGGGCTACACCCTGGTAATCAGTATCGTAAACCATTACAACATCCTTATTTACAAACTCCATTTTATCACTCATTCTCATCTATTCTTATTTATCAACTTTACCTTTCAAAAGCGAGCCTACAAGCTTTACTTTCTTTTCGTATCGCTCCAGCCTTTTTTCAAGCTTCTTTAGCCTTGCTCCGCGCGCTGTAAGCTTCTCCTTTATCATTTTTATGCGCTTGCGCTTCACAAGCCTCAGCACTCCCCTGTCAAGCATTGCAAGCTCCTTGCTCAATGCACTAAAAGCCTCAGACTCTTTTCTTGCAACGTCTGCCATCTTGTCGCGCCTTTCCTGGACTATTTTGTAAAGTTCAGCTCCATACTTGGCTACTGCTTCCTCTGTTTGGGCGGTGTAGAGCAAGCCTGCCAAAGTAAGCAAGAGAAGCTTCTTGCTCTTATAAATTGTAGCATAAGCTTTAGCAAAATTTTCCAACGAAGCAAGATATCTTTGCTGCTGCGCCTGCGGCATTCGCTTTATGTTGTTTATAAGAGGCGACATGCAAAGGATTTCGTAAGAAGGCGAGTCGACGATTTCCTTCATGTTGGCAACATGCCTGTCTATGCTCTGTAGCGTTTCGGCGTCGACGTCTGCCAAGCTTTCTTGCATGCTCTCTCTGACTATCTTCATTATTGCTTCTCGCTCAATCGTGTTTATCTGGCCATGGTTCAAATAGAGGTCTAGCATGCAATCGCTCAAAGGCTGAAGAAAAGCATGTCCTTTTTGCTGTCAAGCTTGAAAAATCCGACGCGCTCGAAGTTGACCAAGTCGCCTTCGCTGAGACTGTTTGCATAGCTCTCTACAAAGCCTTCCTTCATTATTATGCTTTCCTTGTTCAATTCTCCATTCTTCAACAGCTCACCTATCAGCGCTATCTTGCATTTTGCAAAGTTCCCATCACTGACCCACTGGATTTTCTTCGCATGCTCCAGCAGTTCAGGCGTAGTCGGTATGACACTGGCTTCTATTTTATCTGCACTAATTTTTATAAGCTTGATGCAAACAAGATCTTTCAAGCACACTGCATCGCCATCGTGCAATTCCTTGGCATCCTCCTTGCTTATGTAGAATTTGTTGCCCAGCTGGTATTGCCTGTAGCCAAGATCGTTTGTAGGATGCAACCTTAGCTTTGCCTCCTTGGGCAAGTTCCCGCTAACCTCTACCATTACTGGATTTTCTACAAAGAAGAGCCTTTTGGCATATGGGTCTATGACCTTCCTGTTCTCCGCCAGAAGCATGTCCATGCTTATTATGCTGTCTGTCTTGCTCATTCCGAACTTCAGCACAAACCTTCTTATTGCTTCAGGCACAACACCTCTCCTTCTAAGCCCTGCAATTGTAACAAGCCTAGGATCGTCGTAACCTGAGATTACGCCTTTGCTTATCAGCTCCTTCAGCTCCCTCTTGTGTGTAGGGGTGCCTTTTATTCTCAGCCTTGCCATCTCGTGTACCCTGGGTATTCTCAAATGCAAAGCAGAGAGTATGCGGACATAAAGCTCGTTGCTGAGCTCATATTCTTTGCTTCTTATTACATCAGTAACACCGTGAACAGAGTCATTTATTGGTGTGTTGAAATAATACGTTGGCCAAACCCTGTACTTGTTTCCCTGCCTATAATGTGGCGTCAGCTTTATGCGGAGTATAACAGGATCTCTCAAGGTGGCATTCTCAGACTGCATATCTCCCTTGAACCTTACCACTGCTTCGCCCTCCTTGTATTTGCCTTGCAGCATTTCCTCAAAGAACTTTAGGTTTTCATCAGGTTTTTGGTCTCTGTGCACGCATGCCCTTTTCGCCAGCCTATTCTTCTTTATTTCCTCCGGTTTGCAGAAGCAGACATAAGCTCCGCCTTCATTTATCAATTGCCTAGCATAGCCATAGATCTGCTCCACCATATCGCTGGCATAGTATTCTTTGTCAAATGTAAAACCGAGCCATGCCATATCTTGCTTTATCGCATCAACGAATTCTTGCCTATCTTTTTCAGGATTTGTATCGTCAAAATAAAGGAAAAGCTTTCCATGGTAAATTCTTGCAAACTCCTGGCTCAGGAATGCCTGCTTTACGTTTCCTATGTGGATGTAGCCGTTAGGCTCAGGCGGAAACCTAGCCGCAAAATCGCCATAGACTGCGCCCTCTAGAACCATTCTTGGCTTTTCTGTGCTTGCCTTCTTCGCCTTTTCCTTTTCCTCGAACTCCTTTGCAAAAGGCTCATACGCTTTGCTTATTTCCTCCTTGCTCATGGAGTTTACTTGCTTTACAACCTCAGCAACAACTTTGCGCAACTCTTCCATGCTGTTTTTCATTTCTGGCATGCTGGCAAGAACCTTGTTTAGTACAGGCCCTTCTGCCGCTTTTCCATAATCTATTGCATTTTTCAAGGCAAACTTCAATGCAAGCTCCCTGGCCTTTGAATCTGTCATTTCTCCACCTGGACGCTCATGTTGTATATTGTTATGTTAGGCTGGTAAATAGTGCCAGCAAGCGTGACAAGCGCCATAACAGAAACGTTGAGGCTGCTTTCGTTGCTGAACTTGACAGGCGTTTGGAGCTGGCTTAGCTTCACTGGTACTTTCACGGGAAAAGTCCTGTTAAGGGCGCCTATGTAAAGGTTAATAGTAGGAGGCATTGCCAGAATAGCAGTTGCTGAGATGTTGAAGCAGTTGCCCATGCTGGCTAGGTGCTGCATAAGATCATAAGAGCTTTCATTCCCGGAATAGACACCATAAGAGGTGTTAGAAACGGGTACATACTCCGCCACAGCACCAGACGCTTGAAGCTTGCCCAACGTTGAGTTGAGAAGGCTTGCTGAGCAATGTGCAACAACTGTAAAGGTTGGCGTGTAGTTTATTATTTTGCATTTCGTAAAGCCAGTACCTAATGCCATTGGAATTGTTGTAGTAGATTTTGTAGAATTCTTTTGGGGGCTAGAGGTCATAGTGGCGTAAGATGATAGGAATATGAAGGCAATGAATAGAGAGCCGAGAAGCTCTACCAGTTTCTTTTTCTCCATGCGCTCATCTTTCTTTTACATATCTTTTTATTCTGCTTCTTTTGTGACACCCTCCCACGACTGAAGTCGTGGGCTTCCAGAGTGGCTATAATTGGTGTCATGACGCCACCCGTGTAGTTC
>JBMFIM010000025.1:0-3880 GCA_049976305.1 Candidatus Micrarchaeia archaeon | reverse complement strand
TGCCAAAGACCTTGCTTTGAACATGGTTTTATGATTAGGGCGATTTCTTTTCCAACCTTGCATGTATGAAGCCTTGCTCTTTTTCTGCATGCCCTCACTGATAGTATTTTAAAAAAAAATTAAAAAGGTATCTTCGTTAGTTTTCAAGCCCGCTTCACTCTACAGTTTATTAATCCTTAATGCTATTTCCTATTGATGCTTATGGAGAGCTTGGAGGAAAAGAGGAAAAGGCTGCTTGAGCTTGCAAAGGAATCTGTTGCAAAGGCTTACTCAACCGGGGAGCATGCAGTAATGCAGGCAATAAGCACGTACAACGAGCTGGAAAAGATAAAAAACCAGGTTTACGAAAGGCTTATGGAGTGGTACGGCATATACTTTCCGGAGCTGAGGCTCGGCGGTCCCCACGCCTATGCTAAGCTTGTCAGCTTAATAGGGGTTGACAAAACAAAAGCAGACCTTGCCAAGCTTGCCGATGAAACAGGCATAGCAGAAGACACGCTTAGAAGCCTGGCAAGCAAGAGCATTGGCGGAAATCCCAGCGATGATGAGTACGAGGCCTTGAAAAATGTCGCTGCGTTGGTGCTTAAAATAGAGGAGCTGCAACAGCAGATAGACTCTTTCTTGGAAAAGGAAGCTAAGAGGCTAATGCCGAACATATGCAGCATTGTGGACTATAAGATAGCGGCGGAGCTGCTTAGCAAAGCAGGCTCTCTACAGAAGCTTGCGCAAATGCCAGCAAGCACTATACAGCTTCTCGGCGCAGAGAAGGCCCTGTTCAGGCACATAAAGTATGGAAGCAAACCGCCCAAATACGGCGTTCTTTTCAAGCTTAAAGAAGTGGCAAGCGCCAGAAAGGAGGACCGGGGCAGGATTGCGAGGGCCTACGCCACAAAGATAAGCATAGCTGCAAGGGCAGATGCAATAAGCAAAGAAGACATATCGCAAGTTCTCAAAAGTCAGCTTGAAGAGGCGATAAAGAGAATAAATGAAAGCCCGAAGGAGGCTAAGCCGAAGCACAACGAGGCAAAGCAGGTCCACTGGCAAAGAAATGCGGGCAAGGGCAAAGGTAAAAAGCCAAAGAATAAATAGCACGATTGCGCTAGGATTTATAGGGCCGTGCATATGGCCACATATGCAGTCTTGATTAAGCAGTATTCGAAGCTTAATCAAGGAGACAAGGTCGCAAACCTAGTTCTTCCAAGCAGCTCATACAATCTAGAAGGAATAGCAGCAGAACTAAAAGGGCCAGGCGTTTACCTGCTTGAGATGCCAAGCTTTGAAAGCAAAATTCTTAGAGAGTTTATTGAGAAAGTTATACCGCAAAAGGAAATAAGTGAAGAAACGCTCAAAAAACTCGTATTAAATGTCAGGGACTACTTCAATCTCACAGAAGACGAACGAAGGACAAAAAACATAAGCCTAGATGAAGTGCTTGTTGAAAGGAAAGCTTCTTGTTTTGAAACAGCAGTAAGCTTGCATGCACTTTTCCAGCAGATCGGTATAGACAGCTATTTGACAATGGGAACTAGAGGCATAAATGAGCAAAGTTACCATGCGTGGGTTGAGGTCACCTATAACGGCAAACGCTACATAGCAGACCCTGCCAACATAGACAGAAATAAGGTAGTGTTTGAAGAAAAAGGAAAAACTCCTTTCATCTACTCCAACCTCTTTCACATTCTGCTAAGAGACAGCAAGAGCTTGAATTTTGCACAAGAGGTCATTGCTGTTGTATAGCAAGCGGCTTTTGATAGAGCACATACCTAAGCACTGTTGAGTTTGCAACCCAAACCGGAGAGCGTATATCCATTACCGAGTCTACAAACGAAAGCGCTTCGCTTACGCTGCCGAAGAATCTTGGCATTTGCCTTAGGGCAAGCCTTACATGCTCCCGCACATTCCACACTCCTACTGGCAATACATAGCCAGAATGTACCTCTCTTAGTATCACTACTCTGGCTTGAGCATGAAGCTTCTCGAGAAGCTCGCTCGTTGCAAGCCTCGCCGCATAGTAGCAGCCTCCTATCTCTGCGTACGTGCTCCTTCCGTTGAAAAACTCATGAGAGGAGTATATTGCTACGTCGTTTCTGTCCAAATTCCAAGTAGTGTTAGGATACCATGCCTCTATGAGCTCGTAGCTCCACGTGCCTGGAAACATAAGCACTATCCACCGGTTGTCAAGCGCTGAAAGGTAATAGGCGCGTATGTTGTCTATGCTCGGGTACTCCTTTATCTCCTCAAGCTTGGCCTTCGATATTGTGTCGTCGGTAGCGGTTATGCTCCACCTTGTCGGGACGAACTTCCTGTTTTTGCCAAGGCCCAGGGCACCAGCCGACAGCGCCTTCTGTATTTTGCTAACAGCCACACCCCTGTCGTAAAGTTCAAGCATTGCGGTTTTCGCAGTGGCGTCTGTGTCAAGGAAGAGGCGCTCAAGCTCTCTGTTGGCTTTTGTATTGCCAATTTCCATGTCTTTTATCCGTGCGCTCGGACCGAAAGGCTGACTGTCTTCGTCAAAGCTCATTGTTGCCTTAGGCCTGCTTTTGAGCTCTAGGCCTGCGTAGGTGAACTTATCGGCTATAGCAAGCTCCTGGAGCATTTCCTGAATTCTGCCGCTCGTATCAGTTACATTGGCCTTGAACATTCCCCTAACAAGCATAGAACGAAAAGCAACTATGTCCACTATGCTTTTGCCAATCCACTGCTCGGGGGTAGCGAGAAGCGAGGTATCGCCGAACTGTGGCGGCACCAAAGGCCCTATGTAAACATTTGGATATCCTGCCCTGCCTACGAAAATATCAGGCGGTGAAGAACCCTCTAGCTCGTTGCCCTTTATCATCTCTATTGTATTGAACCTGTAGAAATATTTCAGGAAGCGCGGGTCTTTCATGTTTATGTATACCTGCCTGGACCTTGTTACCTCAATCCCGAAGTTTTCCCGCATAACAATATTCACACTAAATTGCTATTTAAATGTGTTTATCCAATAACAAAGTTATGGACAAAGAACTAGCTGCAAGGCTTAACAAAGTGTTTGCAAACACAAAGGCAAACAGGCTGCTCATAGCAAACACCGGAGCTCAAGATCCAAACTTCAAATACCTGACAAGATTCAGGAGCGGCCTCTTTGAAGGTGATATGCTGATTGCAAGCAAAAGCTCGCTCACGCTTTTTACAAGCGAGCTGGAGTATGAAACTGCGCTTGCACAAAAACAAGAGGGCATGCAGGTAATAAAGGCGCCGAGAGAAGAGGCGAAAAGAAAAGCAATGATTAAAAAAGAGATTGCAGGCAAGGTTGTAGGCATTAATGCAAGCTTCATGCCCACGGCAACCTATCTTAGAATAAAGAAAGAATACAAGCCGAAGAAGATAATCGATGCAAGCGAAGCGTTCTCTAAGGCAAGGCTTGAAAAGAGCAAGGAGGAGATAAGAAATATTGAAAAGGCTGCAAAAATAACCTTGAAGGCTCTGACGAAAATTCCTGAGTATTTCAAGGAAGGCATTACCGAAAAGGAGCTTGCGAGGATATTTGACAGCATATCTGCGGAGCTCGGCTCTGAGAAGCCTTCTTTCGATACGATAGTCAGCTTCGGGAAAAATGCTGCGCTGCCGCATCACATGCCAGACAACACAAGGCTTAAAAACGGCGATCTTGTTGTCGTAGACGCTGGCGCCATGGTAAACGGCTACTGCAGTGACATGACAAGGACATTTGTGTTTGGAAAAGACGAAAGGCTTGAAAAGGAAAGAGAGATGATAAACGTAGTGAAAGAGGCCCAAAGGCTGGCAATAAACGCAATGAAAGAAGGCAGAAAGGGAAGCGATGTGGACAAGGCAGCAAGAAGCTACATAGATGCATATGCAAATGGCAAATACAAAGGCA
>JBMFIM010000024.1:0-3890 GCA_049976305.1 Candidatus Micrarchaeia archaeon | reverse complement strand
GTATAATTGCACAGATACTTGTTGGCGAACTTGGGTATAGAAGGATAAGTAAGGAGGTAACTTATCAATATCCAATAATTCAGCAATTAGACGAACAAATAACTAGAGCAAACAAATAGTATTAGTATTAAATATGAACTTTAGAGAAATTTTCAAACACCGAGAACAAACTACAAAATATGTTCTAGAAATACGTTTCTCACTTTCCGCTTCCAGCCCCTCCCATCAGTTTCACCTGTATACCCCTAAAACGTTTGTATTTATAAGGATTTCGTACAGGTAAGATGCATGCGGTATACGGGCATGATGCGATGAGGAAAATAGGCCACCATGTCTCTATTGCGCAGAGAATAGATCTCTCGTTTGACAGGGCAAGCACGCTTGGCTACACAGCCATGCAGATATTCACTAGCAACCCTAGGCAGTGGCATGCAAGGAAGCTTGGAGAGGAAGAGGCATTGATGTTTCGCAAAAAGCAGGCTAGCACCGGCATAGAGGCTGTTGCGCACATGCCGTATCTTGCAAATCTTGCAAGCAGCAACAAGGCAATATACGCAAAATCTGTAGAAATGCTCAAGGAGCAGGCAGAGAGGTGCAAAGCCCTGGGAATAGGCAAGCTTGTCGTGCATGCAGGCTCAAATTCGAGCAAAAGAGAAGGAATGAAAAAAGTAATAGAGGCATTAAATTCCATAAGCCACGACGGCTTGGCGATATTGCTGGAGAACGAGGCAGGGCAAAGGAACAGCATAGGCTCAAGCATAGACGACTTGGCTTTGATGCTAGACGACGTGGAGGGAGAGAAAGGCGCTTGCATCGATACCTGCCACGCGTTTGCAGCCGGCTATGAGATAAACGCAGAGTTTGCAGAGGAATGCAAGAAGCTTGGAATAGCGGCAATACACCTCAACGATGCTAAATATGAAAGGGGCTCAGGCAGGGACAGGCATGAAAACCTTGGCTTTGGAAAGATAGGCCTGCAAAGCCTCTCAAGCTTCTTCAGCGGCTTCTCCAATGCCGAGCTTGAAAAATTGCCGATATTGATGGAAACCCCGATAAGCAGGAAGATAAGCGAAAAGGAAGAGCTCGAGGTTGCAAAAATGTTAGTGCAAGGCAAGGCCTGAGCACCGCAATTCCCTAGTTGATTCTATGGCAAATGGAAAAATAGGTAGTGTTACCCACATTCTCGCGCTTAAGCACGGTTTTATTTCACATGCTAATTATTGGCGCTGGAAGCGCGTATTCTTCAAAAGCCTTGTTATCGGCAGGCTTGCATTGCAGAACCAGAACATGCTCATTACAGGCTCCAGCGGCAGCGGAAAGAGCAATGCCTGCAAGCTTATTGTAAAGGCCCTTGCAGACCAGGGCAGCAAGGTAATTGTGCTTGACTCGCACAACGAGTACATAGACCTTGCAGGTGAGATAGGGGCCAAGGTTCATGATGCAAGCAAAGAAGCGGTAAACGTGCTGGAGATGCAGGGAACAAGCAAGGAAAAGGCTAGCGAAATAAGCAACATGCTGAGGACAAGGCTGAGGCTCGGCTACAGGCAGTACAACGAGCTATACAGGCTATTGCTCTATACATACCAAGTGTGCGAAAAAGAAGGCAAGCGCGCAAACATGCAAGAGCTTCTCTACTCGCTGCAGGTGTTCAAGAAGAACGCAGTGCATGCTGAGCTGGGCACATTGCAGGCGATAGAGTCGAGGCTTGCCCTTTTAGGCACATCTGCAAGGAAGGAGCTTGGCATGGATGAGCTGATGTATGGCAGCAGCATATATGCGCTTGCAGGCCTGCACAACAGCGAGGCACAGGCCGTTTATGAAGAGGCCCTGCTGAGAAGCATCTATGCCAATATGCTTAAGCAAAGGCAGAAAGGAAGGCTTTATGTGGTGATAGAAGAGGCAGAGAAGCTAGAGCACAGCTCTATCTTGGCAAGGCTTGCTGCAGAAGGCAGGAAGTATGGAATTGGCATAATAGCAGTTTCGCAGAGGGCCAAGGCAATTGACAAGGAGCTGAGGAGCAACGCTGGCATGGTAATTGCCTTCTCGACAAAGGAGCCCGAGGAGCTCAACTATGTCGCAAACATGCTCGCATGCGGAAACGAGCTTGGCAGGTTCATACAGGTAAAGAAGGCATTGAGAAGCCTGAAAAGGGGCCATGCAATCGCATTGGCAGGGGAGCAGCCCATGCTCATAAGGCTAAGGCAGCTGCGCCTGCATGAGAACTGCGAATACATGCTAATGCGGCTTCTCGAAAGCGCAAGGAGCAAGGGCGAGATAATGCAGGCGTTGCAAGGCTGCGAAAGCGCAGAGGAGCTGCTAGAACAGAAGCTGGCAAGCGGGGAGGTAAAGCACTACCAGGCAAGTGTACCAGGCCAAGAGCAAGATTGGTACATAGCTAAGCAAAGCTCGGAGAACAGCGCGGAGCACGACATAATGCTTGAGCTGATAAGAAGAAAATTAGAAAGCCAGGGAATAAGGGCAGAGATAAGAAACAGGGCCTATGAGCCTGACATAGTTGCGTGGAAAGAAGGCGAGCAAATAGCGATAGAGTATGAGACCGGCAAAAAGGCAGTTATGGAAACTGCTAAGATGTTGGAAAACAGGTTAGGAACTTTTGGAAAGGTTATAGTGATAGTAAGCGATAATGCACAAGACTTTGCGAAAGGGCTTGCAGAAATCGCCGGCAGCAAGGCGATAGTAATGACGGCCAAGGCCTTCTTTGAACATCAGCTTTAATATTCTTGCCTTTATCTGAACTAACTTACGTGAGAAAATGCGCGAAATTGCACCTTTATACCGCATCGGATCTGAGGTTGAGGGGAAATTGCCGATAAGTGAGAAGGTAAACAGGGAGCGGGAAAGGATTGAAAACGCAATGAGAAAAGCGATGAGAAGGGCGGAAAGGAAGTAAGAGGCTAGGAAAGGCTAATGCCAATATTTTTATATGGCAAAAGCGAAACAATAGCATGCTAGAAAAGGCTAGAGGCTGCTTTGGCCAGTTGCAGGGTTTGCTAAGACCTGCAAAACAAGAGGAAGAAAACACTGAAGAAAAGGTAGAGGGGAGCACAGGAGGGAAAGATAAATACATGTCGTTTGCTACTCATAGGAAGGTCGTAAATGGACAAATAAAATATGAAGAACCAAAACGCCAGGGTGTTATAAGCCTGTTTTACATTGTGCCGGTAAACATCAACGGCGAAACGAGAAATGTTGTTTGCCTTGTAGACTGGGTAAAGTTTCCAACAGGCGAGCGCATAAATTCGATAGCGATTCCTGGGTTTCTGAAAAGGCTTGAGGAATTCAAAGACAAACAAACCGGAGAACGCGGAATAGGATACGACTGCGAGAAAATACCAGAAGCAGAGCGCAAAACGGTATTGGAACAAATATTCGATGGGAGCGCTAAAGGTTTAAATGGTAATGTAGATTTTTGGTGACCTGCAGCCAACAAGGATTTTAAGGTTGACTTCTATTTAGAATTATGCACGAAATCCTGCTGCTTGCAGGCATTGCTCTGATCTTCGCAGGCTTCATAGCGATGTTTGCATATGTGTTGCTCAATGTGGCCCAGCAAGGAAAGAGCCCAAGCACGGGCAATGCAAGCAACGCAAGTATTGGCGGAGTGGTGATGATAGGCCCCATACCAATAGTCTTCGGAAACTCGCCGAGAATGGTGGTTGTTGCAGAGGTGCTGGCGATCGTGCTGATAGTAATTGCGGCAATTGTGTTCTTCCTGCTGGCGAGAAGGTAGGCCGTGTCTATGGCGCATTTATTTAATAATTTCTATAGAAATTAGAGCATATGAGCATTTTTAAAATGAGCATTTTTAAAATATTATATTGATAAATATCAGAAAATATTTGACTAGTGGCGAAAATGATGGATAATGG
>JBMFIM010000023.1:0-4093 GCA_049976305.1 Candidatus Micrarchaeia archaeon | reverse complement strand
GAACGTTCAATTTTACAACACCTCCCTCTCCGCTCAACAGATTCAGCAGCTTTATTACTCTAACATGCCACCAAGCGCCGATGTAACAATACCTTTGAGCTGGGTGACATGATGTACATGAAGGCGCAGTTTTGGTCTTTTGATGTAATCTTCGCAATGGTAATATTTGGCACTGCGCTTGTCCTGCTTACCTTTGTGTGGTTTAGCGTCAGCACCCAGTTTTCGCTCGCCTCTGGCTATGGCATTGAGGAATTGCAAGCTCAGCTTCAGCTGCTTCAAAGCAGAATTCTTAGCACTGGCACTCCGAGCGACTGGGCTTCTTTGGTTAACATAACAAATCCTTCCACTTGGCAGAACATGAGCATAGGTCTTGGCACAGGCAACGGTAACAGGATTTCAATGGGCAAGGTCATGGCGCTTATGGCGCTTGCCAACTACAACACTACAACGTATCAGGCAAGCAAGCAGATGCTCGGGATAAGCTTTGACTATTTTATAATTATAGAATCTAGTGCATTCAACATAACAATAGGAAGAAATCCAAGCCAATACAAAGCAGTGGCGGTGCAAGTGGCAAAAATGCCGGTCGTGCTGCAGGGCATTGCTGCGAACATGCAAGTAGAGGTATGGACTAATACCACGTTTGGTGTTGGATAATGAAAGCAATCGTGTTTACTATAGACGCCATATTTGCTTTAATCATAGCAATGGCCAGCATCTCCATTCTGCTTTACTTCCACTACTTTTCGCAGGCTCCATATCAAATTAGATATGGTGAGGCGTATTCGATTGCAAGCCAACTGGCTAATACTTCAGTATTCCAGTTGCAAAATAGCAGCTTTATTGCTCAGGCTATAGCAAGACAAACTATGGCAAATGCTTCTACCTGGCCCCAGCAATTCGGGAATCCATATGACGACGAAGTTGGTGCATATGGCCCTATTGCACCTTTTGTCTCTTACGTTTTCAATGCAAGCGCACCTATAACAACAGGCATCGTGGCAGGTTATGGCAACATTTATTTTGCTGCTGGAACGCCGAGCGGCGGCGTTCTTTATGCGCTTAATGCTTCTTCCAACGCCACGAGGTGGGAAAAGGCAACTAGTGAAATAGTCTCTACGCCGGTTATTTACAACAACATGCTGATTTACATAAACCAGACGAATATGACAGCAATTTCGCCACTAAACGGCGCCATAATCTGGACTACTAATGTAATAACTAGTGGTATGCCTTTTTCCGGCATCAGGGTTACTACGCCTTTGCTCGCTTACGATAACAAAATAATTTTTGGCGCTAGCAGCGATTCTGTCTATGCTTTCTATGCAAATAATGGCGTAGAGGCTTGGAGCATTCCTATGGGTTCTGGAGAGCAGCCACAATTTATTGCTGAGTCTAACGGTAATTTGGTGGTAAAGTCAACATCAGGCCAGCTTACCTACATAATTCTTCAAACAAGTGGTCCAGCAGTTTTGTGGAATAAGCCTTCTCTAGGAGTGAGCTCAACAATAGCTGCAGAGCAGGATATGCTGTTTTTTGGCGATGGCGCAGCTATTAACGTGACATATACAAACGGCACTGCATTGCCAAACTTTCCTATGTCAACCAGTGGCGTCGTATATGCGGCAGTTCCTTATGGCTCAACTGCTTACTTCCAAGTATCTAGTGGGCTTCTTGGTGTTTCTACCTCTGGTAGCGTTGTATTGAATGTTGTAGCCCCAAGCCAAGCAGGCCAAGCTGTTTCAGGCTCTTCATCTCTTATCTTTTCAAACGGCTATCTCTACTCGCTTTGGCAGCATGGCTTGCTCATTCTGAATGTTAGTTCAGGCGCAGCATCTTTCTTAAGAATTCCATACTCGCCTATTAGAAATATGAGCATGGCATATGGCCGCATTTACCTTGTTGCAGGTCCTAAGGTTATTGCCATAGGCTCTTGCGCAGTAAAGGCCAGCGATAGCTTGCTCGAGGCTTCAGCAAAGCTTTTTGCCAACGGCATGGGAAGTTGTGCAGATTCATTGCTTAATTCAATCAGCACAACAAGTGACTACGATGTTTTCCTGAACACTTCTTTTGGCCCGAGCATCGCAGTTGCCAAATTCAACGGCAACAATGCCTATGCCATCGCCCAAAACCAACCTTGGCTAAACAACAGCCGCGTTTCAGTATCATTGTGGATTAATATCAGTGCATACTCAAGCAGTGGCGTGCGAATAATAAGCTACGGAGATAATGGTACGATTACAGGCCACTATACAGGCTGGTTTATCTTCCTCAATGCAAGCGGCCTTATCAGTTTTAGCATAATGAACGGCACTGGCCAATCCAAAGTGCCGCCGCCTTCTTCTCCTGTTAAACTTTCCACAAACACCTGGTACAACATAGTGGGCGTTTACGATGGTGCCTATCTAAAGCTTTACATTAACGGCAAGCTGGTTTCGAGCAAGAAGATCTCAACTTCAATAGTGCCGCCACCTCCTAGCGTGAATCTGACAATAGGTAGGGGCCTTATTGGCGACAATCGCTTCTTCAACGGCTACATAAGCAATGTCCAGATATACTCGTTGCCTTTGGGCACCGACGCAGTTGCAGACGTCTACAATAACGGCATGCAGAGTGCTCCTCTTCATGGCTATGGCTTAGTTGCATGGTATCCTCTGCAAGGAGATGCCAACGATTACAGCAAATACAGCAACCCAGCATTTACCTATTACGTAACCTATACTAATGGCCATTATCTTCCAGCCAGCTATGCCAATGCCTATGAAATAGACAAAGTTGGAAGCATCATGCCCATAGTCAACTACACTACAGGCAATGTAATGAGCCAGAATGTAGGTGTGTTTGCATGGAGATAAGGCTTGCGCATAAAAAAGCACAGATCATGAGCATCATCATCTTGCTAATCTTCCTGCTAATGCTCGCCACGCTGTTTACTTTTGCACTGCTTGAAGTGAGCAATACAAACATCCAACAGTCCTTGGCGCTTAGCTCAGGCACAAGCTCCTATGCAAACCTGCTAAAGCAAAGCGCCAATGAATTTGCCCGGGCAAGCTTAGGAAGGGCTTTGCAGACATTAGCATATTACGAGTATACGCCAAGCCTGAGAAGGGGCAATTTCATAAGCAACCTTAGCTTATACCTCTCACAGCTAATGATGAATGGAACTGTACCAAATGAAACCCAGGCAGCCATGCCTTATACTGTCAATATGATGGGCAATTTGACCCTGCAGGCATATAATGGATTTGTAGCAAACACTTTGGGATTCTCTGTGCAGAGCCTGACAATAAACGAGACTAGGCCAACAATCTTTCAAACAAGCCCTTATTACCTCAATGTGGCATATGTGGAGAACATAGGCTTCAACGTCTCATCAAGCACTTACAAATACAGCATAAGCATAAATGCAAGCATACCGCTAAACGGCACACCTGACCTCCTTTACGTACAGCGCGGAATAATGCGCGACATTCGCTTCTCAGCCCTTTCTAACATAACCAGCATAATAGGCGGCGTGTATGCAACAACTGGCAACTATATAGGCATAGCCTACGGCACAATCTACGCTTTGCCAAGCAACGCAGTAAGCGGAGCAAGCTGCCCTACTTTGCCTGCAGGTATATCGAGCAGCAGCCTCATACTTGCAACATACAACGCCATCGGCTTGGAGGGCTGCGTGAACAACTATGCAGGCCTTATCGCGTATATACCTCCAACAACCACACCTGCAGTTCCTTACCTAATCTATAGCTCTAGCACAAACATATTGCAGCAGCTTCCAACAGGCAGAAAGGTTCTCATTTATGGCCCAGAGCTTGCAACTTTGGACATAGAGAATCTGAGGAATGCAATAAGCAACGGCTATTACTTCTCATCGCCATACACTCCGAGCTACATAGACAGGGCCTCATACTCTTTGCAGAAAAGCTCTCCGAACGGCATTTTTACCTTCTCAAACTATCATACGCAAGTGGCGCAGTTCAATGGGCAGAGCAGCTACATATCTGGAACTATGGAAAACATATTTCCAATAACAGAAACTGCTTGGATATACCTCAAACCGCCGTATCCGACTGATTTGTTTGAAATAATG
>JBMFIM010000022.1:0-5733 GCA_049976305.1 Candidatus Micrarchaeia archaeon | reverse complement strand
GGCGTAAGGGAGATTCTCATTGGAGAAGGCAGGCTTTACGGCGTTGCTATAGAGGCAGTTTCTGAGAAAGGCATAGAGGAATTCCTGAGAAAGAATGGCTTTGCCTTCGAGAAGCTTTCATGCATATACTCTTTGAAAGGTGTTACCTATGCAAATACAAATAGGAAATAGGAAGATAAAAAAGCCCAACACAGAATTTTGGCTTAGGGTGATGATGTGGCACTTGCCTGTGCTGCATGGGTATGCTCTAAGGAAGCTGGAGAAGTGGTACTTCGAGGACGAGCCCCTTCTGTTTGAGCAGCAGAGGCTTAATGCCCTTTCTCGTGCGAAAGCGCACGGCTCCGAAATGCCAAAGTTCTGATTCTTATCTTATTCTTCTTTCCTTTCCGCTTGCGTTTTGGCAGAAGAAAGGTATATAAACTTTTAAAGCAAAAGAAATTTGCTAATTGTAGCAAAATTATTTTATTTTAAGTCTTCCATAGTATTGTGATGTTATGTACCCAAACATACAGGCATATGATAGAGGGGTAATGTTTAACCCCGATGGCAGGCTTTTCCAAGTAGAGTATGCAAGGGAGGCCGTAAGGAAAGGAGGCGCAGCCCTTGGCATGCTTGTTGACAAGGGAGTTCTTTTCCTCGCCCACAAAAACATAGACGAGCCTCTTGCAGTGCTGAAAAGTCTAGAGAAAATATTCTACATAGACTCCCACATAGGTGCCACATACAGCGGCATACAGGCAGACGCCCTCCACCTTATAGATATAGCAAGGCAGAGCGCGCAGACACATAGGCTTATTTACGACGAGACAAAGTCTGTTGCTTCCCTTACTAAGGAGCTTAGCGAGTATATACTCCAAGCAACTTTCTATGGCGGAGTTAGGCCTTATGGCATTGCATTGCTAATAGGTGGGATAGACACAGCGCCTAGGCTTTTCATGGTAGACCCTGGTGCTGCCCTTCTAGGCTACAAAGCAGTTGCTGTAGGCAACGGCGCCAAGGTAGCAAACGAAATGCTGGAAAAAGAATACAAGGAAGGCATGAGCCTGGAAGATGGCATAGACCTCGGCATAAGGATACTTAAGAAAGTGAATGAAGGCAAGCTCTCAAGCGATTATGTAGAGATAGGATACGTTGTTGAGGGTGAGGCCTTCAAAGTGCTCAACGAGGAAGAGGTAGCAAAGTACTTCAAATGATTCTTATGTCTAAAACCGTTATAGCAAAATACGTGCAAGGCGGGGAAACTTTCGAAATACTTGTCGATTCTGACAAGGCTTACGACTTCATAACCGGAAAGATAAAAGACCCTCTTGCAGCGCTTGAGGCAGACGACATATTCAAAGACGCCAACAAGGGCGACAGGCAGAGCAGAGAGGCGATCATGAAGGCGTTTGGCACGCAGGACCTAGCAAGCATAGTGGCCAAGATACTCAAGAACGGCAACGTTCCGCTGACAACTGAGCAGAGGAATAAGATGCAGGAGGAGAAGAAGAAAGAGATAATAGCGATCATTTCAAAGAACTCCATAGACCCGAGAACAAACGCTCCACATCCCCCTCAGAGGATAGAGAATGCAATGAACGAGCTCAAGATAAGCGTAGATCCGTTCAAGCCTGCAAGCGAGCAGGTGGACGAGATTGTGAAGAAGCTTTCTACCCATTTGCCCATTAAGTTTGCCACTGCGAAGATAGAGGTTACCATACCTGCAGAGTTTGCCAGCAGGTGCTACTCTTTGCTAAAGCAGTTCGGCTTGGTGTCTGAGAAATGGCTCGGAGATGGATCGCTCTATGCAATAGTGCAGTTCCCTGCAGGCCTGCAGTCTGATTTCTTTGACAGGCTCAACAGCCTTACAAAGGGCTCAGCCTCTACTAAGATACTTAGTGTTTGATGAGTGTTTGATATGGCAGAGATTATACTTCCTGGTAGCAAGATTATTTCAGGGATCATAAAGGCAGATGGCACCTACATAGAGGGCGACAGCACCTATGCCAGCGTAGTTGGCATATTCGACGAGGAGAAGAGGCACTTCATACCCTTAGAGGGGCTTTGGTATCCGAAGGAGGGGGACAGGGTAGTAGGTACAATCGTAACGAGGAGAATAAGCGCATACATGGTCGATTTGAATTCACCTTACAAGGGCATAATAATGACAAAATTCGAGCATTCAAGGCTCGAGGAAGGTGATATTATAGAAGCAACCGTGAGGGAGTTCAAGGAGTTTGACGATGCGATGGTAGTTGTACTTACAAGGCCAAAGAGGCTTTTCGGAGGAGTTTTGCTTAACATAAAGCCTACAAAAGTGCCTAGGGTAATAGGGAAGGGCAATACAATGATAGACCAGATAACCCAGGCAACCAAATGCTCGATCATAGTAGGGCTCAACGGCACAGTCTGGCTGAAAGGAGGCGACATAAACCTTGCTACAGAGGCTATAAAAACTATAGAGCTTCAGGCTCATGTTTCAGGGCTTACTGACAAAATAAAGAATATGCTTGAAAAGAAAGGGAAATGATATGCAAAAACCAGAGCTTGTAAAAGATGGGAAAAGGCTTGATGGCAGGGATTTTGAGGAGCTTAGGCCTTTGAAAATAGTGGCAGGAATAATAAAGAACGCCACAGGCTCGGCATACTTGGAATGGGGAAACAACAAGGTCCTTGCTGCAGTCTACGGCCCTAAGGAGGTGCTTCCAAAGCATCTCGCTGACCCAGAGAAGGCTATAGTGAAGTGCAGGTATTCGATGGCCCCGTTTTCTTCTCTTGAGGAGCATGGAAGGGCAGGGCCAAACAGGCGTGCAACTGAAATATCAAAGGTCACAAAGGAGGTGTTTGAGAACCTTATAATGCTTGAAAAGTTCCCAAGCACTGAAATAGACATTTTCATAGAAATCCTGCAAAGCGATGGAGGCACGAGGTCTGCAGGCATAACTGCAGCTGGCGTGGCACTTGCCGATAGTGGCATACCGATAAGAGATATTCCCTTTGCAGTAGCCGGCGGCAAGATAGGAGACAATCTGGCAATAGACTTCAACAAAATAGAAGACAACTACTCGGATGCCGACATACCGATCGCAATAAGCCCCAACCTTGGCAGGGTTTTGCTTCTCCAAATGGACGGCAAGATGACGAAGGATGAGTTCTCCAAGTACTTGGACATGGTTGATAGGGTAAGCAAGCAGATCATCTCAGCGCAGAAGAATGCGCTTCTCGAGAAATACAAGGTTAATGGGTAATTGTTATGCAGATAAAAGTATCAAAGGAATATTTGACCGAGCTTCTTAGCAGGCAGGAGCGCGTCGACCAGCGCGGCTTCTTCGACTACCGCAACATAAGCATAAAGACAAACACTATCCCTAACGCAGAAGGCTCTGCAAGCGTTTACATAGGCAACACTTACGTGCTTGCTGGCGTGAAGCTTGATGTAGGCACGCCTATGCCTGACAAGCCCGATGAGGGCGTTCTTGTAACCTCTGCGGAGCTTTTGCCACTTGCAAGCGTAGAGTACGAGGAAGGCCCGCCAAGTCCAGAAGCAGTGGAGTTTGCCAGGGTTGTGGATAGAGGAATAAGAGCTGCCGAGGTAATAGACACAGAATCCCTTTTCATAGAGGAAAACAAGGTGTGGAATGTATATTTGGACATATATGTGCTAAACTACGATGGCAATCTGTTTGATGCAGGCACGCTTGCAAGCGTTGCTGCTTTGCTCACAACACGAATGCCAAGGCTGGAGGGCGAGCAAGTAATAAGGACAGGCACTCTACCTAGGCTTAAGACAAAGGGCGTTGTCGCTTCAACAACCTTCGCAAAGATAGGCAATGCCATACTTCTAGACCCTACAGGCCTTGAAGAAAGCTTCATGAATGCAAGGCTTACCATAGCTACAGACGATGAGTATATACACGCCATGCAGAAGGGCCTTTCTGGCTATTTCACAAGGCAGGAAATAGAAAAGCTTATAGATGCTTCCTTTGAAAAATCTAAAATGCTTAGGGGCTTGATAAGCAAGGCAGTATCAGGCGATTGAAATGGCAAAATGGAACGTTAGGCATGGAGCAAGCTTGCGAAAGCGATACTTGGCAGTATTGGAGCAGAAGCGCGACACTTATGTTTGCAGCGTTTGCGGCAAGAAGGCAGTAAGGAGGATAAGCACTGGCATATGGCAGTGCAAGCATTGCGGCGCAACCTTTGCGGGCGGCGCATTCACACCCTCTACTGAGGCCGGCAAGGCTGTAGAGCGCATAATAAGCAGGCTTGCAGAGGGAGCGGCCGCTCAGGCAGCAGAGGCAAAGTGATGGAATGGCGAGCACCCCTGTAAAGATAACATTTGCGCCTGCAAAAGAGCTCGTAGTTCACGAGGTAATAGAGATGAGCAAGGAAGACCTGATAAGGGAGCGCATAACGCCAGCTGGCAACATGCCGCTCTATTGGTGCGATGGCATACTTTTCAGCTTTTCATCCATGCCCTTGACAGATGCCATAGTGGAGGACTATCTAAACGGCAAACTCCACTGGGTAGAGGTCCACTTTGCTCGAATGCCAAAATATGAAGAAGTGCTTTCGCTAGAAGCCGAGGAGTACAAGGCGACAATGAACGTCAGGGTAATCGACACAAGCACATCGCTTCTTCACAAGGCTTTTGTGGCGTGGCTGAAAAGCAATATAGGCGAGAAGAATAGGTGAAGGCATGGAATATGTTTGTCTGCATTGCGGCAAGACAATAACGAAGCTTGAGAAAAATATGGTCAGGTGCCCGTACTGTGGCTACAGAGTGCTTGCAAAGAAAAGGCAACCGATAGCTAGAGAGGTTTCTACAGACTAGCATGTACCCTTCTCCAAAATCTCTAGCATTTGCTAAGGAAATCTTGTCAGTTATAGGAGCATCTATAGCCGCATATCTTCTTTTTGCTGAGCCTGATAACGCATCAAGCAGCTCAAACCTATTTGTATGCCCAGGCCAAAGCCCGCACGGAATAATAAATTGCACAGCAGTAGCAACAAGCAGGTATTCACACATACTTGGTATACCTCTTTCGCTGCTTGCTCTCTTATGGTTCTTGCTTCTCGTCTTCCTTTCCATTTTGCAGAGAAGAGGCAGCAAGGAGGTGCAGATGCTTTCCGCGTATTTGGGCATTGCAGGTATATTTGCTGTTTTTTACTCTTCTTTTGCAATGTTTGAAATAGGCCACGTTTGCGTATACTGCTCTGCGATAGACGTTATTTTGCTTACACTTTTCTTCATAGGCGTAGCTGAGGCAAGGCGCCTAACGCAGCAGCTCAACTCCCAGCTTGACAAATAGACAAAATTAGGAAGAGAACAAAGTTTGCAATGCAAAACTTTAAAATTGAGAGAGGGCATAAATTTACATAGCTCCCGTCGTCTAGCCCGGTCAAGGACACAGGCCCTTCGAGCCTGAAACCCGGGTTCAAATCCCGGTGGGAGCATTTCTGCCTTTCGAGGAAGGGTGTTCAAATCCTAAAGCAAATGGCAAATAAAAAGTCTTCTGCCTAATATTAAATTATTACGTGTCTAATTCTTGCGGTTTATTAAAGAGATAGCTTTGTATATCTTTGGTGAGTTGATTGGTTTATAGGCATGCATCTCTGAGGGTTGTTTGGCCACTTTATAGGAAGCCATATTCTTTGAGCATTTTTTCAATCCAATCTTCTGCCTTGATGTAGGAGATTATTCTGCCATTCAACATTTCCTCGCCTTCGTAATCCATGCTAACTACTTCAAGC
>JBMFIM010000021.1:0-9942 GCA_049976305.1 Candidatus Micrarchaeia archaeon | reverse complement strand
AACAGTGACTACCTCAACTACGACTTCTACAATACCAACCACTACTATTTCTGCACCAGTACCCACATCAGCTCAGACAAACAACTTTTCTGTCATATTGTTGACAACAGCATTGGTAATAGGGGTAATAATATTCGTTGCTTGCCGTCATTCTAGAATTTGCAGTAAAAAGGTCAGAAAACACCATTAGTTGCAGTGTTGATAAGAAGTTTTTTTAATTTAGCCAGAGAAAGGGCTGCGATAATATGGAGAAGCAAAAATTGGCATCGGTTTTGTTTCTTGTCAGCGGGCTACTGATAGTGGCAAATGCAGTTTTGCTTTACTTATTCATCTCTGCTGCCGAGCATGCTGTGCAGAGCCATCAGCTTGTGCTAAACTCTACACAAATAGCCTTGCTCAGTAAGGCAGGGCCTGCTATTTTTGCTTTGCCGATTGTCGGCATTTTTTCAGGCTTAGTCCTTCTGCTTGCTGCATATATGGTAAGCAAGGGGAAAAACGTCAAGATGTGGGCCTATCTTGGAATAATTTTTTCGCTTATTAGCATAGCAGGCAATGGTGGCTTTATCTTCGGATTTCTTATCGGCATAGCGGCAGGCGTGGTTGCATTGATGAAATGAAAGGATTTACTTTGCATCTCGAAGTCCGCACAAAAGATATTTAAATTTATACTGTTTTAATTCGGTAAGAATTGGGCGACCGGTGAGATAAATGGTAGAGTTTTCGAATCCTCTTTTAGAGGCTAGCTCGGACTCTGCAGCACAGCCAAATGTGCCGCAGATAAAAATAGTGACTGTCGGCGTAGGAGGCGCAGGCAACAATACTGTAAACAGGCTTTTGAAAGTCGGTGTCAAGGGTACTGAGCTTGTTGCAGTGAACACTGATGTTCAGCACTTCAAGATAATAGATGACAGGATAAAGAAAATACTTATCGGCAAAAGCATAACAAGAGGTCTAGGTGCAGGCGGAGACCCTATGATAGGCGCGAAGGCTGCGGAGACTGACAGGCAGCAGCTTGAAGAGGTGCTTGCCGGAGCACAGCTTGTATTTCTCTGCGCTGGCATGGGCGGCGGCACAGGCACAGGCGCCGCGCCAGTAATCGCACAGATAGCAAAGGAGCAGGGCGCAATAGTAGTTGCAATGGTCACTTACCCGTTCGACCTTGAAAGGGTAAGAAAGGTAAAGGCTGAGGAAGGCATTCAGCAATTGAGAAAATATGCCGATAGCGTAATCATACTGGACAACAACAGGCTTGTCAAGCTTGTACCAAACCTGCCGATGAATGAAGCATTTGCAGTTGCAGATGATGTGCTTGCAAAGGCCATTGGCGGATTGGTATGGACGATAACCCAGCCAAGCCTTATCAATATAGACTTTGCAGATGTGCGTGCAATAATGGGAAGCGGAGATGTAGGATTCATAGCAGTAGGCACAGGCAAGGGCAACGACAAGGTAACTGCCGCTGTTGAAGCAGTGATAAAAAACAAGCTGCTCGATGTAGACTATGAAAATGCAAAAGGTGCACTGATCCACATCACCGGTGCATCAGACCTTACTCTTGGAGATGCAATAAAGGCAGGAGAGATGATAACCGAGCGCATGGATCCAAAGGCAAATGTCAAGTGGGGTGCTAGGATAGTGCCTGGCTATGAAGGCCAAATCGAAATAGTGGCCATAGTGACAGGAGTCAAGGGCGAAAGCATAGTAGGCAGGCTTCAGGAGAAGGAGCCAAAAGAGCAACATCTTGGGCTCGACTCTTTGTGAGGTGAGCATGGTGGAGTTTGACTATGATGCATTCACTCCGAGAATAGCTGTGGTGGGCGTAGGCGGGCAGGGTTGCAATCTCGTTAACAGGCTGTATACAAACGGCATAAAAAGCGCAGACACAATAGCAATCAATACAGACTTGGCGCATCTTAATATGATAAGGGCGCACAAGAAGCTGCTCATAGGCAAAGAAATAACAAACGGGCTTGGTGCAGGCGGCTTTCCTGAAGTAGCTGCAAAATGCGCAGACCTTAGCAGGGAAGACATAGCAAAAGCACTCGAAGGCTACAACCTAGTCTTTGTTGCAGCTGGCATGGGCGGCGGCACAGGCACAGGCGCCGCGCCGGTAGTTGCTAAAATTGCCAGGGAACAAGGCGCAACAGTAATAGGCACTGTTACTTATCCATTTGCACTCGAGAGAAGCAGAAGGCAAAAGGCAGAATGGGGAATACAGCAGCTTAGCAAAGAAGCAGACGCCGTTATAGTCATAGAAAACGACAGGCTGCTCTCATACGTGCCAAACCTTCCTATGGAAAAGGCTTTCGAAGTAGTAGACAACATTACGGGCAACGCAGTAAAGGGCATAGCCGATACAATAACCTTGCCTAGCTTGATAAACCTAGATTTTGCAGACCTCAAGACAGTTGTGAGAGACACCGGCACTGCCGTGATAAGCGTAGGGACAGGGCAAGGGAATGACAGAGTAGAACAGGCAATTAGGTCTACGCGATCTCATCCTCTGCTCAGCGTGGACTACGAAGGTGCCAAGGGGGCTCTTGTGCATGTCTCTGGAGGCGCCAACCTAACAATAAGCGAAGCAACAAGAATAGGGGAAGGTGTAACAGAAGGGCTTGCACCAGACGCCAACGTAATATTCGGAGCAAGACTAATTCCTCAGCTCAACGACCAGATTACTGTAATGTCGATAGTGACAGGAGTCAAGGCGAAGTTCGGCGAGAAGATAAAGCGAGAGGAAGTAGAAGCGCTAAAGCTGCAGAACATAGATACTATCTTCTGACGTTTTTCTTGCTTCTCTTCTATTTTATTTGCTAATTTGGCTAATTTATCTCTATTATTTCCCTTCTCCAGCAGTTGCCTATTTAAAAGCGAGCGTAAAAATAAATTAGGTTGAATGCACAGCAAAGGCTTCGCTTACTTTGTTGCAATCTTGACCACGCTGCTTTACAGCGCTTGGTACATAAGCATGAGTTTTCTTGCCGACGCTTATACCGGCACCTATACTCCTATTTTTGTGTTGCTGGCCATGTTTCTCGTCTTGCTCGCTCTTAGATTTTTACCCAGCCGTAGCAGGCTTCATCTTTACTATCTTACAGACATCCTCTATCCTGCTCTAGCTGGCTTTTTCTTTGCAATAGGTAACTACTTGTTTTACATAGTAATTTTTCAACAAGGAGTGCAGTTCGCAAGCTCCTTCGGCTCAGCTGAGATTGTGTTTTTTGTCCTCTTTCTGTGGATTGCAGGCAAACAGAAAACAAGGATGGGCTACTATTTGCTTGGTTCGGTGCTTATTGCAGCAGGCCTTATAGCAGAATCGGCAATACTAAATGACATATCGATAAGCATCAACGTGCCCCTACTAGAGTATGGAATGCTCATTGCCTTTATCTATGGCTTAGCAACCTACTTCTACTATCTTTCAACAAAAAAGATTGAGAGCATATGGGGTACAGTCTTCTACATAACTTTGTTTGAGGTTGTTGTATATGCGGTGCTGTTTTCCCTCTTCTACAAATATATAACGCTTCCTGCCATAAACCTTACCTTCATTATCCTTCTTCTCTCTGCTTCGCTTCTTCTCTTTATAGCATTCGTTGTCGAGACTTGGATGATGAAGCTGCTCGAGCCGTTTGGAGAAGGAACCACAGCAACTGGCTATATTCTCAGTGACTTTGAGCTTCTGCCAGTAATGTTCTACGCCATTTACAAAAATCCTACTACTTGGCTTTCCTTTGTGCCTGGGATGATATTGATAACATTAGGTATGCTTTTGTTAGACTGGCAGAAGGGAAGCAAAGAAATACCCCAGCCAAGCAAATGATTTCAACTTTTGCTGTAGCTAAAGAAGCTTAGCGAAAGCCTATTTAAGTTTCTCTGCTAAACTTTTTACATCGTGATTTTAATGGCTGACTACAACACTACCCACAAGTCCGTGAAAGAGCTGAGAGAAGGAAGCTATATAGTGATAGACAATGAACCATGCAAGATAGTCGAGATGGAATTTTCGTCTCCTGGTAAGCATGGTTCTGCAAAAGCAAGAATAACTGGTATAGGCATATTTGACGGCCAGAAGCGAACGCTCCTTGAGCCTGCAGATGCTGATGTCGAAGTACCAGAAATACTGAAGAAAAGAGCCCAGGTAGTAGCAGTTACCCAAACAGGCGTTCAGCTTATGGATCTGGATACTTATGAAATTTTCGAGACTACTGTTGGCAACGACGAAGAGCTCAAAAACAACATAAAACCCGGCCAAGAAGTAGAAGTGCTTGAAAGCATGGGTAGGCGCATAATAACAAGAATTTTGGGTGGTGCAAAATGACAGATGTCAAGATTGTGGAGGACAGGCCAAATCCTCTTTTGAGAAGAAGAGAGCTTAGGTGCGAAATAGCATACGATGGCCCAACCCCTTCAAGGGCGGAGGTCAAGGCAGCAATAGTAAAGGCTCTTGGAACCAATCCAGATACTACTGTGGTAATTGAGATTAGGCAGAATTTTGGAGCAAGGGTAAGCAATGCAGTAGTGCACATATATGACTCAAAAGAAGCCATGGCTATCGTGCCTCCATACATCATAAACAGAGAGACGAAGAAGGAAAAGCAGGAAGAGAAAAAGGAGGCTCCTAAGCAGCAGGAGGCTGCAAAAGAGCAGTAATGCTTAGGTTGATTTTATGGCAAACGAGCAAAAAGAAAAGCAGGTAGAGTTTAAGTACAAACCAGCTGTGAAGTTTTGTCCAAAATGCGGGTCAAGGATGGGCGAGCATGCTGACAGGTTTGTTTGTGGCAAATGCGGCTACACAGAGTGGAAAACGAACAAGGCGTGAAGTTGGTGGCACGGGGAAGAAAAGCAGTTGAGAAGGCTAGAGGGCGTGAAAACAAAAGGGAGCAAACTAAGCTTGCTCTCGAATTTGCGGTTTTGTTCTTTGGAATAATGGTTCTTCTCCAGCTTCCGGTAGCATTCCTATATGATGCCGGCCTAATACAAAGCATCTTGTACTGGTCAAGTGCAATGCTTTCAATAAGCTTTCCTGTTTCTGTATTTGTTTATCTTCTTGCCGTAAAAAAGCTAGATGCTCACAAGGCTATAGCTGAGCTGGGGCTCACTAGAAACAGGCTGAGTGCAAGGATCTTAGCCATGGGCTTGCTCCTTTTTGCAATAATCTTTCTAATGGAGGCAGCAATAACGCTGGTAGAACAGATAACGGGAATAAGGATAAGCACGCATGTTTCTTTGCTCCTTCAAGGGGCGCCGTTATGGTTCTATGTCTTTGCAGTGTTTGTTGCGCCGTTGAATGAGGAGATAATGTTCAGAGGATTCTTTGTACCTAGGCTCGGGATAGTGCTTAGCGCGCTTCTTTTTGCAATTCCTCACCTTACCTATGCCTCAACATATGAAATAGAAGCAATCGCTGCGTTTGTTTTCGGCCTGCTTGCTGGCTATGTGTTCAAGAAGACAAGATCACTTTATGCCACAATAATCGCACATGCTTTGGTTAATGCAATAGCTGTTGTTGGATTCTTGGTGTAGCAATGCTGAAGCTCATAGTGCAAGAGCCTAAATACCAGATAAACATAGGCTATGTGGCGAGGGTAGCTAAGAACTTTGGCCTTAAGCAAATCTGCTTTGTAAAGCCAAGAACTAAGCTTCTCGGCGTTACTGCAATAAAGTTTGCAAAGCATGCAAGAGGCCTGCTCGAGCATGCAAAGGTCTATTCCTCTTTGCAGGAAGCCGTAAAAGGCTGCGACATGATTATAGGCACTACTGGAGTATGGGAAAAAGCCAAGTCCCATGGAAAAAATGTAATGACCATAGATCGCCTAGCCAAGGAGCTTTCAAAACGAAGACATCGTTGCGTAGCTTTGATACTAGGCAGAGACGATATTGGCATGAGCAAAGAAGAGCTTGCAAGCTGCGATGCTGTTGCATACATACCTGCCGATCCAAAGTACCCCGTTCTAAACATCTCTCATGCCCTAGCGATCATGCTTTATGAGCTTAGCAAAGCCAGCCTCGCAAATATTTACCAGATAAGCAAGGACTTGCCAACGCGAAAAGAGCTGGACCTACTTTTCAGCGAGTTTGAAAAGATGGTATGCGGCAAGGAAAACATCAGAAACAAGAAGGAAGTGAGCAGGGTGTTTCGAAACCTAGTGCTAAACGCAAGATTAAGCAAAAAAGAGGTTCACGCCCTTATAACGGCGCTTAAATAAAACTCACTGCTCTGCCTTCTTCCTCTTTATTATCTTTACCTTCTGTGGCGTTACCAGAATCCTGTTCTCGTCTATTTGTGCTATGTCGCCGTTTATTGTAGCCACATAATTCTTCAATGCGGTTATTACATTGTTCCTTGTGGTAGGTCTCTTTGCAAGCTCTTCGATGTTCGCCAGTATTATGTTTTTCTTCTTCAGCTCCTCTTCTACCAGCTTCACGTCATCTTCGCTTACAATCGATACTGGCTTGACGTACATGTCTGCAGGCTCGTGCAGCACATCTACGTCCTCCATCTCAGCCGCGTTCATGTACTCTTCTATGTTTATGCCTTTAGAAGAAGACACTCCAAAGGCTTGGCCTAACTTATCAAAAACTCCCATTTTCTCACCGATCGCCTAATCTTTCTTTTCAAGATATATTTTTAATACTTTCCTTCGAAACGCATTTACATTACAACACTGAAGTTACATTGACATTGCCTGCTCCAGTATTTTCTTTGCAAGCTCTTTGCCGAATAAGCTCTCAACCTTCTTCTCGTTCTCTTTGGTTCTCAAGTCTGCGACTTTCCTTATGCCATTATTGTACATGAGCCTAGCGCGCACCCTGCCAACTTGCTCCAGCCTTACAAGGTCGAACAGCTCGCTCTTTATTCCATACTTGACCCTTACCCTCATTTCGTGAAGCTTTGCCACGCGCACGCCTATAAGCTTTGCAAGCTCTATGCTTGAGTAGAGAAGCCAGTCGGCATTCGTTATCTTGGTGAAAAGGCTTCCTGGGGTAGTGTCATATTTCTCGATTATCTCCCGCTCAGGCATCTCTTCGCACCAGTCCCTGAGCATTAGCGCCGTGCTCATGGGCTTTACAGGATCATAGAACGGCATTTCCTGCTCGAAGTTTATGTTCGCTTTTCTTAGGAGAGGAATATAGTCAACAAACGCCTCCTCGGCTTCTTCGGTAGCTTTTGCGTAAGGCCTCATCTCCAGCGTGTTTGAAATGGCAAACAATATGCCTAGATCGTCTTGCACATGCGGCAAGGTGTCTATGAGCCACTTGGCTGTAAGAGGATCTATGTATAGCTCGCTTACCCTCTTGCCTATTCTAGTTGCCTCGTATGCGCTGCCCCTGCCCCTTACGAACCCCCACTCTTCCAGCGTGTCGACGAGCGTGCTCGTCATGTCGTAAAGCAAGCCGTGGTTGCCGAACTGGAAGCCGTAGAATGTGCTTGACAGAAACTCTGCTATTGACTCTTTTGTGCGGAACATCTCTGTAGCGATAAAAGCGAGCACGTGGGTTCTTAGCACTGGCAAAGCCCCGAGCTTTGACGATATAGGGTCAAGCGGAGCGTTTATGTACCTTTCGAAGAGGTCGCTTATCTCGTATTTGCTCCTTGCTATGAGCAAGGCCCTTCCTTCAGTATCATAAGCTGGCCTGCCGGCCCTTCCAAAAAGCTGCACTACCTCGTTTACGCCGAGCTTGCTTGCACCCTCTTCCTCGCTGTACCTGCTTGTATCTCTTACCACTACCGTGTGGGCAGGCAAGTTTACTCCAAGGCCGAGCGTAGTAGTGGAGCATATTGCCTTTATCAAATTGGCCTTGAATGCCTGCTCGACCTCATGCCTCTGCTCGTTTACAAGCCCGCTGTGGTGAAATGCGACGCCGCGCTTTACCAAGCTTGCAAGCTTCTCACATTGAGCAGTAGGCCTGCTTAGTGCATGCAGTATTTTTTCACTTACCTTTTCAAGCTCCTTCTTCTCAGCTTCTGTAAGCGTGGGCTCCACTATGCTTGCCAGCTTTTCCGCGCCGCTTTCAGCATACTTCTTAGTTGCGTAGAAAATCAAAAGCTGCTTTTTCATAGCCAGAGTGTCTTCTGCAATGCGATGCTCTGGTATCTTGCTGTTTCCAGCTAGCGCCTCTTCTCTGTTGTCTGAGAAATAGGCCTTGCCCATGTATGCCACGCCCTTTTCAAGCTTTACAGGCCTGTAGTCGCTCTCAACAAGCTTAGCGTAGAACCATCTTGCAAGCTCATCTGCATTGCCTATCGTTGCGCTGAGCGCTATGAACTGAGCGTGCCTGCACAAATACTTGAGCTTCGTTATCAAGACGTCAAGCGTAGGGCCTCGCGAAGGGTCGTCAAGCATGTGAACTTCATCAAACACTATAACGCCCACTTTGTCAAGCCAGTCTATGCCGTGCCTTATCAAGCTGTCAAGCTTCTCAGTAGATACAAAAATTATGTCATAATTTGCAAGCCAAGGGTCTAGTGAATCAAGGTCACCTATTGATATTGCAACCTTCAAGAAAGGATAAGCGTTCTTTATCTCCTCGTACTTCTCGCTTACGAGTGCGCGCATGGGTGCCACATAAATTGCCTTCTTAAAGTCGTGCAAGACTGCCCTGATCATTGCCATCTCTGCAATGAAGGTCTTGCCGCTGGCAGTAGGCGAAGCGACGACCATGTTGTTGCCGAATATAAGACCCTTCTTTATAGCTTCTTCCTGTGGGGGAGTGAGCTTTGAGATGCCGCGCGCCTTGGCTGCCTCAACTACCTCCTTTGGCAGCATGCTTTGTATCTCGCTAAGCTCCATGCAGCATAAATATTGCAGCAAAACTATTTTAGGCTTGAGCCAATTTGCATTGCAAAAGAAATACGTGACAATGAACAAAAAATAAAAGAAAAACTTTTTAAGTTAAGAAGAGAAAGGAGCATGTGGTCAAATGGGTTATGGAGCTGATTTGAGAAGAGCGTGGAATATGCTTTGGAACCCCGGCAAAGAGAGCAAAGTAAGCATGGACATCGGCAAGGCCTTGAAGTTCTACTACGAGATAGGTGTGCTAGGCATGGTGCTGTACTGGATTGTAGGTGCGCTTCTGATAGGGGCAGGCTTGACAATAGGCTCTTCTTATCTGCCAATGCTGCCATATAGGCCCTTAATATCATATATTGTATTTCCTCTGCTTGTCTTTTCTGGAATTTTTTATTTCCTAATCCTGATTCCAATAGGCATAGCAATAAACGCCTTTCTTTACCACATTGTTGGCAAATACTTGCTGAATGCTTGGAACGGAAATTATAGCAGGACCCTGGCAGCAGTAACCTTCAGCGAAATGCCGATGGTATTGTTCTTTTGGCTTGTCCTAATCCCCTTCGTAAGAATATTGGTGGCGATTTTTGCATTCTGGCAGGCGATAATACTAATAATCGCTTTGGCAGCACAGCAGAAGACAAGCAGGATAGATGCGTTCGTCGCAGTTTTAGCAACCTTGGTTCTTGCAGTGCTGTTCGCTTTTATGTTAATGGCTTTCGCAGTACCTTATTTCCTGCCATACCACCTATACCACATTTCCAGCGTTGGGTATCCGGTGTGAATAGCTGGCAAGCTAAGCGTTTTATTTTTGTTTTATCTTTGGTAAAAATAAGGACAAGAATTAGAAAAGAATTTATTTATGTTTTGGGCCATAGTATTAGCAAGCCCTGGTAGCTCAGCCGGTAGAGCGCCTGTCTTGTAAACAGGAGGCCGAGGGTTCAAATCCCTCTCAGGGCTAGCGCTTTTTGCAAACTCACAGATAGAATATAGGTATGCTGTATACTGTTGTGCCATTTACTTTAGTCTTTGAGAATTCATCCAACGTTACGACCAGTGCTCTCTTCGGCTTGTACTTTTCTATGAAGCTGTAAAAGCTTTTTCCCAAAGCCTTTGAACCGCCGAGCTTCACTTCTATAGGGATTAAGCC
>JBMFIM010000020.1:0-10416 GCA_049976305.1 Candidatus Micrarchaeia archaeon | reverse complement strand
GGATAGCCAAGCATCTTCACTGTTGCGACAAGGGGATCCTTGGCGCCATTTGCAGCCTGGCTTGTATTAAGAACGCTGAGCGAGATTGTGGCGGTTGTCGAGGAGAAGAGCGGAGAGACATGGGCTGTGAAGCCACCAAGATAGGTTTGAGGCGCAGATGTTTTGCACAAGGTCGCATTGCCGCTCGGGCAAGGAATGGCAGAGAGGTAGATCTTGCCAGATTCCAAAGCGCCGAGGGCAAGCGCCTTTTGAGGCAATGTCACATTGCATATTATTGCGCCGCCAGGCAGAACAAAACTAGGCAGGCATGTGCCTGCATATGCCACTCCGCTCACATTCAATGAAACTGTAGGATTTAGCAGAGGATAGCTCTGCAGGTTTGAGAGAAACATGCCCACTTTTGTGCTGAGCGCATTTGAGGCAAATATCATGCCTTTGCAATACACCCCTCTTACGAAAGTGCAGGAATTAGGAGCAATGTAGAAAGGCGCAAGTGTGAAATAAAGAAGCAGGGAAATTATGATTGCAATGATGAGTATCGCCCAGCTGTATGTCAGCAGATATTCCATTGCAGACTGGGCCTTCTCCTCTCTTAAAGACCTAACAGTAGCCTTGCTATTTATGCGCCTTATCTGCCTCGACCTGCGCCTATGCATACATCTAGCCTTAAAGTTCTTAAACTTAAAAATTTTAACTATGTTGCAATTTTTTTGGATATGTTAAAAACTCTTTTCGGAGTTAGCATACAACAGAGCACCTAAAAGCCACAGTAAAACTTTACTTAGCTATAAAGAGAAAGGCATTGTACTAAAACTGGTAGCAAAGGACAAAGGACCAAAACCTTTTATAAATATAGTTGAGAAATAATTTGGTGGTTTCCTGAATAATGAGCCCAGCATAGACGAAATACAAAAAGCAGAAGAGCAAGCAAGGAAGATTGTTGAAGAGGCCCAGAAGAAAGGTGCTGAGAAGATAGCAAAAGCTAAGGAGCTAGCTGACAAGCTAGTAAAAGAAGCGCTTGAAAAAGAGGCTAAGAAAGCAGAGGAGCAGGCTAAGCGGCTTGAAGAAGAGGCTAACGCTGAGAAGGAAAAAAGGCTCAAGCTAGCGAGGAAAAAGGCTGAGAAACTCAAAAGGCTGCGCTTGCCAAAAACTGCATTGGAGGAAATAGCAAAGCAGATAGAGAAGCTTGCACTTGATTGATGCTTATGTTTGAAACAGAGCCTATGCAAAAGCTAAGGATTATTTTCTTGTCAGAGGACAAGCCGCGCGTCATCAAAGCCTTGCACAAGTTCGGCTACCTGGACTTTAGGAAAAGCAAGCTGAGCCTTGTAGACGATTCGCCGCTTGCATACGCAACACAGCTTTACGAGCTGCTTGTAAGGGTTGAAGGGGCTTTGGCGATACTGCCCAAGCCAAAGAAAATAGAAGGAAGGTTTGAGCACCTGCCGGCTGAGAAGCTTGTAAAGGTGCTTGGCAAGGAGAAGGTAGTGCAAGAAATATACAGCATAGCAAACAGGCTGAGCATGCTTGAAGAGGACAAGCAGGAGCTTGAAGAAGCTCTTTATGTCGCCAGCGGATTTGGCTGCACAAGCATAAACCTGAGCAGGCTTAGGAGCACAAAGGCGAGCATAGCCTGCTATGCCGGCGAGGCCAAGAAGCTGGAGCCTTTGCTTGCAAGCCTGCATGGAACAAGGGGCGTTGCGCTGCAAAAATGCAGCAATGGAAAGGAGGTGTTCTTTGCTGTTGCATCTGACAAGAGTGAAGAGGCTGAGAAGGCGCTCAGCGGCCTTTATTCTGCAATAAGGCAGGGCGATGCAAAGGAGCTAAACCTTGACAACAAATATTTGCAAGAAGACATGCAAGCCAAGCAGCTTGCAAAGAAGCTAAAGCAGGCGCTTGAAGAAAACGAGAGAGAAAGGTCAATGCTGAGGGCAAGGCTTGAGAAAATTGCAAATAGGCATTATGCAATGCTAGCAGCCTATGCTGAGATGCTCCACATAGAGCTTGACAGGGCAAACGCCAGCTCAAACTTCAAGAAAACTGAGAAGACAAGCATAATAGAAGGCTGGGTGCCGAAGAAAAAGATCGACAAGCTGGAAGAAATGCTAAAAAAGGAAACAAAAGGCAAAATTGTCATTGAGCCCCTGAGCAGCGACGAGCTTGCGCCCACTTTGCTAAACAGGCCAAAGCTTCTCAAGCCTTTCGACTTCGCAATGGTGTTCTTCTCTCCGCCAAGAAGCGACGAGATAGACCCGACATGGGTGTTCATCTTCGCATTTCTCATCTTTTACGGCTTCATGGTCAGCGACGTTGGCTACGGCATACTTTCGCTAATACTCGCAACCTGGGTTACAAAGGTTACAAACCCGGAAGGCATGACATACAATGCTGCAAAGGTGTGGCAGCTTGGCACAATACCTGCCATCATCTTTGGCGTATTGACAAACCAGTACTTTGGGCTTCAGCTAGACCAGTATTTCTTGCCTTTCAGGGGCATAGACTGGGTAAAGAACGTGACCTCTTTCATGCTCGCAAGCATACTTCTCGGCATTGCAGAGCTTATCATAGGCCTTTCGTTCGGCTTTGTTAACAAGTACAGGCATGGGGAAAAGCTCAAGGCGTATAGCAAGCTTACAAGCATAGGAGCGGTTGTACTTGGAGCCCTGTTCACATATGGCGCCTTCTTCGGTGGATTCGGAAGAGGAATAAACATGCTTACAGGCATATCAACGCTTGCCTTGTTTGTCGCCACTATAGTGCTTGGTGGAAGCGAGGGCTCCGAGGCCATGTCTTTGCTCACGCACACGCTGAGCTACACAAGGCTTATGGGCTTTGGCTTGACGAGCGTGATGATCGCATACCTTATCGACCTAGCTTTTACGCCGACGCTTGCACACGGCATAGTGGTATTTGTGCTTCTTGTCATTGCATTCCTTGTGCTCCACACTCTCAACATGATCGTTTCCATATTCGAGGGAATTGTGCAAGGCGTCAGGCTTAATATTGTTGAGTTCTTTACCAAATTTTACACTGGCGGAGGCATAGTGTTCAAGCCTTTCGCATATAAGCGCATGCTTACAAAAGAAGAAAAAGTGGTAAAATGATAGGATTGGAATCGGCGATAGCGGCAATAGGAGCTGGTTTGGCAATACTTGGCGGAGCAATAGGTACAGGCCTTGCCCAAGAAGGCATTGGTTCTGCAGGCATGGGCTTGCTTGCTGAAAAGCCCGAGTCTACAGGCCAAGTGCTTTTGTTCCTGGTAATACCAGAAACCCTCGTAATCTTCGGGTTCGTGATAGCAATACTGATAATGCTTGCAGCAGGCCTTATATGAGCTTGCACAAGCTTGCCAAATGACCTATATGCCCGTAAAAGACATAATAGAGAAAATAAGGAAAGAGGCGGAGAAGCAGGCTGAGGAGATACTAGCAAATGCAGAAAAGCAGGCACAGGAAATATTGGCAAAGGCGAAGGAAGATGCAGAAAAGCAGGCTAAGGAGCTTGCTGCTAAGCACGAAGCGAGCAGTAAAGAAAAGAGGCAAGAGATTGAGCAAGAGATAAGGGCAAGCGAGAAGGCAATCCTTAGCGAAGCACTTGACAGGGCCACAGAGGCGGAGGCGAAGAAGGTAGCCAAGCTTGTTGAGCAGGCAAGCAAGAAAAGATTCGACAAGATAGTCGAGCAGGCAGCAAAGGCGTTTGCAGAGGCAAATCCGGAGGGCGGTGCAAAAGCAATAGCAAGCACAAAGTACAAGCCTATTCTGGAAAAGCTTGGCATAGAAGTAGAGGCAAAAGATGCTGAGCCCTATGAGCTTTTGCTCAAATCGGCAGATGGCAAAATATACCTACATGTCTCTGCTGCAGAGATAGCAAAGCAGTACAGCGATGAAATAGAAAGCAGGGTCTACAAGGAGCTTAAGAAGCGTGCTGGAATATGATACACATCGTTGAGTATGGTTATGCAAACACAAGGGTCAAAGCCATGAAGGCCAGACTCATCGATGCAGAGACTATGCAGAAGCTGCAAAAGGCCAAAGATGCTGAGGAGATGATAAGCATACTCTACAACACTGACTACAAGCAAAACCTCATAGAGTTCGGAGGCACTAGCGCTAAGGCAGAGCTTATAGATTTCGCAATAAGCAAGAACATAGCTGAGAAGATGGAGAAGCTTGTAAGGCTTACCCCTGACAGGCACAAAGCAATTATGCGCATGCTCGCAGCAAAATGGGATTTTGCAAACATAAAGCTTGCAATAGAAGCAAAGGAGAGGCAGCTCAGCTATGAGAGCATTGCTGCTTATGTCATTGACAGAGGCCCGTTCAAGGCAGAGACAATAAAGGAGGCAATGGAGAAAAAGGACATTTCAGACCTTCTCGGCTTCTTCGCATCAAAAGCAGCGCACACGCTCAGGCAGGTCATAGACGATGCTAGAGCGGCTTATGATAAAACCCGCAATGCCATCGATGCCATAAATGCACTCGACTACGGATTGCTTATGCTCCTTGCGACAAGCTCTATGAAGCTTTTTGCTGAAGACCAGAAGGCAATGCGCATACTCAGGACAAGCATAGACATGCAAAATGCGATAACGTTGATAAGGTCGAAGCTTGCGGGCCTTAGCTTTGAGGCGATAGAGAAAAACATAGTGCCGTATGGCATGCTAACCATCGAGACAATGAAAGAGGCCTATGCAAAGGCGAAGAATGTGGAGGAGCTTGCTGAAGGTTTGGGCATAGAGGGCCTCGCAGAAGGCATTGCAAACTGGAAAAAGACAGGAATACTGGCACAGGTAGAGATAGGTATGAATAACGCACTGTTGAGGAAAAGCGTAGCCTTGGCAAGCACTGTGCTTTCATTCGCAACCATAGTCGGCTATGCTTATGCCAAGGAGCTTGAGGCGCTTAGGATAAGGATAATGCTCAAGGGCAAGCAATACGGGCTCAGCGAAGAGGAGTTGGGCATGCTGTTGCCAGAAAGGGTGTAAACATGCAGTACAAGATTGCCATATTAGGCAACGAAGCCTTGTGCACAGGCTTCGAGCTCGCTGGGGTAGAAGAGGCATATGTAGTGGAGAAGCAGGAAGAGGCTGAGGCGCTCATAAAGAGGCTTCTTGCAAGGGAGGACATAGGGATTATAGGAGTGTCAAGCAGATTCATAAGGGGAATTGCTGACAAGGAGCTAAAGAGAAGGATAGAGACCAGCACATTGCCGATGGTTGTTGACTTGCCTGAATACGGCGAAGAGGTTGGCGAAGACATGCTTAGAAAGCTCATAATAAGGGCTATAGGAATAGACTTGGAGAGGTGATAATTGTGGGAAAAATCGAGAGAATTACTGGGCCTTTGGTTGTTGCAAAGGAAATGCTTGGAAGCAGCATGTACGACGTCGTCAAGGTAGGAGAGCTTGGACTTATCGGTGAGATAATACAGCTTAGAGGAGATAGGGCAATAGTGCAGGTCTATGAGGACACATCAGGCATAAGGCCTGGAGAGCCTGTTAAGTCCCTAGGCATGCCTCTATCAGTGGAGCTTGGACCTGGCATAGTTGGCAAGATCTTCGATGGCCTGCAAAGGCCCCTTGAGGAAATAGAGAAGAAGACGGGGGCATTCATAGCTAGAGGGGTAAACATATTTAGCCTGGACAGAAAAACGAAATGGAAATTTGTACCTGTTGCAAAGAAGGGAAGCGAGGTAAAGGAAGGAGAGGCAATTGGATATGTAGACGAGACCAAGCTTGTCAGGCATTACATACTCGTTCCTTACGGCCTTGGTGGAAAAATAGAGAGCATAAAGGAAGGCAGCTACACAATAACAGAGCCCGTTGCAACAATTAAAAAGGCCGACGGCAAAGAGGCAAGCATAAGCATGATGCAGACAAGGCCCGTGAGAAGGCCTGCAAAAGTAAAGCGAAGAATAGATATAACAGAGCCTCTTATTACAGGGCAAAGAGTCATCGATACCTTCTTCCCTGTAGGCAAAGGAGGCACCGCAGCTATTCCAGGCCCGTTCGGAAGCGGCAAGACAGTAACCCAGCACCAGCTTGCAAAATGGAGCGATGCAAACATCATAGTATACTGCGGCGCAGGCGAACGCGGAAACGAGATGGCAGAGGTGCTGACAGAGTTTCCAGAGCTCAAGGACCCAAGGACAAACGAACCGCTGATGAGCAGAACTGTGCTAATAGCCAATACAAGCAACATGCCAGTAGCTGCAAGAGAAGCTAGCATTTTCACATCTGTCGCAATTGCAGAATATTTCAGAGACATGGGCTATAGCGTCGCTGTAATGGCAGACTCAACTTCTAGATGGGCTGAGGCAATGAGAGAGATTTCTACAAGGCTTGAGGAGATGCCTGGAGAAGAAGGATACCCGGCATATCTCCCTAGAAGGCTTGCAGAATTTTATGAGAGGGCAGGAAAGGTAGAGACGCTATCTGGAAAGGTCGGCGCAGTGACGATAATAGGCGCAGTATCACCTCCTGGAGGCGACCTCACCGAGCCTGTAACACAGGGCACTCTCAAGATAGTCAAGACGTTTTGGTCTCTTGATGCTGCACTGGCAAGCTCTAGGCATTTCCCTGCAATAAATTGGCTCAACAGCTATTCCCTCTACCTTGACATGCTAGAGCCCTGGTACAAGCAAAACATAGGAGAAGAATGGCTAAGGAACAGGGAAGAGGCGCTAAAGCTTCTCCAGCAGGAGGCAGACCTAAGGGACATTGTCCAGCTTGTGGGCGAAGAAGCTCTGCCAAACCAGCAAAGAATTGTGCTAGAAATAGGGAAAATGCTGAGAGAGGACTTCCTAAGGCAAAACGCCTATGATGATATCGACACTTATACAAGCCTGAACAAGCAGAACCTCATGCTCTCTACGATGCTTCATTTTGCTAAAAAAGGAATGGAAGCCGCTGAAAAGGGCGTGCCCACAGAGCAGATTGTAGGCACAAACTGCAGGCATGAAATTGCAAGAATGAAAGAGGTAAAGGAAAGTGAAATTAACGAAGTGGCAAAGAAAATAAACGAGGAAATAGAGAAGGAAATAGGCGAGCTGATAAGGAAGCAAGAACAAACCCTGCAGGCGGCGTCTCCGCAAAGGTGATAGAATGAGGTTTGAAATAACATACAACACACTGCAAAGGGCATATGGCCCGTTGATTGTTGTAGAGAAGGTAAGAAACGCGGCATACAATGAAATAGTGAGGATAAGGCTTGAGAACGGGGAAGAAAAGCTCGGCCAAGTGCTCGACACCACTGACACCTATGCCGTTGTGCAGGTATTTGGCGCAACAGAAGGCATAAACATCAAAACGACAAGCGTAACATTCCTTGGGGAAACTTACAAGGCAGGTGTGGGCACAGATATGCTTGGCAAAGTGTTCAACGGCCAAGGCAAGCCTATAGGCGGCGAAAAGGTGGCGTTTGACGAGAAGAGAGATATTAACGGCATGCCTATAAATCCGAGCGCAAGGGCATGGCCGAGCGAAGCAATAGAAACAGGCATTTCTGCAATTGATGGCCTCAACACCCTTCTTAGAGGCCAAAAGCTTCCGCTGTTTTCAGGTGCAGGCCTGCCGCACAACCTCCTTGCAGCACAGATAACAAGGCAGGCGTCTGTCAAGGGCAAGGAGCAGGAATTCACGGTGATATTTGCAGGAATAGGCATAACCTACGATGATGCTGCCTTCTTTATGAAGGAAATAAGGAAAAGCGGTGCAGCAGACAGGACTGTGATGTTTCTAAACCTGGCCAGCGATCCGAGCATAGAGCGTATATTAACTCCAAGACTTGCACTTACAGAAGCTGAGTACTTGGCGTTTGAGCAGAACATGCATGTGCTTGTTATACTAGACGACATGACTCAATACGCAGAAACACTAAGAGAAATCTCGAGCGCAAGGGAAGAGGTGCCAGGAAGAAGAGGCTACCCAGGATACATGTACACTGACCTGGCAAGCATCTACGAGCGCGCAGGAGTGATAAGGAACAAGAAGGGCAGCATAACCCAGCTCAATGTAGTCACAATGCCTGGCGATGACGTTACTCATCCAATACCAGACCTTACTGGCTACATAACAGAAGGACAAATATTCCTGAGCAGGGAGCTCGCAAACAGGGGCATATACCCTCCAATACAGCCCCTCGGCTCTTTGTCAAGGCTTATGAACAATGGCATAGGTCCTGGCAAAACGAGAGAAGATCACAAAGGGGTTGCAGACCAGCTTTATGGTGCGTATGCAAGGGCGCAAGATGTCAGGAGCATAAGCGCAATAATAGGCAAAGAGGCGCTGAGCGCGAACGAAAGGCTTTACCTTGATTTCGGCAACGAGTTCGAGAACAGATTCATAAAGCAGGGAGTAAACGAGAGAAGGACTTTCGAACAAACCTTGGAAATAGGCTGGGACCTTCTCAGCATGCTTCCTGAAACAGACCTTACAAGGATAAAGAAGGAGTATGTTGACAAGTATTACAGGCGAGCGAATGCAAAGCAGGATTAACCCCACAAGGACAAACCTTCTTTCACTTAGGAAAAGGTTGGCGATAGCTGAGAAAGGGCACGAGATACTAGTCCACAAGAGGCAGGCGCTCGTGACCGAATTTCTCAAGCTTCTATCAGAGCCAAGGAAAAGAAGAAATGCGCTTGTGCAGATTGTAAACGAAGGATACAAGAAGGTAAGGATTGCAAACGCCTACATAGGCAATTTTGAGCTTGGAGAAATGGCCTATTACATGAAGAAGGCAAACCCTGTTGGCATAGAAATAAAGAATGTAATGGGGGTGAAGATACCAGAAATAAGCGTTGTAAAGGCTCAGCAGCCGAGTGTGCCTTTCGGCGCCAGCTTGGCTGTTGACGAGATAAGCGATACTTTCTCAAGAGCCTTGCAGGCGCTTATTGACACTGCCCAGCTTGAGCACGGCCTGAGGAAAGCAGTGCTTGAAATTGAGAAAACAAAGAAGCAGATAAACACGCTTGAAAACAAGGTAATACCTGAAATAAAGAGCAATGCGAAGTACATAGAAATGAGGATAGACGAGATGGATAGAGATATGTTCGTCTCGCTCAAGCATGTAAAAGCAAAGCTTGCTAGGGGAAGCGCATGATAGCATCAAGAAAAAGCCGCTATGTCTATAACCCGCTGCTTGAAGAGGATAAGCTTGCGGCGGAGCTTGAAAAGCAAGGTAAGCATGTCATAAAGCTTAATGCCGGCGATCCCACCGCGTATTTCAAAACCCCGGGCTATATAATAAGGGCTTTTGTCGAGGCGCTGAAAGAGGGCAAGACCGCATACGCCAATGCAGCCGGCGTTAAAGAGCTTAGGGAAGCAATTGCAGAGAGGTATTGGAGAATGTACAGATTAAGCATAAGCCCAGAAAGCATAGTAGTAACGCAGGGAGTCAGCGAGGCGATAGACTTCATAAACGCTATACTGCTAAATCCTGGCGATGCGGCAATTCTGTTTAGGCCCTATTATCCTCTTTATCCCCTCTACCTGCTAGAGAACGGAGGCAAGCCCATATTTGAAAATTATTATGAAAGCCTTTCTTGGAACATAGATACTGAAAAGCTTGAAAAGACCATAAAGAAGAATGCTAGGAAAAGGCCAAAATACATGCTCATAACAAACCCAAACAATCCAACCGGCACTGTGCTTGATAGGAAAGTGCTTGAGGAGATCGTAGAGCTTGCAAACAACTATGGCATAATGCTCATAAGCGACGAGATATACGATGAAATAGTTTTCAGCAACGCAAAGTTCACAAGCGTAAGCGAAATAGCGAAAGGCGTGCCTTATGCAATATTTAACGGAGCATCGAAAGCTTATGACGCGACAGGCTTTAGGCTGGGCTATGTGCTTGTGCCAGAGCATGATGAAAAATCAGAGCAGCTTCTTGCTAAGCTTGTGGACTATGCGCAGGCAAGGCTCTCGGCAAGCACGCCTGCACAGTATGCTTTTGCCAAAGCGCTTGTAAACAGCAAAGAGCACGAGAAGCAGGTAAGAAGCATGGTAAAGGAGATAGAGGAGCGGGTTAGACTTGCCACAAAGCTCGTAAACAAAAGCGCATACATGCACACCATAGAGCCGCAGGCTGCATTCTACCTGTTTCCGAAGGTAAATCTGAAACAACTCGGCTTCAAGAACGACAAGGAGTTTACAGAGTCTTTGCTCAAAGAAGAGTATGTGCAGCTTTCGAGAGGCTCTGGCTTCGGCGCAAAAGGCTATGTGAGGATTGTGTGCTTGGCACAAAAAGATATTTTAAGCCTAGCAATAAATAAAATAATAGAGTTCTGCGAAAGGCATGCAAGGGAGGCATAGTCTAATGGTAGGACGTCACCCTTACACGGTGAAGGTCTGGGTTCGATTCCCTGTGCCTCCATTAGGCTCTGGCAGTTCTTATTAGTGCCATCTGCCCAGGGATTT
>JBMFIM010000019.1:0-11590 GCA_049976305.1 Candidatus Micrarchaeia archaeon | reverse complement strand
GAAACAGACCTTCACGCTGATATCTTCATACCCAATTTTGACAATGGAGACGATACTGAACTAGAGGAGGGCCAAATAGCTGCGATAGAGCCATTCGTCACCACAGGAGAGGGGTATGTAGTAGATGGCGATGTTGTTGAGATATTTGCCCTCGTTCCTGCAGGGCAGCAGCCAAGATCGCAAGAGGCCAGAGACCTTGCCTCCTATCTATTCTCCAACTTCTCCACCTATCCTTTTGCTATGAGGTGGGTAATAGAATATATGGGCTCGGAATTCAAGGCTAAAAAGGCGATCAACGAGCTTCTTGCCGCTGGAATGCTCGATCCTTTTCCGGTGCTTGTGGAAAGGAGCAAAGGGATTGTGGCACAAACAGAAGCTGCGTTTATTGTTGAAAAGGACTCTTGCGAAGTGATTACAAAATAGTCTAAAGCCAATTTTTATATACAGGGCAAGGGAAGCAGTATTATGCAACTGAAAGAAAGAAAAGAAGGCCCTGGCATAATGGCCGAGCTTATAAGGCGAGGTGACAGCTTAGGTGAAAATGACTATTCTGAAAGGGCAGGATATGCCGACGAGCATATTAAGGAAATATTAGAATATGCAGAAACCAATCCTGAAATACTTCTTGTTGAGGTGAACGGAGAAACCCTTGCAGAGCACTATGCTGAATACAGTAAGCCAGAAGTAAAGTCAGAGCTGTTAACAGTAATTTCCAGGCCGAAAACCAAGGAAGACAGGCATCTTCTTCTTCAGATAGCACGGCATATAATTGGCGGCGACTACCCCTTTCCATCGCTTGTAGCTTATGCACTTTTAAATGCGGAGAGGTTAGAGAAAGAGCCCGTTTACGAACTGCCGCTAGAAGCACTTACGAAATGGCAAGGGTTGAAAGATGAAGAAATAGATAAGATTAGGCAATCGATAGAAAAAAGCGAGGGCGTAGTAAGGAAGGCGCTTCCTTTCAGAGGCTTGGCTTCTAGCGATGCCAGGCATTTGCTAAGACGTGTCTTGGAAAAAGAGAGCATATCTACGCTTCCGGAAGCCATGGAGCTTGTTCCTGCGGCAATAGGCCTCATCAATAACGGGCTAATAAACAAACAGGAGTTAGACAATGCCTATAGAAAAGCCAAATCATTCAAGCAAGCTCTGACAGCACTGCTGGAGGAGAAAGGAGAGAAAATACTAAAGCAGCTGGGATTCGAAACTAACAACGCTAAAAAAGAAAATATAAAGGCATTAATTGAAAATCCGCAGGCATTGCTTGACCTGGCCATATACGCCGGGAAGTATTCAGGCTATGCAGCAACATACATGCATCAAATATTTGAAAGCTATCTTGAAGGCGGCGTGGAGGGCTTTAAGAAATTCAAGTTCTATGGCCACGAGCTTGCAAAGGAGCAGCTGCAAGAAGAAATTGCGGAAAGGCTTGAAACGCTTGATTCTATAAAAGTGGATTATGCTAAAAGGGCAGAGATTCCCTTTGATAAAATAGGCAAAGACATTGAGACGTTTGCAAGGAAGAAAGCGGCGCTTTATAGAATAGCAAAACAGTATAAAGGCCTTGTAGAGGAAAAGATTGAAGAAGCAATAAACGAGCTTAAAGGCTTGGGCAACGCAAACGCAGACAAAATTGTAGAAGCCTTAAGAAGAAAGGACTTTGCAACAATCAAAACGGAGCTTAGCAGCAAGACACTAAGCGAAGAAACCAGGCGCGCAGGGAACAAGGCAGCAAGCCTTATAAGGCTCTACGATGCGCTTAGTAGCATAGAAGCGATGGAAAAGTTTGCAGAAAAATTCCAAAAAATGAAAGATAAAACAGGCACAGAACTGGAGAAATTCGTGGAGGGAAACGCAGAGAGGCTTAAAGACTACGTAGATTACCTTATGAAAATTGCAAAAGGCATAGAAAGGGATAAAGGAAAAATAACAGGCAGCGGGGAAGGCGATATAGAGGAGGGCAAGGCGGCAGCACAAGCTTTGGCTTCGGCATTTGAGTTGCTTGAACCTGCAAACAATAAACCGGAAAGAATCTTTGCGCAAATAACCTTTGATCCTGTCGAGCTAATAGAGTTTGGAAGGTACGGATCAAGCGGCGTAGGCAATTGCCAAATAAGCACCGGCAACTCTTGGGAAAACCAGGGAATGATGAGCATAATAGGAGATGCAAATGAGCTCATGATAGCATTTAAGGACGAGCAAGAAAACGTGATAGGCTTTTTGCAGGTTCACGTGCTTTACTCCAAAGAAGAGAAAAATTACATTTTGCTGTTCGAGCACAAGGCGTATACAAACATGCCAAACAAAGCAGATGAAATCATAGAAGCAGCAAGGAGGCTTGCATACTTAGTTGAAAAAGAAACTGGCCTGCGCGCATACATGCCTTCTGACGGAGGTGAGCTGCGCACGCTAGTTGCGCCTCGCACTATTGTTAACAGGTACCTTGACTTTTTGAACAAATGGGGACCAGGCAAGGTTATGGCAAAAGTGGCTGTTGAGCCTATTGTGAGAGAGGAAATGGGCCTGAAAAGGAGCTAAACAGAATTGCCAAACCAACTCAAACAAACCTTGCAGCAAGTATTTTATTCCTTTAAGAACAAGTAGTATTGGCGACCATGCAGGTTCAAAAACAGCTCAGCTTTGAAGAGGCATCCAGCCTGGAGGCTTTTGTCAGAGATGCAACTTGGAAGGACTTGCTGATAGAGCTTGTAAGAAAAAACGAGCTTGATCCTTGGAACATAGACATTACCAAGCTGGTCGCAAGCTATATAGCTACTATAAGGCAGATGAGGCTTCTTGATCTGCATATACCTGCTAACATAATGCTTGCAGCCGCTCTGCTTGTAAGGCTCAAAAGCGACATGCTGAGCTTGGGCAACGAAGCAGAGCAAGAGGAGGAATATGCGCAAAGCCCGCCCAACCTTGAGGCTTCTGTCCTTCTTCCAAAGCTCAGGCTGCCGGTTAAAAGAAGGATTACGCTCGATGAGCTCATAAGCGCAATGGACGAGGCACTAAAGATAAAGGAAGAGAGGGAAAGGCGCAGCTTGGAGCGCACGAAGCCCATGCCCATAGTAGTTTACGGGATAGACATAACAGAAGAGGCCAACGAGCTTTACAACATTATTTCCACAAGCAAACGCATGGAGTTTTCAAAGCTCGTGGAGATGCTACCGGAGAAGGATCCTTTGCTTGAAATCTTCGTGCCATTGCTGTTCCTAGCTAACGAAAACAAGGTTGAGCTATTACAGGAGCAGTTCTTTGGAGAGATAAAGATAAAGGTGGTTTGACGGACGAGCAGGATTACAAGAACCTTGTAGAGGCAACGCTCTTCATGGCTTCAAGGGCCCTGTCTCCTGAGGAGATTGCAAGCATAGTGGGCATTGGCGCAGTAGGCAAGGTTGTTGAGTACATAAGGCAGCTCCAGGAAGAGTACAAGCAGAGGAGCACTGCGCTGGAGATTGAGGAGATTGCAGGAAGGTACATGCTCACAATCAAGCCAGAGTATGCAAGCAAGGTAAGCGTGCTCGCAAGCGGGCCCGAGCTTAGCAAAGGCGCTCTTAGAATCCTTGCCTACATAAGCAAGAATAACGGAATATTGCAGAGCGAGCTTGTAAAGGCCTTTGGCGAGAGCACCTACGACTATGTCAAGGAGCTGGCAGAGAACATGTTCATAACCTCTAAGAAGCAGGGCAGGAGCAAAAGGCTCATGCTTACAGACAAATTCTACGAATACTTCAGCGTCAAGCAGGGCGAAATTGAAAAAGCAGAATCTGCCAACGCCAGCGCCAATGCAGATGCAAGCCAGAGCACCTAGTATGTTGGGTGCTGCTCTTCTATTCCTTCAAGGTGGTTCAAGTAAAGGGCTGCTACATAAAGATAGGTGGAGAGCCTGTTAAGGTATTTCTTTATGCTGCTGCTTATTTCATAGCTTTTTGTAAGCCTGAGAACGCGCCTTTCGGCCTTTCTTGCAATTGCCCTGGCAACATGCATATGCACAGCTCCCTCGCATCCTCCAGGTACTATGAACTGCTTTGGTTCTGGCAAAGATTTTGACATTTCCTCTATTTCCTGCTCTAGCTTTGCAGTGCGGTCTTCGCCGAACTCCTTGCCTTTTATTTCCTTGTTGCCAAGTGCCGCAAGGTTTGCACCGATGATGAAAAGATCATTCTGGATCTGCTTGAGCATTTCCCTAGTATGCTTGTCGTTGACATAGTAAGCAGTTAGCCCGATGTAGCTGTTAAGCTCGTCAAGCGCGCCCTCTGCCTCGAATATATCATCAAACTTGTCGATGCCAGCCTTGCCGAGTATGCCGGATTTGCCGCTGTCGCCAAGGCCGGTGTAGTAGAAAGACATGTTTTGAATAAGGAACTCTGCAATTATAAACCTTACTTGCAAATCGCTACAGCTGCACAACTGCGCAAACTTTTAATATTTCTTCTCCCAAAAACAATCGACAGGGCTCGTGGTCCAGCGGTAAGACGCCACTTTCACAGAGTGGAGACCGGAGTTCGACTCTCCGCGGGCCCATTTCCGGCATTTACTCCTTCTTTAGATTCAAACTCAACAAAGAAGGCTTGTTGAGGAACCTGAATTTGTGTGGGCTCAGGACAAAAAGGTCCAGAAGACTTGATCTTGCTTTGAACACAAAACTTCCCGGATTATCTAGCACATGCATATGCACATCGCCATAATTCCTGTTCAAGGCGAGCAGCATGTCTGAAAGAACATAGACCGCTCCACCATGCTTCTTGAGTATCGGCTTGTAGTTCGACTCGAATATAGAAGAGACAAGGTTCGCCATTACGAGATCCTTTTTGCCTGCATTTATGGTTATGTGCCCGTAATTTGGAGGTATGAGCACCTTGTCGCCTTTCTTCGCATTTATCAGTACCGCCTCCACTCCGTTGTGCAAAGGCTTCTGCAACAGATAAATGGCTTCGCCATCTAGAACCTCGTAAAGCTCAGGATAGGAAAGACCCTTTTCTGCAACTGGATGGTAGTGGCCGAGTGTCTTGTTGAGCTCCTTTCCAAGCCTTAAAGGCCTCATTATGGTAATATCATATCTCACCTTGTATTTGCGCAGCTTCTCGAAATCGGCAATATCCCTGTACATGTAATAAAGCTGCATGGCCTCTTTGCCCTTGAGCCATGACCTGTCATAGAGCACTTCCCCCATTTCGCCCGCATTCCTTACCGATGCCTTTGCCTCTTTTCCATTCACCTTTAACACATAGTCGCTTATGCTTATCCTAAGACCGCCGAGAGTATAGGAATAGTGCATGCTTGCACTTATACCTCAATAAATATATTGCCTACGCAGCGGAATGTATATTTTAGAATCAACTTGCTCAAGCCTAGCAACTCAAAACCCAATTCTGAAAAGACATAAAAAGGTTAAAAGGGAAATTAGGCACATGGCAAAGCTCATTCATGCCGCTGAATCTGCGAAATATGTGGGCAAGGAAGTAACGCTTAGAGGCTGGGTTTACAGGAAAAGGGAAAGCGGTGGCATAGTCTTCATAGTTCTAAGAGATAGCACAGGGCTCGTGCAGATTGCAGTGAGAAAAGACGCAGTAGATGAGGCTTCCTGGAAGGCTGCTGAAGATACAAGCATAGAATCAAGCATTGAAGTAGCTGGCATTTTGAAGCAGGATCCGAGGTCTCCTACTGGCTACGAAGTAACCGCTAAGAAGTTTGCTAACGTGCACATTGCGGAGCCTTTCCCTATCACCGAATATCAGAGCCCCGAGCTTCTTCTTGACAAGCGCCACTTGTGGCTTAGGAGCACCAGAATGACAACAATACTCAAGCTTAGGTCATATGTGTTTAGGTATGCGCGCGAATTCCTTGACAAAAGAGGCTTCTATGAGATAACGCCGCCTTTGATCACTGTTGCAGGCGGGGAGACCGGTGCAGACTTGTTTGAGGTCAACTACTTCGGCGAGAAGGCCTATTTAACAGAATCTTCCCAGCTTTATGCCGAGGTGCTGATATTCGCCCTGGAAAAAGTTTATTCCTTCGCGCCTTCCTACAGGGCTGAGAAGTCAAGAACTACAAAGCACCTTGCAGAATATTGGCATCTTGAACCCGAGATGGCATACTATGACATAAACAAGAGCATGAAGCTGCAGGAGCGGCTTGTGAGCTACATAGCAAACAAGATAGCAGAACATGAAGACCTGCTAAAGGTTCTCAATGTGGATCCTGCAGGCCTAAAAGCGGTAAAGCCTCCTTTCAAGAGGGTAACATACGAGCAGGCCATTGAGATAATAAACAGCAAGGGCGGCCACCTGAAGTGGGGCGATGACTTCGGAGTGCCTGAAGAGAAGATGCTGACAGAAGATGAGGAAAAGCCCATTTTCGTAACAGACTGGCCTAGGGAGCTGAAGGCGTTCTATGCAAGGCCCAATCCCAAGGACCCTAGGACTGTGCTAAGCGACGACATGCAGGCTCCGCATGGCCACGGAGAAATCATTGGCGGCACGGAGCGAGTGTGGAACTATGAAGAGCTTATGCAGCGCATAAGGGAATTCGAGCAGGCAAAAGGGATAAAGTTCAACCTTGAAAACTACGACTGGTGGATAGACCTGAGAAGATATGGGTCTGTGCCGCATTCTGGATTTGGAATGGGAATGGAAAGGCTGATTAAGTGGCTTCTCAACCTTGAACACATAAGAGATGCAATACCTTTCCCAAGGGTAATAAACAGGCTAAAGCCGTGATTGCATGGAAATAGTAGTTTCTTGCATGGACAGGAGGCTAAACAATGCTCTGGACTCGATGAACAATGGCAAGCAGATCTTCGTAAGGAACGCCGGCGGAAACGTTGCTGGAGTTGAGCAGACGCTAAGGTACCTTGTAGATAGCAGCAACATAAGCGAGATAAAGCTTGTTGCTCACACAGACTGCGGTGCAATGGGCTACGTCTTTGGCGCGCTCAACGGAAAAGAAAGCGAGAGCTTGCATTCAGAGCTTGTCAAGCAGTTCAAAGGCTTGAAGCTAGCAAGCAGGCTAGAGCTAGAAAAGAACAACGAGCTGGTCCAAAAATCTAAGCTCGAAAGCATGTTTGCTGGCAAAGGAATAGGCATAAGCTCAATGCTCATTGAAAGCAAGCCCAGCGAGCCTAAGAGGCACATTGCGGCGATAACAAACTCGAGCAGCGCCAAGTATGCGGAGCTTGCAAAGAAGCTGGGCGTAGACGCTGATGATTGCTACTTCATGCAGGCTAACAGCATAGAAGAGCTTTTGCCTGATATAACGCTAGCAATAGAAAAGCTTGGCATAAAGGAGTTTCTGCTAGTTGCTGAGGAGCAAAGCCAATACAGGCAGAAAAATGCAGAGCTGGAAAGGCTAAAGGCTAGGGGCTTGGCGAGCAAGGCCAGCTTTTCGCTTGTCAAGCTCTAGCTATCTGTACATGCTGTTTGGCTCTTCTTTGAATCGCTTTATGCGCTCGCTTACCTCTTTTGGAATTGCAGGCTTTATCTCAGCAAGTGCCCTCATGAAGTCCTCTTTCTTCACAACGTCGCGCTTGTTCCTTATTGCATTCATGCCTGCTTCTCTTACCACGTTCTCTATCTCAGCGCCTGTGTAGTTCTCTGTTAGTTTTGCTATCTCTACCAGGTCAACGTCCTTGTCTAGAGGCATGCGGCGCGTATGCACCTTGAGTATTTCAAGCCTTGCAACCTCGTTGGGCATTGGTATTTCTATTATCTTGTCAAACCTGCCTGGCCTCAGCAAAGCAGGGTCTATGTCCTCTGGCCTGTTTGTCGCTGCAAGCACAACTACATTCTTCAGATCTTGCAGGCCATCCATCTCTGTAAGCAACGTGTCTACAACGCGCTCCGTTACCCTGGAATCAGTAATATCAGAGCCTCTCGGGTTGGCAATCGCATCTATTTCGTCAATGAAGATTATGCAAGGAGCAGCCATGCGCGCCTTCCTGAAAAGCTCCCTTACAGTCTTCTCGCTTTCACCTACGTACTTGCTGAGAACCTCTGGGCCTTTTATCGAAATGAAGTTTGCTTCTCGTTCTGTCGCCACTGCTTTTGCAAGGAGGGTCTTGCCTGTGCCAGGCGCACCGACCAGCAAAATTCCTTTTATAGGCCTTATTCCTATCTTCTCAAAAGCCTCCGGCTCTTTAAGAGGCAGCTCTACAGCTTCCTTAATCTCCTCCTTTACCTCTTCAAGATCTCCAATATCATTCCAATGCACATTTGGCCTTTCTACAAAGACCTCCCTAAGTGCGCTCGGCCTTATGCTCTTGAGGGCCTCCATGAAGTTCTCCCTGCTTACAGAGAGGTTGAGAAGTATGTCTTCAGGTATGTGCTGCTTGCCTACAATCTTTGGCCAAACATTCCTAAGCGCTGCCAAAGCCGCTTCCTTTACAAGCGCTTGAAGATCAGCGCCAGTATAGCCGTGAGTTATGTTTGCCAGTTCGTCTATGTTGACGTCTTTTGCCAAAGGCACGTTGCGCGTATGAATAAGCAGGATCTCCTTCCTTGCATTCCTGTCTGGCACGCCTATTTCTATTTCTCTGTCGAACCTGCCTGGCCTTCTCAACGCCGGATCTATGGCGTCAGGCCTGTTTGTTGCTGCAAGAACGATGACGTGGCCCCTCGCAGGCATGCCGTCCATAAGCGCGAGAAGCTGCGAGACCATTCTTCGCTCCACCTCGTTTGTAGCTTCCTCCCTCTTAGGCGCTATGGCATCTATCTCATCAAAGAAGATTATTGAAGGCGCCTTTTCGTTTGCTTCCTTGAATATCTCCCTGAGCCTTTCCTCGCTTTCGCCTACGAACTTGCTAACAAGCTCTGGCCCTGAAATGGCGATGAAATGCGCATCGCTTTCCGTTGCTACTGCTTTTGCAAGCAGGGTCTTGCCTGTGCCAGGCGGACCGTAAAGAAGAACGCCCTTGGGCGGGTCTATGCCGAGCCTCTCGAAAACCTCGGGGTACCTTATTGGGTACTCTACCATCTCCCTTATCTTCTGGATCTCGTTCTTAAGGCCGCCAATGTCTTCGTAATGCACGTCGTTGACCCTTACTTCTGATTCTGAAACCGGCTCCTCCCTTACTATCAGGTTTGTTTCCCTGGTGACTATGACTATGTCGTGGGGTATTGTCTGCACGACTATGAAATTGAAAACCAGGCCAAACATAGGAATCGGGATTATGTCGCCTCTTGTCACTGGCCTGCCTTCAAGCCTTCTCTTTGCATATTCAGGAAACTCTGGCGAGACTGGCGGCTTTTGGCCTATTGGAGGCGCTATTGTAATCTTCTCGGCATTGCTCGGATTCGCCTTTGTAACGAAGACTTTGTCTCCTATCCCCACACCTATGTTCTGCCTTATGTAGCCGTCTATTCTTATGAAACCGAGCCCTTCGTCGCTCGGATGCGCAGGCCATACTATTGCCCCAGTGGACTTGGTCTTGCCCTTTATCTCTATGACGTCGTAAGTATCAACGCCAAGTATGTTTCTGGTTTTTGTATCTATCCTAGCAACCCCTCTCCCAGTATCGGTTATTAGCGCATCGCTGACTATAAGCTCTACTCCGTTTGGCATAAAAACACTGCAATAGATTTTTGATTAAAAAGAAATATAAAATCATTACCAACAAAAAGCCCAAAGACTCATGCTGCAGTGGAATTAAGAATCCATGCGTAGATAAATCGGTGTTAGTGCAACGAATCTTAGCAAGGTTCTGAGGGCAAGATTGCGAGACAAACGCCTCAACATTCTAATAGGGAATAACCTAAACTCGTCATGATAATATTTGGTCGATCAATTACGTCAACAAAAATAGGTGCTTTTGCTTGCTTGTTCTATCAGGTGCTGCCGATTTGCTTTGTGAGCTGTGCCTTCTTTTCGTATCAACCACATTTTCAGACAGAGCCGATGAAAAAGTTGCACACGACAATGGAAAAATGAGGCAGTAGAAAGGTATGCCGCATAAAAGAAAGGCAGGCTTCTTAATGGACAGTAAATGCGGGTTTCGACAAAAATATAGAGTTGTATAGGAGGAAAGATTTATATGATTTCTTCCCCCTATATTATTATGGATTTGAAACAGTATTTGCTTGATAAAAAGGCGTATTTAAAACTCATACTTGATGAAGTAGAGCCTAGAGAAATAAATCTGGAGCCAAACAGAAACATTATAACTGCAATTATAGGGCCGAGAAGGGCTGGCAAAACATACTTGTTTTACTCTTTTATAAAGGAAAGGAAACTAAAAGACGAGGAATATTTGATAATAAACTTTGAAGATGCCGGCATAAGCGACTTGAGTGGAGAAGAAGTGTTAAAATGCACACTTTACCATCAAGAGCTGTATGGAACCCAACCCAAATACCTTTTCTTCGACGAGGTGCAGGCGTTTGATGGTTGGGAGAAGGTGGTATACACCTTGTATGAACGCAAACTATACAGTATTGTACTAACAGGCTCATCTTCAAAATTGCTCAGCAGGGAAATAGCGACCCAGCTCAGAGGAAGGAGCTTGCCGGTATTGGTGCTCCCCTTTTCATTCAAAGAACTGATAGGCATTAAGGGCGTGCAATATACCGAAGGCAAGGTCGACAGCATGACGGCAAGCGCAATAAAGAACCTGCTGCGCGAATACCTGCAAACTGGAGGATTTCCTGATGTGGTTTTGCGCAACGCCCAACCGGCAGATTTCTTCAGGGAGTATGTTGATGTGCTATTGTTCAAAGATGTAGTTGAAAGGGAAAAGATAAGGAACATAGAAGCTGCAAAATTCATGATTAAAGCGGTGGCTGCCTCATTCTCGAAGGAGTTCTCAATAAACAAGAATTACCTAGTGCTGAAGAGCAACGGCGCAGGAATAGGTAAAAAGACCCTATATAGCTACCTCTCTTACTTTGAAGATGCATTCTTCTCATTCATCGTGCAAAAGTTTGATTTCTCGATAAAAAAGAGTGCCCTATCCTCGAAGAAGGTATACCTTTGCGATACGGGAATATCAAGCTACTTCTCGCAAGCCAAGGATATTGGCAGATTGATGGAAAACGCAGTGTTTGTAGAGCTTATGAGAAAAAACTCGCCACACCACAGATATGATATTTATTATTGGAAAGATGCAAGCGGAAGCGAAGTAGATTTTGTAATAAAAGACGGCAGTGGCGTGAAAGAGCTGTTGCAGGTCACACATGCATCAAGCAAGGAGGAGCTAGAAGAAAGGGAACTTTTAGCACTGAGGAAGGCCAAAAAGGCGCTCCGCTGCAGCAAAGCAAAGATAATAACTTGGGATTTTGAAGGAGAAATAAATAAATATGGAATCAGAGTAGAGTGCACACCTTTATGGAAATGGCTGCTTTCTAGCCATGCAATATGAATGCGAAGTGTGAAAAACTGCTATCGCAATTTGCAAGCAAACTAAAAATTTGCCGTTTGATCTAATTGCTGCCTCACGGTGGCGTGTAGCCTTGCCACCAGTTGCTCGTAAAGGTAACGCCGTTTGGCACGCCGTTGTTGCCGTTGCCGCTGTAGTCGTTGGCGTTGCCGTTCAATGGCCACCAGCCAACAAGGTGCTGCAGGTCTATGGGCGCGCCGCCTATGCCCTCTTGGTAGAGAG
>JBMFIM010000018.1:0-12958 GCA_049976305.1 Candidatus Micrarchaeia archaeon | reverse complement strand
CAACCACAGTAACCACAACACCTAGTGTCGGCGGCGTGATCACAACTACTGTGCCAACAACCACAGTAACCACAACACCTACCACTACCACAACGGTGGTTCCTGTAACATCTGTATCAATAACCGGCGCCTCTGGCAGCGTTAACAAGACCATCTCTGCTACATCGCCAGTAGTAGTGAACTTTACAAACGAGCAAGCAATAATCTATATCAGCACGCCATCGAGCACGCCTGCACCTGTAACTATATATGCGGCAAACGCAACAAGCACAGCGCCAAAGCCTCCTGCAAATTACACTGTGCTGAAGGCGCTTAACTTGACAATAAGCGCAAATGTAAGCGTCAGCACAAATGTAAGCATGACATATCCGTGCAGCACGCCGGCATCAAGCGTGGCACCATTCATCTATAAGAACGGCACATGGACCCAGATAGCTCAATATACAGTCAACCCTGCAACGTGCGCGATAACCTTTGTAGTTCCAAAGGATCCGCTCGTAGGCATATTGTCCAAGACAGTAGCAACAACAACCACAACCGTGCCGACAACCTCAGTGCCCACAACAAGCACAGTGCCCACTACTACAGTTTTGCCGACACCAACTCCAACACCGACAAAGAGCAACCTATGGTTAATAGTAGCAACAATAATCATAGTGGCAATTGTAGTAGTAATAGTGGCTTACTACGCATCAAGAAGCAGACGAAGAAAGCACTAGCAGGTTGATTGTTTTATTTTTTATATTCACTTTTCTTGATTTCTTGCTTGATTCATTTAGGCGTTTTAGGCTTGGCTTCGGTGTCGATTATAACTTCTTTTGTCGCCTCATCTTTTGTCATGGCCCTTTTGTCTCCTGGTTCATTCCCTCACTGCATATAATATGTGCGGCTAACCTTGTGACATCCGCCCATAAATGGCTTGGGCTTCCTTTGCATTCGTGCGCTCACCGCTTTGTGCAAAGGATGCGTTTATCGGTTCTCAGTTCGTCGAAAATCACTTGCGGGACTTATACTCTATCCCTGAGCGTAACTTCCACGCTGCCCGAAGTCGCAACCTTGCATTCAGAAAGCTTGCAAAAACGAAGAGTATAAGAAATTAAACATGCAAAAGAATATTGTGGTTTCTTGATAGACAGGCAGAAGGTGGTACTAGTAGACGAACACGACAACGAAGTAGGCATAGAAGACAAGCTTGAGGCCCACAAAAACGGCGGCAAGCTCCATAGGGCGTTTTCCATATTTGTGTTCAATTCCAAAGGTGAGACCATGCTCCAGAAAAGGGCAGAGGGCAAGTACCACTCAGCAGGAAAATGGAGCAACACGTGCTGCTCGCACCCTGCACCTGGCGAAGCTGTAATTGAAGCTGCGCACAGAAGGCTCCAAGAGGAGATGGGTTTTGATTGCGACATGGAAGAGAAATTCTCTTTCATCTACAGGGCCGACGTCGGCAACGGCCTCACCGAATGGGAATACGACCATGTAATCTTCGGCAGATACGATGGCGAGCCTAACATAAACAAGGAAGAGGCCTCGGCGTATAAGTGGATAAGCCTAGACATGCTAAAAAAGGACGTTGAGGAAAACCCTCAAAACTATACCCCATGGCTTAGGATATGCTTGGATAGGGTTATAGAGGAGTTCAGGAAAGGGTGATATCTTGAAAGAAAAGGGAATAAAGCTGAAGTACGGAGAGGCAAACAAAAACTATCTAGGAAAAGAGGTCAAAGATGTCAAGCTCAAGCCTGGAATGAGTGTAGAGGAGCTTGTAGAAGCCATGCGCTATATCGGCGGATTTTCTGCGCAACACATGGTAACAGGGGTTGACATACTCAAGGAAATGGTTGCTGACAAAGACTCTTTCAACTTCCTCTCCTTCCCGGCAGACATAGTTGCAACTGGCTTGAGGGGCGTGCTCGCCGGCGCCGTCAAGTACTTCGACGCGATAATAACCACTGGCGGCATGTTCGACCACGATATTGCAAGGGCTTTCGGTGGCAAGTACAGGCTTGGCACTTTCTACGCCAACGATGCCGAACTGCACAAGGCAAACATCTATAGGCTTGGAAACGTTTTCATAGGCCAGAAGGATTACGGCTTTGTAGTCGAGAAGAAGTTCTATGAGATTATGAACGAGGTATATGCAGCAAATAAGAAAAGCACATACACGGCGTCTGAGCTTGCTTTTGAATTTGGAAAAAGGATAAATGACCAAAATTCCATACTAAGGCAGGCATATTTGCACAAGGTGCCCATATTCTGCCCGGGCATACTGGATGGCGCATTTGGAACCCATATTGCCATTTATTCGCAGAACCACGATTTCAAGCTTGACCTGGTAAAGGATGAGCTTAACTTAAGCAACATCGTATTCGACAACAAAGTAACTGGCGCGTTTATGATAGGCGGCGGCATAAGCAAGCACCACGTCATATGGTGGAACCAATTCAAGGGGGGCTTGGACTACGCAGTTTATGTAACCACAGCAACCCAGTTTGATGGAAGCCTTTCAGGTGCGAGGCTTACAGAAGCTGTTTCGTGGGGCAAAGTGAAAGAAAAAGCAAAGTATGTAACCATAGACGGCGACGCTACAATAGTAGTTCCTGTAATGTTTGCGGCTGCAGGGCTGGTGTAATATGAAGGGTCAAAGGCCAAACATAGTTTTTCTGCTTCTCGACACTGTAAGGGCAGACTATCTCCGCGCTTATGGCGGCAAAGTCCGCATGCCTTTCCTTGAGGGCGTTGCGAGAAAAGGGGTATTGTATGAAAGGGCCATAGCGCCTAGCACCTATACCGCGCCATCGCACGCCTCGCTTTTTCTCAACAGGCGCACCCTTGACATAAAGGCTTTTAGAGAAAGCCCACTCAGAAACCTTGACGAAAAGATAGACCCTTTTGTAGAGAAGGTGAAGTATATACCGAAGAATGAAATTACATTAGCTGCAAAGCTCAACTATTTGGGCTACAGCACTGCGGTATTTTCAAACAATCCTTTCCTTAGCCAGGGAACAGGCTTGACAAACGGCTTTGAGCACGTGAAAAACCTGTGGATAGAAGAAAAGCTAAGGAAGAGCAGGCTTTCCAGCTTCGAGCTTAAGCTCGTGGCAAACAAGACGCTCAGGAATATGCTCATTAAGGTTCCTTATGCTATTTCGCTCTTGCTTACAAAGGAGCACCTCGATGCAGTGTACCTTAGCCTGAAGAGGAAGCTTGACAAGCGCTTCGCAATAAGATACGGCTTCTACAAACTCGACGCCGGTGCCAAGAAAACTAACAAGGCCATAGAGCGCTATGCAAGAAGGGCAGGCAATGCCAGCAAGTTCATTTTCGTAAACTACATGGAGGGCCATGAGGGCTATCCTACAAACCTAATAACAAAGAGATATGTGGACCAGGAAAAGTGGCTTTACCTTGCGGGCCTCATTGAGGGAAAAGACATCGACATAATAAAGGAGGCATATGCAAGAAGGCTTAGCTATTTAGACGACCAAATAAAAAGGCTATTTGTCACACTGAAGCAGACAGGCATACTCGACAACGCCGTAGTAATAGTGGCAAGCGACCACGGCCAGGCATTCATGGAGCACGGGCTAATGTACCACAACATGTTTCCTTTTGAGGAGCTTGTTCATGTGCCGCTGATCTCTGCCCGCTTCATAGACGGCAAGCAGGTAACAAGCGGAGAGGTAGTAAGCAAGCCTGTTAGCCTGACTGCATTGCACGAGTCCATACTCAACATAGCAAATGGCACAGCCGATGAAGTCAACGGCAAGCTAAGGAGGGACAATTTTGTAATATCTGACCATGTCGGCATAACTGAATTCTGGGACTTGAAGTTCCTCAGGCTTCTCAGGCGCAGGTCTTCATATGCCGACAGGATCTACAGAACGAAGCTCTTTCTCAACAAATTCGCCACTGCAGTTTACTATCGGAGCTTAAAGCTAATCGTTTACAAGGATAAAAAGGCTGAAATGTATGATTTAAAAGAGGACCCTGAAGAAAAAGTAAACATCATAGACAGCCACAGAAGCCTAGCGTTGAAAATGGCCAACGCTGCAAAGGCAATATAACTGGCTGCCTAATGTTGTGGTTTTATGACAATATACCATATCACTTCTGAGAGTGTTACCGAAGGCCACCCCGACAAGGTTGCTGACTTAATTTCGGATTCTGTGCTAGATGCATACCTAAGGCAGGACCCGTTTGCCCACGTAGACTGCGAAACTCTGATAATGCAGGGAATAGTGGTGGTAACAGGCCAAATAACATCTACTGCTAATGTAGACATAACCAAAGTAGTCAGAAGCACGCTCAAGGAGATAGGCCTTGACAACGCGAAAGACGGCCTTGACTGGGCCACTTGCGGGGTTGTAGTATCGGTAGAGAAGCAGTCTCCAGACATAGCAATAGGGGTTGATGAAAGGAAAGGCGAGGAGCTCGGGGCAGGCGACCAAGGGTTTGTGTTCGGCTATGCTTGCAACGAAACTCCACAACTAATGCCACTGCCTACTGTGCTTGCCCACGCTTTGACAAGAAGGCTAACTGAGTGCAGAAAAAAGGGCATAATCCCCTATCTCAGGCCCGACGGCAAGTCCCAGGTGACTGTAGAGTATGTAGATGGAAAGCCGAAAAGGATAAGCGCCATAGTAATAGCAGCGCAGCATTCAGAAAGCGTCAGCATAGGCCAGGTAAGGCGCGACATTATGAAGCATGTCATAAACGAAGTCGTACCTAAAGGGCTTGTGGACAAAAACACCAAGATAATAATCAACGGCACCGGCAGGTTTGTAATTGGCGGAACTTTGGCTGATTCTGGACTTACAGGCAGGAAGACTGTTGTTGACGCATACGGAGGCGTTGGCAAGTCAGGCGGAGGATGTTTTAGCGGCAAAGACCCTACAAAAGTTGACAGATCTGGAGCATACTATGCCAGGTACATAGCAAAGAACATAGTAGCGGCTGGCTTGGCCGAAAAATGCGAGGTGCAGATTGCATATGCGATAGGCGTAGCGGAGCCAGTAGGCTTCTACGTTACCGCCTTGGGCACCGGAAGGGTGCCAGACGACAAGCTGGCTGAAATTGTAAAGAAGCACTTTGACATGCGACCCGCTTCAATCATAAAGGAGCTTAGGCTTAGAAGGCCCATCTACAAACCAACTGCCGCATATGGTCATTTCGGCAGAAGCGAAAAGGAGTTTACATGGGAGAACACTGACAAAGCGGCAGAGCTAAGGAAGTATTTGCCAAATAAAAAATAGACAAAAGTTGATAAGCTAGGAAGTTGTTAGGAAAGCTCTATTTCTATTTTTACTGTGTCTGGAACGGGTATGTGCATTACTTGCCTTAGCGCTTGGTCGCTGCCATCTATTTCTACAAGCCATTTGTGCACACGCATTTCCCAATGGTCATAGGTATCTGAACCATCCCCGCAAGGAGTCTTCCTTGTGGCTATGACCATGCGCCTTGTAGGCAGAGGAATAGGGCCTTTGTATTTTATGCCAATATTTTTCGCTATGCCTACTATTTGCTTGGCTACATCAGAAGCTGCATTCCTAGAAACACTTGTAAGCTTTATCCTAGCAACGGCCATTAAATCATTATGCTTGTCTCTTCACCACATCTAGCACTATGCCTGCTGCTACTGTCTGACCCATGTCCCTGACTGCAAACCTGCCTAGCTGTGGGAATTCGCTGTACTTCTCCACAACCACCGGCCTTGTTGGCTTTATCCTCACGATGGCAACGTCCCCGTTCTTTATGAACTCTGGGTTCTTCTGTATTGTCTGCCCTGTTCTAGGGTCTTTCTTCTCAAGTATTTCTGCTATTGTGCATGCTACTTGTGCGGTGTGTATGTGGAATACTGGCGTGTAGCCTGGAGCTATTGCGGTTGGGTGGTTTATTACTACAATCTGCGCAGTAAATTCTTCGGCAACAGTAGGCGGATTGTCAGCAGGGCCTACAACATCTCCACGCTTAAGGTCTTTCTTATCGACTCCTTTTATGTTGAAGCCGATGTTGTCTCCAGGCTCCGCCCTCTGAAGAGGTTTGTGGTGCATTTCAATGCTCTTGACGTCTGTCTTTATGCCCGGAGGCATTATTACAATTATATCGCCAGGCTTCATAACGCCTGTCTCTACTCTGCCTACTGGCACAGTGCCGAAACCAGATACGGTGTAAACGTCTTGTATAGGCAGCCTAAGCGGCTTGTCTATGGGCTTAGGAGGCACTTCGAACGTGTCTATTGCTTGAAGCAACGTCGGGCCTGAATACCAAGGCATCTTGTCTGAAGGTTTTGACACGTTGTCTCCCTGCAAAGCAGAATATGGAACAAACAATATTTTGCTTGTGTCGTAGCCTATGGTTTTGAGCAAGTTTGCTACCTTGCTTTTGACATCTTCGAACTTGACGTGGTCATAGTTGACAGCATCCATCTTGTTTATTCCTACTATGAGCTGGTTTATGCCAAGAACCTTCGCCAAGTATGCGTGCTCTCTAGTTTGAGGCTGAATGCCTTCTGCTGCAGATACTACTAGCACTGCCGCATCTGCCTGGCTTGCCCCTGTAATCATGTTCTTTACGAAGTCCCTATGGCCTGGCGCATCGATCACTGTGAAGTAATACTTTGGTGTTTGGAATTCTCTTTCTGCGATGTCTATTGTCATTCCTCTTTCTCTCTCTTCTTTAAGCTCGTCTGTAACATAGGCAAATTCAAGTGTTGCCTGGTTGTATTTGGCTTCCTCTTCTTTGAGCTTTCTGAGGTCTTGCTCAGAAATCGCTCCTGTTTCATACATCAGCCTGCCAACTGTCGTTGATTTGCCATGGTCAATGTGTCCTATGAAGATCAAATTCATGTGTGGTTTTTCTGCCATAAAATCTACCTAATTAAGCACAAGAAAAGCATTATGTTTTATGGCGAATATATATAAATATCTTTTGCTTACTTATATCGCCTTTTCGTTAGCCAAATAGGCTTGGAGATTTGACATGCAACATCTAAGAGCGTGATTTCCAGCTCGCTTTATTAAGTTTTTCGGCAATTATCTTATTGAGATGGCTCTAGTAGTAGTCTTAAAAAATAAAGAAAAGAAGCACATTGATGAAGAAGCAGCACGAATACTAATCGGAAATGTATTCTATGAAAAGTTCATAAAGGCGAAGCACAGATATGGAGACTTTAATGTTAGCAATTTTGAGCTAGATTTTGGAGACCCGCCCAATAACAGGGTTTTTGGCTACTCCTCAATAGAGAAAAATGGTGGCATAGGAGTAATTGTTCCTGCTTCGTTTCAGCTAAAAGATCTTGAGACGACAATAGGCCACGAGCTCGGCCACAGAATACTTATCAGCAATGATTCAAGATTTACAAGCACACCATTTTCGCATGCAATAGCTGAGGGAATAGCACTAGACCTGCTCGGCGAAAATAAGCTAGGCGTGGTAAAAGGCCTTCTCAATTACGCCTTAGACTTTTATACCTCTTTGTCAAGCAGGATAGCGGCGTTCGCAGTGTCAGTCTATTTAATTACTTCGAGGAAAGACGTTGATGAAGCCATAAAATCGCTCGTTAGAAGCTGATGCTTTGTTGTAATTTATCTCGATAAATTGGAATGCCTGCATCATGTGCAATCTGCCTGTTTCCGACGACAAACAAGTATAAGAGGCTTTATATTCTTTAAGAGATAAATCTAATTATAGACCAGTTGATTAAATGGCAGATCCCAATGCATCTAGTGAGTATAATGCTTCAAAAATTGTAGTGCTTGAAGGCACAAAAGGAATAAGGAAAAGGCCGGCAATGTACATAGGCTCTACTGGCAGCTCTGGCGTTTTGCACCTTCTTTTTGAAGTCCTTGACAATGCTGTAGACGAGGCGCTTGCAGGCTATGCCAAGAACATAAGCATAAGGCTCTCAGAGGATCAGACAGGGGACATAGCAGAGGTAAGCGACGATGGCAGAGGCATACCTGTGGATATAATGCCAAACTACGGTAAGAGCGCGCTGGAAGTAATAATGACCACACTGCACAAAGGCGCCAAGTTCAGCAACGATGTCTACAAGATCTCTGGTGGCTTGCACGGCGTAGGCTTAACCGTAGTAAACGCCCTGTCAGAATATACGATAGTGCACGTATTCAAGAACGGGAAAGAATATGTGCAGGAATTCGCCAAGGGCGAGCCGAAGGGGCCTTTGCAAGAGCTTGGTAATACAGACAAGACAGGCACCATAGTAAGGTTCAAGCCAGACCCTGAGATCTTCCCTAATCCTAGGTTCGACTCTGAAATGCTAAAGGAAAGGCTTCTTTATACAAGCTTTCTGAATCCAGGCTTGCGCATAAGGTTCATAGATGAAAGATTCAATTCCCACGAGGAAATTGAGTACTATTCTGAAAGAGGTATAGAAGACATGCTAAGCTACATCAACAAAGACAAGCAGCCCCTGACAAGCATAATAAAGGAGCAAAGGCAAGAAAAGGGAGTGACGCTGACTTACGCCCTTCAATACACCAACACCTACGATGAACACTTGGAATCCTTTGTAAACAACATAAGGACCGAGGAAGGAGGCACGCACGTAATAGGCTTCAGGTCCGGCTTGAGCAGAGCCATCCTCAACTACATGTCAAAAAACGGCAAAGACACAAGCAAGGTAACAGGGGAGGACATTAGAGAGGGGCTTACCGCAGTGATAAGCTTGCTTCTTCCAAACCCTGAGTTCGAAGGACAGACAAAGGAAAAGCTCGGAAATACTGAGATAAAGACGCTTGTAGAGACTAGCGTGTATTCCACGCTGTCAAGGTACTTGGAAGAGCATCCGCAGGATGCAAAGGCGATATCAGAGAAGGTCTTGCTGGCAATGAATGCTAGGGAAAGCGCTAAGAAGGCCAGAGAGCTTGCTAGGAAAAGAAGCCTGTTTGAAAATGCGGTGCTACCAGGCAAGCTGGCGGACTGCATAGAAGATGATCCTGACAAGGCTGAGCTGTTTATAGTAGAGGGAGAAAGCGCTGGCGGCTCAAGCAAGCAAGGGAGGGACAAGCAAACCCAGGCGATACTCCCGCTTAGGGGCAAAATACTCAACGTTGAGAAGGCTAGCGAGGAGAAAATATTCAGCAGCGCTGAGCTCAACACCATTGTTACTGCACTAGGCACGGGCATAAAGGAAACATTCAATCCAGACAAGATAAGGTACAAGAAAATCATAATTATGAGTGATGCAGACGTGGACGGGAGCCACATTCAGACTTTGCTCCTTACCTTCTTCTACCGCTTCATGCGCAGGCTCATAGAGCTTGGCTATATCTACATAGCGCAGCCGCCCCTCTACAGGGTATCAAAAGGTAAGCAAACATATTACTGCTATACCGACGAGCAGCTTAATGAAAGGCTAAAGGAGCTTGGCAACGATGCTGAAGTGCAAAGATACAAGGGTCTTGGCGAAATGAACCCGGAGCAGCTGTGGGAAACTACGATGAACCCGGAAAAGAGGGTGCTCAAGCAGGTGACAATACGCGACGCTGAGCGTGCGAACGAGCTCTTTGAGATACTCATGGGGCTTGACGTCCAGCAAAGGAGGAAGTTCCTCGAGGAGCATGCAGCAGAGGTTCTGAACTTGGACATATAGTGGTAACATGGCAGAGATAAGAAAGGTCGCTGTTGAAGACGAAATACAAAGGAGCTATCTAGACTATGCAATGAGCGTAATCATAGGCAGGGCCATTCCTGATGTGCGCGACGGCCTAAAGCCTGTGCAGAGGCGCATACTTTATGCAATGTACAAGATAGGAAACACGCACGACAAGCCAACAAAGAAGAGTGCAAGGGTAACCGGTGAAGTCATAGGCAAATACCACCCTCACGGCGACATAGCAGTTTATGATGCAATAGTAAGAATGGCCCAGGACTTTTCAATGAACCATGTGCTTATAGAAGGCCAAGGAAACATGGGCTCGATAGACGGCGATCCTCCAGCAGCAATGAGATACACAGAGGTAAGGCTAAGCAGGCTTGCAGAGGAGATGCTTGAAGACCTTGATAAAGAAACTGTGCAGTTCGTGCCTAATTTCGACAATACTGAGCAAGAGCCTGTTGTGCTTCCTGCTAAGGTGCCAAACCTGCTCATAAACGGTGCAGAAGGCATTGCTGTAGGCGTAGCAACAAGCATGCCCCCTCACAATTTGGCAGAGGTTTGCGAAGCTGTGACATATGCCATAGACCACAAAGATGCTACTGTTGAGGACCTTTTGCGGATAATAAAAGGCCCTGACTTCCCTACCGGGGGCATAGCAATAATGTCAGGCTCCGCGCTTAACGGCTATCGTTTTGGCAGGGGCCAGGTGACTGTAAGGGCAAGAATAAACATAGATGAAAAAAACCGCAAGCTTGTGGTCACCGAAATACCGTATGGCGTAAACAAGGCCCAGCTGATAAAAAGCATAGTTGAATTGGCAAAGCAAAAGGTAATAACAGGCATACGCGACCTTCACGACGAAAGCGACAAGCAGGGCATAAGCATAAGCATATACCTTGCAAACGATGCAAGCCCAGAGCAGGTCATAAACCAGCTTTACAAGCACACCCAAATGGAAATCACGTTTCCGATAATAAACCTGGCTGTAAAAGGAAATGAGCTCAGAAGCTACAACCTTCTACAGCTAGTAAACACATTCATAGACTACAGAAGGGAGATTGTAAGGAAAAGGAGCGAGTATGAGCTTAAGGTCGCGCAAGAGAGAGCACACATTGTCGAAGGGCTGCTTGTGGCAATAGCAAGCATAGACAAGGTTGTTGAAATAGTAAGGTCTAGTGGCGAAACAGCAGAAGCCAAGTCAAAGCTCATGGCAGAACTCGGCCTAAGCGAAAAGCAGGCAAACGCAATACTAGACATGAAGCTTGGCAGGCTTACAAAGCTCGAGCACACCACGCTAGAGAATGAAAAGAAGCAGCTTGATGAAAAGATAGCAAGCTATAAGCAGGTGCTTGCATCTCCTGAGAAGATTGACGCTATAATAAAGCAGGAAATACAGGAAATAAAGCAGAAATACCAGAGGCCCAGAAGGACTGAGCTCGTGTTCATGGAGCAGCCTGAGGAGATAAAGGACGAGGACCTGATAAGCAACGAGCAAGTAGCTATTCTGCTTACAAACCAGGGCTATGTGAAGAGGCTTGGAATAGGCGAGTACAAGGAGCAGGAGCGTGGAGGAAAAGGTATAATAACAATGAATCTAAAGGAAGGGGATTTCGTAAAAAGGATAGTGATAGCGAACAACAAGGATTACTTGCTTTTTGTGACAAGCAAAGGCAGGGTTTACTGGCTAAAGGCATACAACGTGCCAGAAGGCACGCGCTATGCAGAAGGCAGGTCCATAGTCAATCTTCTCAATCTGAAAGACGAGCAAGTAGTAGATGCATTCAACATAAAGGACTTCGAGAGCAGCAAGCTGGTATTCCTCACTAAGCGCGGAGTAGTGAAGAAAACGCCTGCAAGGCTGTTTGCAAGGCCTAGGTCCACAGGCGTAAGGGCGCTGCTGCTCAGAGAGGGCGACGCGATAGTAGATGTGCACATGTATCAAAACATGCCGTATCTGTTCATAGCGACAAGGAAAGGAAAGGCAATAAGATTCGAGGAAAGCAGGCTCAGGGAGATGGGCAGGAACGCCGCAGGAGTAAGGGGAATAAGACTGCATGGCGATGACTCAGCACTAAACGTCTTCGCAGCAAACGACCAAGGCAGCGTGCTTACAATATCAGAGAAAGGATTCGGCAAGCTGACAAGCGTGCAGAGTTACAGGCTTCAAGGCAGAGGCGGCAGTGGAGTTGCAAACTTCAAAGTAACTGAGAAGACGGGCAATGTGGCAAAGGCGATGTTTGTAGGCAACGAGACAAAGCTCGTAATTCTAAACTCAAAGGGCATAAGCATAACAATACCTGTGGAGTCGATAAGGCATACGGGCAGGCATGCAAGCGGAGTAAGGCTCATGCGCCTAGAGCAAGGCGCTTCGGTAGTCGATGCAAAGCTCATTTCCTAGCTTACGCTGCCGAAGCTGTAGCTTGGCATCACGCCGTTTGGCGGGTAGGCACGTGTGCGAAGCCATTGTACATACGCACCTCCATAGTTAGCGAGATACGTTAGATAATTATTTCCTGGGTTATATATAGAAACTGGTGAAGCAGTAGCTAGACTTCCATAATTTAGCAAACCTTCTGCGGTGGAACTTTTTTGTATCAGTGTTATTATATAAAACGTATTTTGATTTATTGTAAAACTTGTGCTTTCTGTGGAAGATGAAGAAGAACTAGTTAGATACTGAATACTATAGTATCCGCTGCCACAAGCACCCCATAAGTCTCCCGAGTCAACAACTATTTGGTAATTGCTTAAACTTGTTGATGTAGTTTGCCTTGTTCCTAGGCCCCCAAAACACCCCGTGCCACCTGTGTTAGGTTCTGAAAGCGAATCTATTACAAAAGAAGATGTGCCAAAATTTGTAGAAGTATATTCTATTCCTGGGCTATCATACGTGGCTCCCGTCCCTCCACTAATTGAAACGCCATTATTAACAGTTACAGTTGCTCTTCCAATCACTTCCCAGCCTGTTGGCAAGCTGGTTCCAGCAAAGTTCCAGTAGTTGTTGAACACGCTCGCCCCATCGTCGTATTGAGCATAGGTTGAGCTTAGCTGTGGGGCTTCGCCTATGCCAGTTGTGCCACTGCTTGAGAGCAGGTTTGTGCCTTGGCTGGCAAAGCCAAGATAAACTGTAATTGAGTTTGACGCTGGCACGCCGTTTGCTAAATTGAGCCACACGGTTATTGTGCCACTGTTGTTGCTTTCTATCCATGCAGGTATTATTGAGCCGCTCTGCGTGAAGAATTCGAAATTGGCTATGTTGCCGTTGTAGGTTATGTAGTTTGAGTAGCTTGATTCAGAGAACTGAATCATTTGCTGGAAAGGCGCAGGTGTTGCTGT
>JBMFIM010000017.1:0-15548 GCA_049976305.1 Candidatus Micrarchaeia archaeon | reverse complement strand
AGACCTAACAGTAGCCTTACCACTTCTACGCCTTATCTGCCTCGACCTGCGCCTGGGCATTGCCTCGATAGATGGATTTACAAAAGTCAAACTTAAATAGATATGTTTTCATGTTTCCGAATTTTAGATGTAGTAGCTGCAAAAATTTTACAATTCTACGATAGATTTATAAGCCAAAACGACGATAGGATAAATCGGCGACCGTGATAGGATGCTTTACATAAAATCGGTCACGCTAGACCACTTCAAGTCTTTCAAGCATGCAAACCTGCTTCTCAGCAAAGGCTTCAACACAATTGTTGGGCCGAATGGCTCTGGGAAAAGCAACATATGCGACGCACTGCTGTTTTGCCTTGGGGAAAACTCGCTGCACAGGCTAAGGGCCAACAAGCTAGAGGATTTGATAACAGTTACAGGAGAAAAAAGGTCAACAAGCAAAGCCTATGTCAAGCTTGAGCTTGATGGCGACGAACACATTGAGCTTGTAAGGGGGCTAAGGGCGGATGGCAAAAGCATCTACAGGCTAAACGGCAAGCGCATGACAAGGCAGGAGGTAATTGAGGTATTGGGCAAGCACGGGGTTTATGCTGATGAGAGAAACACAGTGGCGCAAGGCGAAGTAGGAAGGTTTGTAGAGCTAAACGCCAAGGAAAGAAGGGAGCTTATCGATGCTGTCGCAGGCATTAAGGAATACGAGCTTAAAAAGGCCGAGGCCCTCAACGAGCTTGAAAAGGTAAACATGAAGCTAAGCGAGATGCAGGGCATATTCCAGGAAAAGCTTGCGTTCTTGAAAGAGCTTGAAAAGGAAAAAGACATGGCACAGCAATACGAGCAGCTTTCGAAAAGGCTCAAACAGCTGAACTACAGCATACTGCTTGCCAAGCTTTCAATTACCGGCTCTGCTATAGAGTCTTTTGAAAAGGATCTAGCTGAGCTTACAAAAAAGCGTGAAGAAACGGGAAAAAGGCTTGCAGAGCTTACCAAGCAGATGAATGAGCTTGAAGCTAAGAGGAAGCAGCTTACGCAACAACTTGAGGAAAGCTCAAAGGCCTCCAACGCTACAAATGCCCTATTGCAAAGCCTTCTTGGAAAGATTGCAGAGATAGATGCAAAGATTGACAGCACGGCTAAACAAATAAGCGAGAAAGAAACGCAGAAGCAGCAACTAGCGAAGAGCATAGAGGAGACAAAGCAGAAGATCGAAGAGGATATGGGCGAAGCCGAAAAGCTCAAGCGTACACTTGGCAATGCTGATGTGCAGCAAAAAGGAGGAATAGAAGCACTAGCGGAAAACATAAGCGACCTCCAAGACGCACTGAGGCTTGTTCAGGGAGAGCTTAGCAAAGTAGAGCTTGAGCTTGCAAAACACAGAGGAAACAAGTCTCTGCTAGACAACCAGCTTATAGGCATAAACACTGAACACGATGAGCTTGAAAAGGAGATAAACGAGAAAAGGCAGAGCCTGGAGGAGAGCACAAAGGCGATGGAAGAAGCAAGCAAAAAGCTAGACTTGCTCAACAATGAAATTGCAGAAATAAGCAAAAGGCTTGATGCTGCGAATACCAGGCTCCTTGAGCTCAAGGAAAAAAGAGCTTTGGCTGCGCCAAAAGACAAAGGAATAGCTGAAAAAATAAGAAAGTTGTTTGGAGAAGAAGATGGCTTCTACGGCGTACTTTCTGACATCTGCACCTATAGCCCAGAATACGCTGTGGCTGTTGAAGCTGCTGCTGGAAACAGGCTCAACTATCTTGTTGTAGAGTCGATAGATGTTGCAGAAAAGATCATAGACTATTTGAAAAGCAATAGCATAGGCAGAGCTACATTTATACCTCTGCGTGACATAAACGTCGAGAGGCAGGCGAAAGTTGATGCAAAGCCTCTTACAAGCGTAATACAGTATGACAGCAAGTTTGCAAAGGCGATAGAGTTTGTGTTCGGCGGCACGTTCCTAGTAGGTAGCATAGAAGAAGCAAAGGCAAAGGGCGTAGGAAAGGCAAGATACGTTACCATTGATGGAGACATTGTAGAAAGCAGCGGGCTTGTAAGTGGTGGAGCTAAGCCGAGCCTTAGCCCCGCTGTGCTCGGCAGGGAAATAGAAAATGCTGAAAGGCAGAGCAAGGAGTATTCTGCTGCACTAAAAGAGAAAGATGAGCTTGCATTCAAAGCCAGGAAGGAGCTTGCTTCAGCAGAGGCTCGCATGCAAGAAGCTAAAGAGAGCTTGGAAAAGCTGGAAAAAAGGAAAAAGGAGCTAGAGGACAAGTTTGCGCTGCTAGTTAGGCAGCTCGAAGAAGAGAAGGGCAAGATTGCGGAGCTGGAGAAGAAAAAAGAAGAGCTTGTAACAAAAAGCGAGCTGTTAGGAAAGGAGCTAGATGACAAAACAAAGGAGCTTAACTCTGGCTACGCATCGCAAGCTAGCAAGGAGGCTAAGGAAATAGAGGAGAAGAAGATAAGGCTTGCAGAGCTTAGGAAGGAAATGGAGATGCTTGAAAAGGCCCTTGCAGACTATAACTCGCAAAGCGCGAAGCTTGACGAAGAGCTTGGAAAGCTCAGGCAAGAGGCCGAAAAGCAGGCTAAGCTCAAAGAGGAATTGGCAAAGCAGAAGGCTGAGGTTGAGGAAAAGACGAAGAGCGCAAGCGAGAAGGCGAAAGGACTCTATGAACAAATAAACGCCATAGAGGCAAGTGCCGTTGAGATCAGCAAGCAAACAGGCATGCTGGGCTCAGAAGCCAAGCAGGTAGAGGAGAAAATGGAAGAGGCAAAGGTAAAGAAGAGCCAGCTTGAAGTAAGGCTTAGCGACTTGAAGGCTGAGCTGGGCGCTTACGAGGCAATGGAGCCCGTAAAGGGCATGAGCATAGAGGAGATGGAAAAAGAAGCAAGCTTAGTAAACGGCAAGATCTCTGCACTGGGCAACGTAAACATGAAGGCGCCTGAGGTTTACGAGGCTAAGAAAAAAGAGGTCGACGAGGCGCAGGCAAAGCTAGATACCCTTGCTACTGAAAGGCAGGCAGTAATAAGCATGATAGAGGAGATAGACAAGAAGAAGCTTGATGCTTTCATGAGCGCGTTCAATGAGATAAGCAAGAATTTCGAGAACATGCTTGGCTATATATTCCCTTGGAAGGCGAAGCTTGTACTTGAAAACCCCAACAATCCTTTCGAGGGCGGGCTAAACATAAGTGTTGCAAACAGGGTCAGCGCCCTCTCAGGAGGAGAAAAAGCCCTTCTTTCACTTACGCTCCTTTTTGCAATACACGCCTACAGGCCTTCGAGCATATACGTGTTTGACGAGATAGACGCTGCGCTTGATAAGGAGAATTCGAAGAAGCTTTCACAACTCATAAAGGAGCTTTCTAAAAATGCGCAGTTCATAGTTGTAAGCCACAACGACGCAACAGTTCTGGGCGCTGATGTTGCCATAGGGGTTGTTAGGAACAATGGCGCGTCTCAGGTAGTAGGCATTGAGGTAAGCGCCGTAAAGCCTAAGGCAGGAGCATGAGGCAGAAGGGAAGAAAACAAAGAAAGATGCAAAATGATGAGAAGGCACTATACGTTCTTCTCTTACTGCTGATAATAGCCTATGCGTTCACCAAAAACTACATATTCAGCATAGCCTTTGTTGTGGTGTTTGCAGCATTGCTTATAGTTGAGACTAAGCGGGATATAAAGGTACTGGGCTTGAGGGCTACCGCTGTCGAGGTGCTTGAAACCCTGGGAGTGATTTTTGCAGTTTGGATTGTAGCAATTTTGCTCCTCGGCACATCCTCGCCCCTTGACGTTGTGCCCAGCTGCAGCATGCTCCCTACACTTAGAATAGGAGACGTTGTAGTGCTTAAGCACATATCAAACATGACCTCTTTCCTGATAAGCAACCACATACCAATAGTCAACGTAAGCCCGCAAGCCTATTACTCCATGCTCGCCAACATAAGCAACGAATTCCTTGCATTCTACGCCTACTTTGGCAACAACAAATCAAATATCTCATACATAGTAGAGCCTGGAGAGAAGTATGGCATAGGCCTGTACAACACCAAATGCCTCTCTATCTATGCCTATGAAAATGAGCACTACAACTTTGCAAGATGCTTTGTTGAAAACGCAAGCCAGCAAAGAAACCTCATAAAATACTCCTACACGATAGGCAACGTTCTCATAAACAATACAAGATACCAAATTGTTTATACAAACTCTGTCAAAATAGCCAATACAACTGTTACCGACAACTATACCGAGCCCATAATTGTCTATTCCACAATCCCGCAGGATACGTTCTCTGGCAACATAGTCCACAGGCTTGTGGCTGCCATAAAGGTTGGAAACCAATACTACCTTCTTACAAAAGGCGACAACAACCAAGCTTTTGACATACAATTTGGCAATTACCCGCCAAACGGCAATGAGGTCCTGGGCTACATAATCGCCAAAATTCCTTGGATTGGCTATATTACGCTTGCATTCAAAGGAGGCATAGACACAGCAGGCTGCAACCAAATTATAATCCACACGCCTTGATTTTACTTCTCGCCTTCTCAGAAGCAGATTTATAAACCTATTCTGACAAAATTTATTGCAATATTTTGCTCAGGTTTTTTGATGCCTGACTTGAACAGCGATTTGAGGCTGGCAGTAGATACAGGCAGCGTGAGCTTTGGCTTTAAGGAAACCCTAAAGGCAGTACTAGAAGACAAGGCAAAGGCAGTAGTAATGGCAAACAAAGGAAAGAAAGAGGCTGACGACATACTGCACGCCTGCAAGCTTGCAGGCATAAGGGTCATAAACTTCAACGGCAACGCTATGGAGCTAGGCAGGGTGTGCGGCAAACCTTACAGCGTAAGCAGCCTTGCAATAATAGACCCTGGCACATCAAACATACTTAACGAAAAATACTAGGTGTTTAATTGGCGAAGGGAGAATTTGCTGCTCTTAAGCTTGTAAAAAAGAGGCACAGGGAAAGGATGCTCAAGAAATGGTGGAAGAGAAAGTTCTTCAAGCTTAAGCAGAAGTATGACCCAATGGGAACTGTGCCTATGGCAAGGGCGCTTGTTTTGCAGAAGTTCAGCCTTCAGCAGAAGCAACCTCACAGTGGCCAGATAAAATGCGTTAGGGTGCAGCTTACAAAGAACGGAAAGGTAGTAGGTGCATATGTGCCTTACGATGGCGCCATAGGGTTCATTGAGGAGCACGATGAGGTGCTTATACAAGGCATGGGAGGATCCCAGAGAGGCCAAATGGGCAGCATACCCGGACTAAAATATAGGGTAGTAGCTGTCAACGGCGTAGACCTTTACGAAATTGTAAAGGGAAGAAAGGAGAAGCCTAAGAGGTAATGAAATGGCAGAGGCAGAGAAAACAGAGAAGGTGCAAGAAGAAGCAAAGAAAGAGGCAGAAGTAGAGAAGAAAGCAAAGAGAGTCAAGAAGGTTCAAAAGAAAGAAGAAATAGGCAGCGAAGAACAGCTGTTGTTTGGAAAATACAGCACAAAGGACGTTGTGGTTGAAGACATTAGCCTTGCAAACTATATAGTTTTAACACCAAAGGAGAATTTGAATAGCTTTGGGAGGAGAAAAGACAAGGCGCATTTCGTAACAAAGGCAAACATAGTGGAGAGGCTAATAAACAAAATGATGAGGGGAGGCACAGGCCAAAAGATAGGCGGCAGAGTTATAAGAACAGAGGGCAGGCTGCAGGGCAAGAAACTAAAGCTCATGAGAATAGTGGAAGAAGCTTTTGACGACGTTGCAAAGAAGACAGGCAAGAATCCCGTCCAGGTGCTTGTTGACGCAATACAGAACTCTGCACCAATCGAAGACACTACGCGCATACGCTACGGAGGCATAAACTATAACGTCGCGGTAGGGATAAGCGCGGCGAGAAGGCTTGATGTTGCCCTAAGAAATATTGCGCTTGCTGCGTTGACAAACGCCTTCCAGAGCAGGAAGACGCTCAAGGAAGCACTTAGCGAAGAGCTCATTCTTGCTGCAAACAATGACCCGAACAGCTATGCAATAAAGAAGAAAATAGAGATTGAAAGGATTGCAAGAAGCGCAAGATAAGGTGGAGAATTATGGTAAGAAAAGAGTATGTGGCTGAGGAAGTAGTAAAGATCATGCAAGACATAACAAGGGTGAGAAATGTAGCAATAATAGCGCATGTCCATCATGGCAAGACAACACTTACAGACGCCCTGCTTGCAAAGGCCGGCATAATATCAAAGACCGTAGCAGGCGAAATACTTTACACCAACTACGACGAAATCGAAAAGGAAAGGAGGCTTACAATCAAATCTGCAAACATCTCCCTTGCTTTCGACTACGGCGGAAAGGATTACATAATAAACCTAATCGACACACCAGGCCACGTGGACTTCAGCGGCCATGTAACTAGGTCGATGAGGGCCGTAGACGGTGTAATATTGGTAATAGATCCTGTTGAAGGCATAATGCCGCAGACAGAAACAGTTCTTAGGCAGGCATTCAAGGAGAAGGCAAAGCCTGTTCTGTTTGTAAATAAGGTGGACAGGTTATTGACGGAGCTCAAGCTCACTCCGGAGCAAACATATGAACGATTTCTTAGCTTGATAAATGATGTAAACAAGCTTATGGTAAGGTATGGCGGCGAAGAGCTGGCTGAGAAGTGGAAGATTAACGTGGCTTCTGGCAATGTTGCTTTTGGCTCAGCTTATGAGCGATGGGCTATTTCCAGCAGGATAATGGAAAAGTATAAGGTCACTTTCAAAGACATTTTCAAGCTTACTGCTGAAGGCAATATGGAAAAGCTTAGAGAAATAGCACCAATTGACGAAGCTATACTGAACATGGTAGTAGAACATTTGCCGAACCCTAGAGAAGCCCAGTCATACAGGCTTCCAAACATTTGGCACGGCGACCTCAACAGCGAAGAAGGGCAGGCAATGCTAAATGCAGACCCTACAAAAAGCCTTAACATAGCAGTTTTCAGCATAACATACGACCAGCATGCAGGCGAGGTAGCAATAGGCAGGGTATTTTCAGGCACTGCAAGAAAAGGCGTTGAAGTTTATGTCAGTGGCCTTTCAGGCAAGCAAAAGATTCAGCAGGTTGCACTCTACATGGGCCCTGATAGAGTGCCTGTAGAAGCAATACCTGCAGGAAACATTGTTGCTATAATCGGCTTGAAAGACGTTTCTGTAGGCGACACGCTGAGCGAAACAGGGATAACGCCTTTTGAAGAGATAAGGCATTATTCACCGCCGGTAGTAGCGAAGGCAATAGAGGCTAAGGAGACCAAAGACACTGTGAGACTTATAGAAGCGTTAAGGGAGCTTTCAAAAGAAGACCCAACTTTCAAAGCAGAGATAAACCAAGAGACTGGAGAGCACATAATAAGAGGTCTTGGAGAGCTTCACCTAGAAATAATAGAGACGAAGCTCAGGGACGAGTACAAAATACCGATAATAACAAGCGATCCTATTGTAGTTTACAGAGAGACCATAGAAGGCAAAGTCGAGAATATAGAAGGAAAAGCGCCCAACAGGCACTCGAAGTTTTACATAAACGTAGAGCCTTTGGAAAAGAGTGTTGTTGAGGCGATAGAGCAAGGAGTAATAAATGAAGGCAGGCCAAAAGGAAAGGACGCTGTTGAGAAGCTTGTAAATGCAGGCTTGCCAAGGGAACAGGCTAAAAACTGCGTCGACATAAAGAACTCCAGCATACTTGTAGATGCTACGCACGGCGTTCAGTACATGAATGAGGTAATGGAGCTGCTTATAGACGGATTTGAAGAAGCTATGGATGACGGGCCTCTAGCTAGGGAAAAATGCACAGGCATAAAGGTCCTCATAACCGATGCAACAATACATGAAGACCCTGTACACAGAGGTCCTGCACAGATAATCCCTGCAATAAGAAGGCCTATAAATGCAGGCATGCTTTTAGCACACGATATCTTGCTTGAGCCTAAGCAGATATTCACCATAAGCATACCATCTGAGTACCTTAACGATGTCATAAACATGCTTCAAGGAAGAAGGGGCCACATAGAAAGCATAGACCAGGAAGGCGAAGAAGTAACAATAAAGGCAAAGATGCCTGTTGCAGAAGTAATAAAAGGTTTCTCAAACGAGCTTAGGAGCATAACGAGCGGAAGGGCTATATGGTACATGGAATACGCTGGCTATGAAAAGCTCCCTGCTGAACTGCAAGATAAGGTAGTAAGGGAAATAAGGAAGAGGAAAGGAATACCTGAAGAGCCACCGAAACCTGAGGACTTCCTAGACTGATTTTTCTTAGGGCTCGTTCGTTTTATAAACTTTATTTGCTATTTAACTTAGGCGACCTCATGGGCGATAATGCCGCACTGCTGAAATTTTTGAGCGTGAACGGCCGCGCAACAATACAGGAGCTGGCGCAGAAATTTGGGATGAAGCCCGAAGAAGTAAGCAAAGACCTTGAAGAGCTGTCTAGCAGAGAAGGACTTACTTTCGCGCCTGAGATAAATTTTGAGAATCTTTGGCTTATGGAGTTTGCAAAGCAGGCAAGGCAGCAGACTAAGCGCGGCATAATTGGCGAGGCAAGCGAGATCGTCGCAAACGCAGGCTTCAGCGAATACCTGCTCAAGCTGGATTTTGAATCGATGCCTAAGTATGAAGAGCTTACCAATGCAACAAGTACAAAAGAAAAATATGTCCAGTTCTTAGCCACGACAAAGTCAAAGAAGGCATATGGCTATGTGCTTGCAAGAACCTACGATGACATAAGCTACATTGTTAGAGGAATACAGAGCAAGCTAAGCAAGTATCAATTTACCCTAAGCGTTATACGGATTTTTCCTGAATGGGGGTTCTTCCCTATTGACACAGATATGATAAATTCGTTCAAGCTATTCGATTCTTACAAGAACCTACTTCTAGGGTTTACAAAGAGAGGCAGGGCGCCGTTTTCCGAGATAGGTGCTGAGTACGGCCAGGGTTCTACTCAAATGTTATACGCCTATGACAGGCTCATAAGGACTAGGGTGCTAAAATGGGTAACCTACTATATCGCCAATATCTCGCAGTATAGCATTGCCTTCTTGGAGCTCACATTAAAGGGAAGCGGTTTTGAGAAGGAAAAAGAGAAATGGTACTTGAAAATGGTGAAAAGCGAGGTGTGCCCATATGTTTACATGGCCCGCATGCTCTCGCCCCTTGGCTATTTCGGCATCTTAGCTTTTCAGGATAAAGACGAGCTTGAAAAGGAGATAAATGCGCTAAGCAAGTTCAAATATGCTGAAAGCAAAGTAGAGATGCTTGACAAGGTCTTAGTAGGCAAAATAGGGCTAAGATATTTTGACATGCGGTACAGCTCGGCTTATGCATACTTAGAAAGCAAAGGGCTTGTAGAAAGGCAGAGCCTGCCTTCCCCAGGCGCTGGATACATATAGCCAGGCTATTAAACATTAGCTAGCTGAGCTTGCCCTGCTCTTTTGTGTAGATAATAAGCTCGCTAGGCAGCCTTGGCATAGGGTTTGCCCTTATTCCGTATATCGCCCTAACTCCCTTCTGCAAAGCAAGCTCGACAAGCCTTTGAGTTACCACTCCGTCTAGCACAATGCCATAAACACCTGGCGTGTTCTGCAGGTCCACGAGAAGCTCCCTTATAGGCACTTCTTTTATCACCGACCCATCAGCGGCATATAGCCTGCTCCTTAAAGTGCCCGAAAGGCTTTCTAGACCTTCTGAAAGAGTAGCAAGCAATACGCTTTCAAGCGCAGGCTTTACCTTTGCATTATTCTCTTCTTTTTCTACAGGCTCTATCTTCGGCAGTTCCTGCTCCGACTCGCCAACCTCTTCAAGCCCTGTTTCCATTTCCTCCTCTACAGGCTTTGCCTCTCTTCCATTCCTGGCTATTTGTTGCTGCTCAGCATTTGATTGCTGAGTACCATACTTCTGATTTTCCTTAGCCTTTAGTGTTGCAAAGTACTGATCCAAAGGCACCTTCGACCTTAGCGCTTTTATAATTTCTTTCCTAGTAAGCTCCTCAACCTCTTTTCCTTCTGGCGCTTTTGCAACATAGTCTATTTCTATGGCGCTTGCAAGGGCCCTGACAATAAGATCCCCACCCCTGTCGCCATCTACAAACACCGTTACCTCCTTTTCGTTTGCAAGGTTTATTATGCTCCTAGGTATGTTTGACGTCGCACCGCCAACGGCAATGACGTTTGTTATATCATTCTTCAGAAGGTTGAGAACATCGGCCCTGCCTTCAACTATTATTACTTCTTTGCTAGTGGCAACATCTGGACCTGCCGGCAAGTGCTCTGGCCCATAGCTGGATATTTCATCAACCTTTACCTCGCTTTCTACAAGCTCGGCTAGCTCCTTGCTGTCTGGAAGCTCTGTAGAGAGCAAAGTCTTGAGAAGGGCCTTTGCCCTTTCTAATATCTTCCTTCTCTTCTCTGATCTAGTATCCTCTATTTTCTCTACCTGAAACTTTGCATCAAACGGGCCCACCCTGTCTACAGCCTCTATCGCTGCACCTAGTATGCACGTATCTACCCTATCCAGCGACGCTGGCAAGTAGAGCTTGCCGTAGGTCTTTGTGCCCGATTGCGAGAGATCTATTTCTATCCTTCCTATTTTGCCTCCTTTTTGCAGCTCCCTAAGGTCGAGCTCGTCGCCAAGAAGGCCTTCTGTTTGCCCAAAAACAGCGCCGATAATGTCTGGTTTATCCACTAAACCCTCAATGCTGAAGTTCACTACTACCATGTACTTGACTATATCCAAATATGTTTTCGCCATCAATATCACCTCTTCTCAAATCTAGCAACTCTCTCAGCGGTCCGGGTACCTGCTCTATGCTCGTGCAGTTGAGCAAGCCAAGAAGCTTCTTAGCTAATGAATCATTTATTTTGGAATGCATTGCATAGGCTTTTACTAACTCTACCATCTTCCTGTTCTTTTCTTCCCCGCCTTTGTCATTATCAAACAATAGGTAGATTTTTTTCCCTGCAAAGTTGCTGAGCTTGCTTGGATTGCTAGCAATCTCATAGAAGGTAAAGGAGTCTATGCTGAATGCCTTCAAGGCCTCCTTGTCGTGCTTGCCTTCCACTATTACTACCCCTTCTCTGAGTTGCTGCAGAAGGTTTTGAACGAGCTTTGCCTTATCTGCTTCCCTTGCTCTATGCACAAAACCACAGCATATTGCAGATATCAGACTGCCAACAATAATATTAAATAAGAAACGTTATTATAAGTTTTGTATAGGTGCTTGTTTGAACAGATATTCTAAGGGTGCAAGGAGCGAAAGGGAGCTGCTAAATATACTTGCAGGCAAAGGCTATTCTGTAATAAGAAGCGCAGGCTCTGGAGTAAATGCATTAAGCCCGGACATCATAGCAATAAAGTCGGGCAAATTGATAGCAATTGAGTGCAAAGCTTGGAACAAAGGCAGCTTGTCCTTGCCCTTAGACCAATTCCAGAAGCTAGTAGAGTGGCAGAACAACACAGCTTTCCCAACATTTGTAGCTTGGCGCATGAACGGCAAGGGCTGGTTCTTTATAAAGCTTGAGGAGTTTGAAAAAGGAAGCAACGCCTACAACATAACAAGAAGCAAGACTTTTGCAATAGGGAGAAGGCTGGAATCAATACTTTAGTTTGTATTTCTATACTTGATCCTCTATTTCTTTAACAGGCTCTCCATAGGTCCTTATGAGTGCGAAGAAGTCTCCGGGCTGTAGCCTTAGAGTATCTGCTACTGTTTTTCTCATTACGACTATCTCAGGCATTTTAAGGAGCTCTTTCAAACCGACTACGTTTCTTGCGTTCTTTTCCACAAGCAATACCTTTGGCGAGGTTTCTTCTGCAGAGTAGATGGCTTCCAAAGGCTCGACTACAGCGGTAAACTCTTTTCCTTGCCTTTCTTCAGAGATAAGCCTGACAGTAAAGGCGTAGCCTTGAACGTTGGGATCCGAGGAAAAAAGTCTTGGCACAACATACACTATGCTCCTTCCATTTGCAAGCATGTTTTGACCCAATACTACTATTCTCTCTGGCGCGAATACTGGCTCCACAGGAATCTTGACTCCATCAACAGTGTATTCTGCATAATAAGTGATTCGCCCCTGGCCCTGCTCCAGAAGAATTGCAGGCCTTTTTGCAATTACAGACTCCATGCACTCACGACATATCAACTGCTATAGGGCACTGCTGCATGTATTCCGCATTGCCAAGTATTGTAAGCCTGTAAGCGGTCACTATGCTTGCATTTATGCTGCTGTAGTTTAGGAATATGCTGGGCTCTGAGCTTGCAATGCTGAGGCAATAGCTGGCAGGCTTGTAAACAATAGTCATGGGCGTTACATTAGGCGAGAAAAGGCATGTGGAATTTGAGGCATTGATAAGGAACAGGCTTACACTATTTAGATTTTTGTGTATTGCCTCTCTAAGCAAAGGATAGCATGCTGATTCCGAAATAAATTCTGATTGGTTCCTAAAGACCACGACTATGGCAGACTTGGGCGCCGCATAAAAGTTGCTCTTGAATGTAGAGAAAGGAACTCCAGGCTTTGAAAGAAGCAGGGCTAGGGTTGCAAATACAGCGATGCCAACAACTATTACAACTGCAACCAGGTAAATGTCGCGCTTGCTCATTGCTGCGCTCTTTTTCTCATTCTTCTTCTCTTGCTGCTTTATTTGCTTTGACTCATTCTCTTTCTGCATTTACTCGCCTAATTCAGAAGCAAGTAAGGATAGCATGCCTGCATCACTGTCGCATTGCCCGAATAGCTGAGCAGAGTGCCATACAGAGAGTATATGCCTATGCCTGCTTGGCTAGAATTGCTCAGCATTATTATCGGATCATTGAGCGCAGAGTAGTAGTTGAGGCAATAGTCCTCGCCCACTGTCGCGTTGCCTACCTTGCAAAGGCCGTTCGCTAAGGAAATAAGCACTGCATGCTTGCCCATGCTGCCAAGCCTGGCTCCTATGCTGCTTGCACAGGAATAGGCGTTGAGCGTAGGCGTGCCGTTTATAGCTATGATAACATCCTTTGCATTCTGCAGCGAAGCGTAGAAAGCAGATGGGCTTGCATGCGCATTGGCATATTCAAGCAAAGACAATGACGCAGCGTAATAGAGTATTATACCAACACCAACTATTGCAAAAAGCAAAAGCCAATTTCTTCTTGTCTTTTCATTAACCACAATCTTCCTCTTTAGCTTTAGGTAAGATCTTACAAATGCAAGTGCACCAAGCACCACAATTCCTATTATCAAAGCAAGAAGAGAGCCTATAAATGGCGCCAAAGCCTTGGCGCTTGCATAAGGAAGATGCATAGAGTATACTATGGGCCTTGCAAACGCGCCATCTATCCCTCTAGCAAAGTCTGCAAGCGTATAGCTGCTTGTCTGGTAGTGTTTAAGCTTCGATGAAAGGTTTGAAAGCATTAGCTCAAAGCTGCTTACATTGCTAATGCTGCCGCTAAGCTGCTTGTTTAGGCTAAGCTGCAGAAACGCCAAGCTTGCCAAGCCCTGCTGATAAGGATTAGTTAGCTCTGCCTTTATGAGCGCTGCAGTGTTGTTGTCGGCTAGGCTAAGAAGGTGTGCATAGGTTGCGTTGAGCTTTGCATACATTTCAGACACGTTATTGAGCATGCTAGCTACAATCTGAGCCTGCTGGGTTATGTTCTCTGTAAGGTAATTGCTTTGAAGGCTTGCATATGCTTTCTCCAAATTGAGCGTGGAATTTAGCAAGGTTGAGTTGTTCACATGCGAAAGCAAAGAGCTTACGCTGCTTATCAGCGTGGAGTAGTTAGAAAGCTGCGTGTTGAGAATATGCTGCAGAAGCGCATAGTGCTGCTTTGAAAGCACCGGCAATACGTAACCAAGCTCTGTAGAAGCCAGGCGCTCGGCAAGCGAGAATATTTGCTCGTTGCTAAGCGGGGTAGAGTTTATTGCATTTATTTCGTCCTGCATCTTGCCAAGCAAGGTAGTGTTAAAGGTCAAGGCTTCGCAAAAGCCTAAAGCAGTGCAATACCAAGGTGCGCTTGTTGGCGTATAGTAGCTTGTGCAGGTAGCAAGCATGTTAGGCGTCACATTCTCGGGAGGGAATATAGGGTTTTCGTGCAAGGTAGTGGTAAGGTTAGTTATGTTTGCAAAAGAGCTCATAAGCTGGGCTATCTTCTGCAGCACGTTGGCCTTTGTTACGTTGCTAGTTGAAGCATAGAAGGCAGAGTAGCTCTTGTTTAGCGCATTGTATTGCTTTTCAAACTCCATGATGCCTTGGCCCAAAACGCCTGTCGGGCCTGAAGTGTTGTCGAGCACTGCCTTGCAGACAGGCACAACCTGGCAAGCGTAGCAGTAGTTGCTTAGGTTGCAAGTCAATCCAGTGTCAAGCCCTGTTTCATGCAGGCAGTTGTCAATTGGCCCGGATGAAGAGGCCTGGTATGCTTTCATTTGCTTTGCAAGCTGCGAGAAATTAAGAGAGGCGTATGACTGGTTGAAAATATACGAGTGGATTACTGAGTAAATGCTGCTGGCATTAATCACGAAAGAGTCAGAGGAGGCATTGACAAGGAAATATGGCATAGTGTGGTTGTAGAGGAGAATATACTCTACGCCTGAAACATTGAGATAAACAGGGGTTAGCTGGGCGATAAGCCCGGGTGAGATGTTGTATGATACAAGCAGCGTATTGAGCTGCGTTGACGAATATGCGCTTGCAGTAACGAAAAGTATGGGGAGCAAGAGCAGCAAAATGCCTGCAGGTCGCCAATAAGCCATTAAATCGATTTTCTTATCGATTAAAAAGTTTTTATACCTTTTGCAGAAAGAAAGAGAATGCTGTGAGCAGAGAATTAAAAGCGAAGAAATACAAAATTCAAACAAAAAGGAAGCCGAAGGCTTCCTAATCTGTTTATGAGCTTGCAGCGCTGAGCAGGTCGTTTATGAACTCGTTGCCTGCCTGCACTGTCTCGTTGGCGTAGTAGCCAGCTACCAGTATGCGGTTGCTGCCAAAGGCCTGCACTATCACTGATCCTGGACCGAAGCTGCTGTCAAGGCTTGGGTTCTGAGCAAAGATTTGTGCTGCGATGCTGTTTACATATTTGCTTCCAATTAATATCAATGTCTCTGCCGGGTTGGCGTTCGTGTCGAGCACTACTAGCGGTGTTGCTGCAGTGTTGAGCTTTACAGGCGTTACTGCCTGGCTTACGCTTGGCACTGCGGTCAAGTTGTTCAAGCCAACTACTGTGCAGCCTGAGCTTGTGAAGTTGCACTGTGCTGTTACATTGGCAATTGTAACGTTAGGTATGTTTGTTGCCTGGCCTATGCCAAATGGTCCAACGACCTTCTTTGCAGTGCTCACTGTTGTGTTTACTGGCCCAACCACGAACTGCAGCATGTCAACGTTCTTTGCCAAGTCAACTGTTATCTGGCTTGGTGATATGCTTGCAATCTTGCTGCCTTTCTCAGTCCTGAAGCCTACTTGTGCATTGAGCGAGTGGCCCTGAGTTGAGGTGTAGGTCATGTTGTTCCTTGTGCCGCTCAGCGAGTAGTTGAGCTGGAACAGGTTGTTTAGCACAGCAGATGCGCCAGC
>JBMFIM010000016.1:0-15922 GCA_049976305.1 Candidatus Micrarchaeia archaeon | reverse complement strand
GTTGGAGAAATATATTCAAAAGACTTATGGCAGATCCCATACAATACCTCCGAGAATTTATAAACGAGAAAGGCCAGAAAGCGGCTTTTCTGCAGACAAAAGGCTGTTTGGATGGAAAATTTGGCAGAAAAGAGATGAAAGAATATGCACCGCAATGGCCTGCATTGCTGCGCTGCACAATCTTTTCCGAATTGGCTATACGTGAATTATGTCCCAAAGCCTCATTAACAAAAAGTATTTAAAGGTTATGATGTGGGCTTTTAACTCGGCAATATACGCCTTGGTCGGGATTCGAACCCGAGTCGCAAGCGTGACAGGCTCGCATGCTAGACCTCTACACCACCAAGGCTCAGAAGAAATTATGCATATTTCCTTTTTTATTCTTTTTTGTTTTTGGCGTATGCAGCCTTCATGACTATTAGTGCAAAATAAAGAAAAACTTGAATGCCATCAAGGATGAAAAGCGGCATGCTGTTTATCAATAGCCCATAAATGGACCAAATTGCAAGGCCAAAAACCATAATCGACAGCCAGACATAGGAAAGCTGGCTTGCGTTCTTGAGCTTGTAAACTAAAGCAATCTGCGGAAACGCAGAAACCGCAAGCAATAATCCGCCAGTGTATCCTAGTAGATCTGCAAGCAGCAAAAAATCACTAAATTTAGTTTTCCCGCAGGGGTGAATTGAACACCCAACCTACCGGTATCTTCGATGTCACGCTACAGCCGGTCGCTCTAGCCATTGAGCTACTGCGGGTAGCAGAAGAGATATATGAAATCAATATTAATATTATTTGCGATAAAGAGTTGGTGGCCAGTTTGGCTAAGGCTAAATTTAGAAAGCAGAAATCTCCAAACGTGCAGCCTACGCCATCGGCACAGCTACCAAGCCCAATGGCAACAAGCGGAAGGAGAAGAAGCATTTGGACGCCCTTTTCATATTTTTGGTTCAAGGATCTCGTTAAAGAGGTAGTATCCTATAGATACTTTGCAGACGCGGTATTGCTTGCGTTCGCTTTCATAAGCCTGGCGCTTGCCTTCAAATTCTACTCCTTGCCTATAGCCATAGTTCTGATAGCAATAATCATAGGTGTAGCTCTTATCCACCCTCTTTTGGGCCTTCTTGTAATGCTTCTATTTTCCTATCCTCCTATTATTTACCAAGCGCCTTTGCTTGGATGGGTATTCAGCATTCTTGTTATTATAGCCTTATTTGCAGGCTTTATGCACTACAGAACCCTCTCACTTCTCTTCAGCCTTATAATGCTTCCACTCTCACCTCTGGGTGCACTACTTGAATTGCCCACATTCATAATTGCAGTGTTTGTACTAGGAATAAAAAGAGCCTCGCTAGCCACTCTTGGTGCATTTATTGCGCTTGCTGTCTTTTCCGGTCTTTCGGGAATAAGCACTTCTGCTCCAATCCTGTTCAACACAACCCAGGCAAATGCAGCGGTAAAGGCAAACCCTGCAGGAATTTATCTCATGCCTTCAAAAACCATGCCTGCTTTGGGCAACTTCACACAAAGCCTCATTAACAGCATTTCAGAATTCTTCAGCATAAAAGTAGCATCGGACCTTTCGGCAGGCTTTGTGCTTGCAGGCTATGCTATCGCTTACTTAATGCCTTTGCTAGTTGTGCAACTTATAGTTTGGGAAGTTCTAGTTTTTGCAATGGCCAGTTATGCAATAAAGGAAAAGTCTGAGTTTAAAGGTACAAAGGCAAGCTTGCTTAGCTTAGCAATACCAATAGCCTATATTATACTCGGAGCCTTGACCCACGCAGCAATGACACCAATGCTAGCTTTCCTAGGTTTTGGGGTAGGGGTACTAATGGTATTTCTCTTTGAATCACAGAATGTAGAGATTGTAAAGGCTCTAGATGTTATGAAGCAGGATTTCTTGAGCAAGTTTGGCGATGTGGGCAACGCACTCGTAACACCTACTGAAACTTTTGCTGACGTAGCTGATTATGATAATGTCAAAAAGGAATTGATAGAAGCAGTGATAACGCCCATAGAGCATAGGGAGATTACTGGAGCATATGGCGTAACGCCTGCCAAAGGCATATTGCTTTTTGGACCACCAGGTACAGGTAAGACTCTACTAATGAGGGCCCTTGCAAACGAGATAAGAGCGGGCTTCCTTTACGTATCTGCCCCAACCTTATTGTCAGCATATCCTGGAGAGAGCTCCAATGCTATTAAAAAAATATTTGAAACAGCTAAGAAGCATGCGCCAGCAGTTCTTTTCATAGATGAGATTGATGCAATTGCAAGGAGCAGAGCTGGGGATATATCAGAATCGGTAAGGGAAGTGCTCACTGCTTTGCTAACAAACATGGATGGTTTCCTTAAAACTCCTGGAGTCGTAGTAGTTGGAGCAACGAACGCGCCTCAGCTGCTAGACCCTGCTTTGCTCAGGCCTGGCAGGTTTGACAAAGCGATTTATCTTAGGCTTCCCGATCAGAAAGGTAGAGAGGAGATACTCAGGTATTATTTCTCTAAGCTGCCTGTTTCTAACGATATAGATTATGAAAAACTTTCAGAAATGACGCAAAGATTTTCTGGTGCTGACATAAAGCATCTTGCTGAAGAGGTTGCAAGAGAGGTATCAGAGGAGGCATTGAAGGAAAAGAAAGTTCTCCAAATCACAATGGACGACATAATCTCTGTGCTGAAGCACGTCAAGCCTTCTACATCGCTGGCTATGATAGAGGAATATAACACATTCCAACTGGACTTTGAAAGAATGCTTCATCCTGAAAAGGCAGAGGAGCCTGGAAAAGGAAAAATTAGTTTAGATGATGTTGTAGATTTGCAAGAAGCGAAGAAGGCGCTTTTCGAAGCAGTGGAGGTGCCGATTCTGCACCCAGATCTTGTTAAGAAATACGGGGTAGAGAACATACATGGCATATTGCTTTTCGGGCCGCCTGGAACTGGAAAGACTATGCTTATGCGCGCCATCGCAAGCGAGCTTGGGGATGTGCATTTCATAGGCTTGTCCGGATCAGATCTGAGCAAGTCAGGCATAGAGAACGCAGTCAATACCATTAAGGAAATATTCAATAGGGCTAAAGAGAATGAGCCTTCAATCATATTCATAGACGAAATAGATGCAATAGTACCTGAAAGAGGTTCTACAAACCAGATAGGGGTTGAAATAACTGGCGAATTCCTGCAAGAATTTGACAAGCTGACCGAAGAGGGCAATAACGTAGTAGTTGTTGCTGCCACAAACAGACCTGATGTGCTTGACCCTGCTGTCATAAGATCCGGTAGATTTGATAAGCTTGTTTATGTAGGCCCTCCAGAACGCGATGACAGAGTTGCCTTATTTAAAGAATATTTAGAAAATGCGCCGCTCAGCGAAGACGTAGATTTTGAGAAACTCGCAGACATGACTCCAGGTTATACTGGCGCAGATATTGCAAACATTTGCAGGCAGGCAAAAATGAATGCGCTAGAAGCAAGCATAGCGAAAGAAACAGAAACCAAGATCAGCATGCAAGATCTTGTTAACATAATAAAGGCAACAAGGCCTTCGGCACCGAGCAACGTGCTAAGCAGATATTTGATGTTTATGAGCAGATACGGCAGAAGGTAATTATAGACTTGTTGCTGCCGCTTCTGCCAAGCTAACTATTGGCGAGGCAAATATGCCAAATAGAAGAGTAATTGCTATGCACGCAATTAGCACAAGCAGCACAGGAATCGGCATTGACTGCTTTCTTGCATTAAACTTTGATGTTAAAGCGGCAGTAATCACTTTGGCATAGTAGAAAATAGAGATTATGCTGTTTAAAATGCCCAGTATCGCAAGCCAAACAAGGTTTGCCTGTACTGCACTAAGGAAAAGCAAGAACTTTCCAACAAAGCCAGTGGTAAAAGGCATGCCAATAAGGCTCAGCAAGAAAAGGGCTAGAGCGAATGCGGCAAGCTTGTTCTCATCCTTTAGCCCTATTACGCCGTCTATGTTGCCCCTTCCCATGCTTTCAAGCCACGAAATTACTGCCAACGCGCCGATGAAAAGGAATGAATGGGCAAACAGCTGGAAAAGCATTGCTTCTATTCCGGAGTTAGAACCCGCGGCAAGGCCTATTATTATGTAGCCGGCCTGAGAAATAGAAGAATAAGCCATCAGCCTCTTCAGGTTTTGCTGGCGAAGTGCTGCTAGATTGCCGTAGAACATTGTAAGCACTGCGAAGCCAGCGGCAATATAGCTAGAGAGCTTAAACGTGGAGAAGGCTACGCCTATAACTAATATCAATGCTGCAAAACCGACTACTTTGTTAAATCCGCCAAGCATCGCAGTTGCATACGCTGCTGAACCTTCATAGACGTCTGGAAACACCACGCTGAAAGGAAACTGCGAAGACTCTATGCCCAAAGCCACAAAGAAAAGCGCCAAGGCGCCAAGAGAGAAGGCAGTGCTGGCTACTTGGCTAAGCATTATGCTGCCAGAAGCACCAAACATAAACACCATGGCAAGCGCAAACGCCGCGGTAGACATTGCCGAGATAATGAGGTACTTCACAGCGGCTTCAACGCTTCTCCTTGTAGAAAGAGAGATTATGAAAACAGCAGGCAGTACTACCAATTCCAACCCAATAAAAATCAAGGGCACAACTGCTGAGAAAATCACTGCAAAAGAGCCAAGGAGCATAAAAGACGAAAGCCCTGCAAAAACAGGGTACTCGTGGGAATAGGCATAGGCTAGAGCGTTCAATAGCAAGAGCGCAAGGAGCAAAAGCATTGCAAAAAAGGCGCCAAAAGCGTTGATATTTAACACTCCAGCATAGACTTTGCTAATTGAGAAAAGATGAAAGCTCAGAACAAATAAAGCTGCAAGAAGAACAAGGTTAAAGGCAAAAGAGCCGCGCTTGTTTTGCGAGTAAAGCCAATACAAGTTTCCGAAAGCAAGGAGCAAAGACAACGCAAAGAAAGCAAGACCAAGCATTATCTCACCACAAGTACCACAACAAGCAAAGCCAGCACTACAAGCAAAGCGTAAACTAGCACATTGCCTGTTGCAAGCTTTCTCGCAGCATTACCCAAGTTACTGGTTTCTACACCGATAAAATCGAAGAAGCTGCTAAGCAAGTAATCGAATAAGTACACGCCCTCTCCGAGAAGCATGAAGAAATAGGCAACATATGCGTAAAATGCCTTCATTTCCTTAGTGGTTTGTATTGCATTCAGCCTATTTCCTAGCTCGCCTTTGCGGTAGAGGAATAAGGAAACTAAAGAACCTGCTGAGATTGCTAGCATTGCTATGATTGCATCAAAAGGCGTAGGATGGGGAAGGTTGTAGGCCATATACGGGACGCTTTTCAAAAGCCCAGGCAGATAAAGGGCTAAAACGCTAGCAAGAAGCGTGAAAGCAGCCAATACGGACATGCTGGCAAGCATACTTTTTGGCAAACCAAGGTAGAGAAGCCTTTCCCGCTCTGTCCTTGCCGGCTTTGCGCACATCGCAAACCATCTGAATATGAAAAAGCTTGTAAAGAAGCTAAGCAAGGAGATTAGCGCGTAAACAAGCATGTTGCTAGAAAGCGAAGAGCTAATTCCTATGCTTGCGAAGAAGCCACTAAAAGGAACAAACCCTGCTAGCGAGAGCACGCCGAAGATAGTGGTGATGAACGCAAGCTTGTTGCTTGACAGGCCGCTTACTTCCTTCAGGCTTTCTTTTCCAGTAGCGTTCATTATGACGCCTGAAGAGAAGAACAGCAAAGCCTTGTAGAAACTTTGGATGAGGAAGAAATAGGCTGCGGCAAGCAAGGCGTTGCTACCTATGGCAACAAACATAAGGCTAAGCTCCTGGATTGTGGAATAGGCTAAGACCTTCTTGATGTGCGTTTCCCTCATCGCGTTGAACGTTGCGATAAAGGCGGTGATAAGACCGAAAACCAGCATTAGATAGCTTACATGAAGAGAAAGGAAGAAGGGAAACAGAAGCATTGCTACAAAAACTCCTGCTTTGACCATAGTTGCCGAGTGGAGCATTGCAGACACCGGTGCTGGGCCCTCCATCGCATCCGAAAGCCATTCGTGAAAAGGAAACTGCGCAGATTTGACGAACAGCGCAGCCAGTAAAAGCAAAGAGGCAAGCCTTAAGGCCAGGGATGCATGTGCATTGAGCGCAGAGAAGTTGAATGAACCTAAGGACATTCCAATAATAACTAGCGAAGCGAACAAAGCAATATCTCCTATGAGCACTGTGCTTATAACGCTTCTTGCGGCCTTAGTGGCTTTCTCCTTAAAATACCAGAAGCCCACAAGCAGATAGCTGCTCACGCTAAGCATCTCCCAGCCTATAAACAGGGTTATGAAGCTGGCACTCATCGCTACAAGCAGCATGCTTGCCACAAAGATCAGCATCTCAGCATAGTACCTTTTCTGCTCACTTGGCAACGTAATGAAGCCAAAGGAGTAGAACAAGACTATGGGCGCAAGCACTGCAACAAGCCAAAGCAAAAGCTCGTTGAGCGCGCCCGCTGACATTGCTATCTGAAACTGGATGTTGCCAAAGCTAAACCAATTGATGGCACCTGGGGCGGAGAAGAAAGGAAGCATTACCAGGCTAAATAGGCTTGCGCCCAATGCGACATATTTCGCTTTGCCATCATCCAAGACTGCAAGCAAAGCTAAGCCAATCAGTTCAGGCAAGACCGTAAAGCCTACAAAGCCCATCAGCTAACACCTACCATTTGTACCTGTTAAGCTTTGAAACATCAAACCCAATGCCCCTTGACTTCATTAGCACATAGAAGGTTAATGTCACTATCGCCTCTACCGCCATGGATCCCCAGATGAGTATAAGCAGCATAAGCCCTGCCCCACTCTCGTTATAGGCTACAAATCCAACGAGCAAAATTGTTGAAGCGAGCAGCGCTGCTTCTAGCGACAGCATCACCTTTATGAAATGTCTGCCGAAGACTGCTCCAACAAAGCCAGCGGAGAATACCGCAAGGCTTGCAAACATCAACGCAACAAACTCAAGCATATTGTCGCCTCATATGTTTAATGGCGATTGCGCTTGCGACCGCCACAAAGAACAGCAGCAAAACAACTGAATAGAGAAGCAAGTAATATGAACTGAACGAGGAGTTTACCAACTTGCCAACATTGATGCCAGAAAGGCTAACGCCCAGAGAAGGCAGATAGAAAGCAAAGCAAAGGAGCAGCGCCATCGCAATACTCAATCCCAAATAGCCGAGCTGCATGCGCCGCGATTCCTTCTCCTTTTCTTCAGCGGCGATGCTCAACATAAAGTAGGTTGACAAGCCTCCAACAAGTACAAGAAGCTGCAAAGCCGCTATTGCAGAAGCGCCTATCAGGTAAAGAAGTATGGCGCTTGAAAATGCGGCAAGCGCCAGCATGGCAACGCTGCGGAGCAGGCTCTTTGACAGGACTATGCCTAAAGAGAAAAGGAATGCAAGCAGGCCAAACACAACCAAAGCAATCAGCATATAATCATTCCAAGTCCTCCGGCCTTTTTACAAACGACCTTTTGTCATAGGCTTCAAAGTCGTAGCTTTTTGTCATTACCAGGCATTTTGTAGGGCATACTTCTGCACAAAGCCCGCAGAACATGCAGCGCTCTATGTCTATTTTAGGCATCTTCTTGTTGGGCTTTTCGCTTTCAACATTTACCATCTCTATGGTTTTGTTAGGACATACGCGCTCGCACGCCCCGCAGCTTATGCACGTCGGCATATCTAGCCTTAGCATGTATCGCTCCCTGTCGCTCAGCTGCTCTCGCTCATTCGGAAAGTCCAAGGTAAACCTGCGTTGCGCGAGCGCTTTTGCAGTTTTTGCAATGGAGCTTATGATCATACAATCATACTATAAATGCAATAATTAAATTAACAACCGCAAGCGGAAGGAGCACATACCAGCCAAGCCTGAGCACGCGGTCTATGCGCATCCTTATTGCCGTTGCACGCACAAGCATGATGAACACTGCTATTATGAGAGCCTTTATGAGAAGCCAAGCAAGACCTGGCAATGCTGGGCCGAGCCACCCGCCAAAGAAAAGCATAGCCATTAGCAAAGATCCAAAGAATGTTTTCGTGTAGTCCAGGAAAAGGGCGAGCGTATAGCTTGGCGCACTTACATCAGTAAGCCAGCCTGCGATAAGCTCAGAATCTGCTTCCCTTAGGTCAAAAGGCGAACGCTCAAGCTCAGCCAGCATGCTTACGAAGAAAACAAAGAAGCCTATTGGCAAAAAGGCAATATACCATATTTTTGACTGCGCCTGCACAATAGCAAACAAATTCAGCGACCTTGCCAATATGCCTAAAGAGGCAATTACGAAAATCATTGGAAGTTCGTAGCTGAGAAGCATCAGCACAGACCTCTGGGCTCCTATCTCGGCAAACTTGTTGCCGCTAGAAGCGCCTACTATAAAAATAAAGAGCGGAGTAAAGGAGAAGAGAGCAAACACTAGAACAAGGCTGCTTGCGAAGTTGCCAAATCCCAGGCTCGGCACTAGCGGGAGAAGCAATATCAGAAATATGGCAAGGGCCAGCATAAAAGGCAAAGCCAGCGTGAACAAAAGCCTGTCAGCACGCTTGGGCAGGTAGCTGGATTTTGCAAGGAGCTTGGTAAAATCGGCAAGGTTTTGGAGAAGGCCGAATTTGCCTACCATTGTAGGGCCGTGCCTAAGCTGTGCTTTTGCAACAACCTTTCTCTCAAGCCAGCCAAGGAAATAGTCAACAAGGATAACAAGCAAGCCGACAAGTACTGCGTATATGAACAAGCCTAGCACCTCGGCATATGGGCTAGGCGAATTTAGAAGAGAAACAAGCCAACTTTCACCTATCAACATCTGGTATCACCAAATCCAAGCTACCGAGAATCGCAAAGAGGTCTGCATAGTGAGCGCCTTTTGCAAGCTCAGGCAATGCGGCCAGGTTTATGAATGAAGGAGACCTGAAAGAAACCCTGTATGGGCCTTGCTGCCCGGCCACCATGTAAATCAAAAGCTCCCCTCTTGGCGTCTCTCGGTAAACACAAACCTCCTTGTTCTTGGGCGCAGGTATTATCAGCCTTATCGGCATGCCGACAGCGTCCCCAGGCGGCATGCGCCTTATGGCTTCTTTAACAAGCCGAATGCTTTCTTTCATTTCTAGCATTCTGACCTTGTACCTAGCAAACACGTCCCCAGAGCTTAAAACTTGGGGTTTGAAATTGAGCTTATCATATACATAATAGGGTTTTCTGCTTCTTATGTCAAAGTTCACGCCTGATGCCCTAAGAACAGGCCCAGTAACGCCCAGCTCTATCGCCTTGTGGGAGCTAAGGGGGCCTATGCCCTTTGTCCTCTCCAAGAATATTTCATTTTTCTCAAGATAGGACTCGTACATAGGAATTCTTTTCTCAATGTCGCTTAATACGCTAAGCACTTCTTCCTCAAATCCAGGGGGCACGTCTCTGTTTAGGCCTCCAAGCCTCATGTTCACATAAAACATCCTCGCTCCAGCATGCTCCTGAAGAAGCCTCAAAATCTTGTCTCTGTCTGCAAACGCCCACATGAACACGGTGAAGAAGTGACCCAGGTCGTTCAGGAAAGTGCCGAGCCAAAGCAGATGGCTTGCTATCCTCTGGAGCTCAAGCAAGACAACACGCAGGTATTGGGCACGCTCCTTAACCTCGACTCCAAGGGCGGACTCAACCGCAGAGATGTAGGCCTCTGAATAGGATTCGGGTGCAACGTAATCAAGCTTCTCTACGTATGGCAGGTCCTGCATGTAGTTTCTTGTTTCCATGAGCTTTTCAACGCCCCTGTGCAGGAAGCCTATGTGAGGCTCGACATTGACAATCTCATCGCCATCTAGCTCTACAACTAGCCTTAGCACGCCGTGCGTGCTTGGATGTATCGGCCCTACATTTATCTTTGTTGTCAATCCATCGCCTTGTAAGGCTTGCCCCATTCGAAGTTTTTCCTTAGTGGCGGCTCTATTCCATTCCACTTTTCAAGCAGCAGCCGCGGGGCATTCCTGCCAGTGATTTCTATGCCAAACATTTCCTTGAGCTCGCGCTCATACCAGTCTGCTGCTTTGTAGATGTGCATTATGCTTGGAATGCTTGCATCTACAGGGTGCAGCTCGACCTCTAATGTTTCCTCTTCTCCAGTATCAATATTTCTAAGAAAGTAAAGCACAACTAGCGAGCTAATGTTGTCCACCGCTGTGATCTTCACTAAGTAGGAAAACCCTTTATTTTTCATTTCCTCCGCTGTTTTAAGCAAAACCTTGCTTTCAACCTTCAATGTTACCACCTATTTTCTTTTGCAGTTTGAGTAATGCTGCGAAGAGGTTCTCTGGCTTAGGAGGGCAGCCAGCAACGTAAACATCCACAGGCAAGACCTGGTCTATTCCCCTTATGATGTTATAGCTTTCAAACCAAGGCCCGCCAGAGGTTGCACACTCGCCATATGCCACAACATATCTTGGCTTCATCATCTGCTCATACATTCTTTTTATTTCTGGTATTATGGACTTGGTAACCCAGCCTGCAACAATCATCACATCGCTTTGTCTGGGTGTAGCACGGAAAAGAAGGTAGCTCCCTCTTTCGGCATCAATCCTCGCCGAACCAAAGTCCATAAGCTCCATTGCGCAGCAGGCGAGGCCGAAAAGAGAAGGCCATACGCTATTTTTGCGCGACCAGGTAATTAGCCCGCTGCTTGCTGCTTTTGTTATGTCGGAAAGCCTCGCAAATAGCACGTTCTGTTTCAGGCCATATTTTTTGAGCGAAGCTTCAACAAGCCTGCTCATTTCCTTCTCTGCATTCTCAAATTCGGTTGTCATTTAGCACCACCGACTCTGTGCTTAGCAATTGCAAGCAAAATCCAACTCAATACCGTACCAAGCACTACAAGTCCAATAACAAAAACTAAAGCTATACCACCAACACCGCCAATGCCTAGCAGAATTACGCTTGCAGCAAGGAGCTCCAGCATAAGGAATGCGTTAAAATACGGCAGGTATTGGTGGAGAAGATCTGCCCTCTGGCCGATTGTCTCTTCTCCACTTTCCCAAGGTTCTTTCTGCAATTCTGTGCCTTCTTTGGGCCTTATAAGAAGCGAGGCGAGAAGCATTGCGCCAGGTATTGCGAGAGCCACCGCTGCAAATACGGCAATGGCAAGATAAAGATACATGATTTAATATGAAACGCAAATGTTAAAATAGGAAACCCGACACTACGGCTTACGCGAACCTAACTCCTGCGTTCTCAAGCGGCGCTTCTGCTCGTCTTTGCTCTTCTAGATCGAATATGCCCAAACTACATATGCCGACCGTTTATATTCTTTGCCTGAGTAAGCACATTATGGCACTTGATGCCATTGCTGAATCAATAGTTAAAAGGGGCTTTTACGAAGCGAGGCTCAGCATAGCGGGCTTGGTGCAAAAGATAAGGTTCAGCGTAACAACAAAGGAAGGGGCTCAAGCGTATTTGGTGTTGCATACTGATAAGCTAGTTGGCTTGGCAGACCTTGTAAAAATAGCAGAGGAAACCCATCTGCCTGTTGAATCGCCAAACGGCATTGCTTTCCCCAAAGGCAAGACATCCAAGGACTTTTCAGTCAGCTGAACTCTGAAAGGTCGAGAACTCCCTTGAAAAGCTCCTTTGCCCTTTCGAGCGAAAGAGGCCGAAGCCCATGCTCCTTTGCGTATTTGCACTGGTACCTTATATATGAATCGGTTACCTTTGTGTTAGGGTTTAGCAGTTTGCACTTTTCTATATAGCCTATTATAATGTTTGCCGCCTCTTCCTCGCTAAGCCCCTTGACATTTACCAAATAAGGAGCAAGAATTAAATTAACAGACCTGTGCCTTACATCAGGAATTGGCGTTTGCAGAAGCTTTTCTATCCACACATATTTGCCAGAGGCCTTTGCATTTGCAATCAAGGGCTTTTCAGAAATTGTTACTCCTTTTGCATAGCCAAAAACCTCCTGCGGCAGCTTGTCTTTAGGTATTGGCAGGCCTTGCAAAATTGCTTCTTCTATCGCGCTTTTGAGCAGCAGTATTACTTGCTCCTTGTTAAGCAACACCTTGCCAGATTTGAGAGGCAAGCTATACAGTTTTAGGCCTTCGGCTCCTTTGGCAATTTTAAGGAAGCTGAAGACGTCTACGACATAATAGTCTCCAGAGGCTTCCAGCTCAACCTTAAGCTCTTTAGCAACATAAGGTATGTCTTCGGGGCTTAGTGTAAGGGCTTTTGCACTTCTTTCCGCCTCGCCTTTTGCAAACATTTTCACAACATAATTGTTCTGCGTAGCGCTTACTATTAGCCTAGCATAAACATAGCCAACTACCCTGCTAAGCATCAGAGGGCTGTAGCTTGTAGGAACGAACTCTGGCTTTTTGCCCAAGTCCTCGTTTATGCGCTCCAAAGCCGAAAGCGCATACTTTTCATCAAACCCTTGGCTGGGCAAAGCCTTTATTATCTCCTTGGCTTCTTCAGAAAAAGGGTACTTGTAGGCAAAGCCCAGCTTTTCTTCCATATTGAAAATATGGCAGTGAAGGCTAAATTACTTTTCTACTAGGCTGTCAACCTTTCTTATAACGCTTAGCTGCTTCACGATACTGCCCAAGGTAGCAATTAAGGCGGTGGCGTCGTTTGCTTCTATTTCCACCTCAATCCTGCCTTTCCCGTTTCTTATCTTGAGCCTACTGCGCTTGTACTTTTTCGGCTTGTCCATTATCGAGAAATAGTCTTTCGCTAGGCCGCCTATGCTTATTACGAGCTTTGCAGTATAGGCATTCATAGCCTCTCTCTTGACCTTACGCTCGGCCTTGTCTTGAACGAGCCTCTTCCTTTCTTGTTCAGTCCTCTATGCCTTTTGCCTGCGCTTGTAAGGCCCCTCTGTGCCCTTCCTTTTTGCGCTGCTATCTTGCTAAGGAACGGATCTGCAAGCACAGCTGGATGTGCCCTGTCAACCATTATTACCTCGTAGAACTTGTTTGAACCGTCTGCACCGACGAAATAAGAGTTCAACACCTCTGCGTTGGTATACTTTGCTGCAGCCCTTTCCTCAGCGATTGCCTGCAGAGACTTGTGATAAGCGTAGAACCTACCCATTTTGGAAGGCTTCCTGCCACCCCTTGGCTTAGGCCTCTTGCTTAGGCCCCTGCCTACTCTTACCCTTACAATAAAAACTCCCTGCTTTGCCTTGTAGCCGAGCCGTCTCGCTCTTGCTATGTTTGTAGGCCCCTCTACCCTTACAATAGGTGCTTCGTCTCTCCATTTTGCGAGCCTTTCCCTAAGCTCCTTAGAGTTTGTCTTGTACTCTTTCTGCATTGTCTCTTGCAAGTATTTAGCATAGCCCATAAAACCACTAGTAAATAGATTTTATGTCTGCAAAACCTTTTAAATATAAGTATGTGGCGGCGTAGATAGGCACTATGGCCTCTGCATTGGCAAACGGCCCATAGGATTCATCTCCTATCCGCAAAGCATATGGTGTGTTTGCAACAATCTTTGCTTCGCCCTTTTTCCAAGCGATGGCATCCTTCATAGGATCAAACTTCTCAAGATCTGCTATGCTTGCTATTTTCTTTGCTATGAACCCGCTGCCGCCGTGTATGGTATTAGGAAGGCGCATAAGGTGCGAAGGATCCTTGGTTACGTTTGCATCGATGAAGACACTCCTCTCAAACAATATTGAGTCTATTACCTTTTGCCAATACTGCTCTGTGGGTGGCATACGAACAAGGCTCCAGTTGCCTTGCCTAATGCCCATCTCCACAAGCTCCTTTTCCTTGTTCAGCCTCTTTGCCAGCTTCTCATCAATGCCCAAGCCCATCAAGCTCTCTACATTCTTGAGCTTTTCTATGAAGGCGAGCGCGAACTTGCCATGCCAGCCAGGCTCATTAGGCTTAGGCCCAGGAAAAACTTGGGGCATTCGCTTCATAGGCTTTGCCAAAGCAGGAAAAAGCACCTTTGCAGGTATGCTTGTAGGCTTTATGTAGTTGCAGAGGTCCTCCCTTGCTTCTTGGCTCAGCTGCAACACAGCTTCTTTGGTTATGTGGATATGGTAGCCTCTGTTGCCGCTGAAGTTTATCGCTATCTCCTTCTCAGACAAGCCGAAATCACCAATAAGAAAATCTTCAATTAGCAAAAGCGTATCCCTTTTCACAGCCTCCAACCTTTCGTCACATAGCCAGCCCTTGGCGTGGATCTTGCAATCGTACTTGGCATCACTAGCATCGAGATCGAACCTTAGTTCTGAGCCGAGCCAAATTTTCTTTTCCATAGGCCTTGCATCAGGAAATCGGTAATAAGCTGCAGAGTAATCTACAAAAGCAGGCGCATTGCTAACCAAGAAATTCTTGAGCTCGGCAGGCGTCTTGAAAGCCATGTGCCTGTTCGCAATTTTGTTTCCTATCACTCCATAGCCAAACTCTCTTTCGCTGATCCTGTCTGGAGCAATGGAAGCAATATCGGCAGCGGAGTAGTAATCCCTGATAAGCTGCACAACAAGCCTATCGCCGAGTTCTGACATAATTTAGGTTAGGTTTGGAAGATTAAAATAGCTAAGTCAAAAGAGCAGTGTGCCTGGGTTCTTTCCCGCAATCACTGCTTTGAGCATTCCTGGCTTCCTCAGGTTTATTATGTAAACCTTGCCATTTGCCTTCAAAGCCTCTTTTATCTTGTTTTCCATTCCCCCACTAACGTCATTGACCTTCCAGAAATCTAGCTTTGCCGCCTCTGCCTTGCCTATTGCTTTTATTACTTTCCTGTTTTTATCTAGCAATCCGTCAACATCTGTCCCAAAGACGATATCTGCACCAAGGTAGTTTGCAATTTTAACAGCTGCCTTATCTCCAGATAATATGCTTACCCCAAGCTCGGCATCAAGCGGTGCATCGCTGTGCAAAACAGGCAAGAAGCCCTTTTCCAAATATCCTCTTATTATCTTGCCGTTAAACCAGGAGATTGAACCATTGCGAAGAGTAAACAGTGATGGAAGAGATAGAGGGAAAGGAGCTAGACCATAGTTGACAAGCAGCTCTACAAAAGAATTCTCGACTTCATCTACAGCATACTTCAGCAAAGCCCACTCCTTCTGGTTATTTGAAAGCCTTCTTAGGTCATACTTCTTTGCAAGCGTATGGCCAACAAAACCTGCACCTAGAATCAGCACTGCCTTTTCCTTGCCTAGCTCCTTGGCCAAGTTACTCGCGACCTGCCTAGTATGCATTTTGCCTGTTGCCTTGTCTGACAGAGCAGAGCCGCCTACTTTGATAACAAGCAATCATGCCACCTTTTGCTTTGCCAAAAGAAGCCACTGCCCAAGCATTTCCATTATAAGGACATCTGTAGGAGTAAACTCGCTCCCTCTAGATGCGGCAATGATTGGTAGATCCTGAATTGGAATAAAACGTGCTGCGCTGTGCTCCTCGGAAAGGCGTATCGGCTCATCACCAGCGAAGAAAACAAACAAGGTTACATGCATTGGTATTTTCTTGCTGGGAAGCTCAATGAAATGGTCAAATTCAACAAGCTTAGAAAAATCTCCTTTGGCGGCACTCAAGCCAGTCTCTTCCTCTAGCTCCCTGCGAGCAGTTTCCTCTATACTTTCGCCAGGCTCTTTGGTCCCAGCCACAATATTCCATAGCCCAGGATACTTGTCATCTTTCTGGCTCCTTTTCAGGAAGAGCACTTCATGGCTATTGTTTATAACCACTACCCCTGCTACTTGCAATGGTTCAGGCATAGAAACGCATAACTTTTATGCCGGAGCATGCACTTAAAAATACTTATCAGCATTCGGCATTAAGCGAAATACTATGGAGATGCGGGTTTACTGCAATTAATAAAACAAGCAGCAACTTCACGGCGGCGTGTAGCCAGACCACCAGTTGCTCACAAACATAACGTTGCTTGGCACGCCGTTGTTGCCATTGCC
>JBMFIM010000015.1:0-19056 GCA_049976305.1 Candidatus Micrarchaeia archaeon | reverse complement strand
CAAGCTATTCTGTTTCACAAAATCTTACTAAAGATTTCATCGGTATATTTAAGGGGAATACGTGCTAATTCAAAAAGTAATTTGAAGGTTTAATATAATTTGTTTATTTTTATAAAGGCCATTTATTGGATTTATAAATTTGATGCGCATAAGCAAATTATGCAAAAGCAGCCACTTAATACAATGCCTAAATGTACCTTATTTGGTATCGAGACAAGCTATGAAGAGGCAAAGGTAGTGGTTCTGCCCATTCCATACGATTCTACTTCTTCATACAAATCGGGCTCTCGCGAAGGCCCTAAAGCAATAATTAACGCAAGCAGGTTCATAGAGCCGTTCAGCTACGAGCTTGGCTTTGATATAAGCAAGAGAGTTCCTATCTATACAATGGATGAGCTTATGCCCAATTTTAGCTCTCCAGAACATATGCTTGAAAGAATAAAGAAAGAAGTTTCAATTATCATAGATGATAAGAAAGTGCCATTGCTTATAGGCGGTGAGCACACAATTGCCTTAGGATCGCTTCAGGCGTTAAAAGAAAAAGGTATCGACCTTACCATAGTGCAGTTCGATGCGCATAGCGATACTTACGAAGAGCTTAACGATACCAAATATTCGCACGGAAGTGTTATGGCGCGAGCAAGAGAGATGTATAGCAGCGTGTTCCAAGTCGGAATAAGAAGCATAGATGAGAAATCTTTCAATGCGGTTGATAAAAAAACTGTCTTTTTTGTAGACGACGTGCGGAGGGAAGGGGCAAAAAATTTAGGAAGTAAAATAAACAAAACTTGCAAAGAGAATGTTTATATTACCTTTGACTTCGATGTGCTAGACCCTTCAGAAATGCCAAGCATTGGCACGCCAGAGCCTGCAGGTCTTAAATTTGAAGAGATTATAGAAATGTTAAAGGAAATCGCTAAGGGCAAAAATCTAGTAGGTGCTGACTTTACAGAATTGGCGCCGATACCTGGCCTTGACGCCCCAAATTATCTAGCTGCAAAGTTAATATACTTATTCTTAGGAATATTTTTAGGTTAAAATGAAGGTCTTCATCCCGCTTGTTTTGTTTGCTATGCTAGAAAGCGCTTTTGCAGGGACTGTCGTGCTAACCGGCTCTTGCAAAACGCTAGTGCTAAACAACACTCTCAACTTCTCCCTCTCAAATTCAGGTAACGACTCTGCTTACAGCGTAATAGTAAATCCTTACATATCTGGTGCACAGGTAGTCGGCAACTACTCCACAAACTTGCTTTCCCCAGGCTCTACATTTAACTTTTCCATTAAGCTAGCCAATGTTACTGCAAAGGGCACTTATGTAGACTACATAATTGTCGCGTATCAGCAGGGCACTTCCTTTTTCTCTGTATTTTTCCCATGCTGGCTAGAGTTTGGCGTGCCAGCAACTTCCGAGCTGTTTGTAGCTACAACTCCTTACTATGTGAACAATTCTGTGGAGCTGGTAAATGTCACGTTGATGAATGGGGGAGAGAAAAGCGTTGATGCAAACGTTTCTTTGCTGCTGCCGCCTGGAGTGCATGCAGTAGGCCCTTCGCACTACCAGCTTATGCTTTCGCCTGCTAACACATCGCATCTTCAATTTAAGATTGACATAAAAGGCCTATCTGGGGTTTCACTTACCGGAGCAGTCTACGCTTCATATTACTTGAACAATATAAGCTTCGCCACGCGGCCAGACGTGTTTCTAATAGCTCCCATGCCTGCGAAACACTATCCTATTAGCTTGCTTATCCTTTACGGGGCAGTAGCAATTATAGTTATATTTGGCTTGTTTGTGTTCTTTATTGCATTGAGGAACAGGAAACGAAGGCAGCATAAGCCTCAAGAAGGGGTATAGTTTAGAAGCTCGTAGTAGGTTACATTGTAGCCGTTCATAGTTGTTGCTGTGGCAAGGACTTTTGTCTTGAAGCTGTTCAGCACTGTTTGGCATATGCCGCTATGCTGCGGTGGCACTGTGCACCAGTATCCATAGTCAAATACAAAACACTTGAATTTTGAAAGCTCGCCTGAGATTGTTTGGTTAGCGCCAAAAATGTAGCCTTCTTGCGCTGCAGCTCTGCCAGCCTCATACCATATGTCTGGCGTCGAGCTGAAAACGAGGCAGTTTGCAGGCACTTTGCTGTATAGGTTGTAGAAATCCTGCATTACTGGGTATATTTGCCCCTGCTGTGGCATTTGGCTTGGAGGCAAGGTTATAACGCCTATTAAACGTGCAAAAGGATAAATGAAAAATATGATAGCAAGCAGTGCGATAATTAAATAATTGGTTTTTGTGTTCCATTTTCTAATTCTCATCATTATGCCCGAAAGTTTGTACACTGCAAACGCTGCCAATAGGCAAACGCCAGGCAAAATTTGCAGCATAAACCTCACGTCTACTCCGAAGGTAGCATAGCCTGCATAAAAAGAGGTGTAGAATAGAAAGTAAATAAGCGGCCAAAGACTTAGAAGTGCAAGTATGCCAAACCTGTTTTCCTTGCCGTCAAAAGTTAGCAAAAGCGCGCCAAGCAGAGCAAGAGGTGCCAAGAAAATAGGGAAGGCTACCGGATAAAACTGCTTGCCGTTTATCAGCCCCATCACATAGTCAAAATTTATTGGGATAAATGACCTGAAGTTAGAAAGGGAAATTACACTTTGACCTGGCGCTTGGCCGTAGTTTGTACTGCCTGGCTGCATGGTCAATTGCATCTCTATAGCCAAATAATGGAACTGTGGAAATAAAAGGACCAGTGCCAATAATAGTAGTGCGAGAGTTTTTTCGTCTTCGGAAACAACCTTCTTGATCCCTTTTATCGTTTTGTTGATAGTGCTTCTTACGCTATTTTCGCTAAACAAGAAAGTCAAGAGAATGAAAAGCGGGATAAGTAATATTGCTTCTATACGCATATATGCTGCAAGCACCATGCTGAAAAGGAACATGGCAAGCGTGCGCCTGTTCCTGCTCTTTGCAAATACTGCAAAAAAGAAGAAGGAGAATGTGGCAAGCATCATGAAAGGAAGGTCTATATCAGCCATGCTCCTGGACCATATGAAAAGTTCCGGTGACAATGCAAATGCAAATGTGCCAAGCACAGCTGGTTCTTTATTTTCAAATAATACGCTGGCAAGAAGAAAAACTGCCACTATGCTTAGCGCCCCAACAAGGAGCTCAAGGTTGTATGCGGTTGCAGTGCCCACGCCGAAGAGGGCAAAGGCCATTGCTATAAAAACGCTCCAGCCAACAGGGTCATGGTAAAGCGCGTTTGCATAGCACTTGCCCACATACGCAGTTCCAAACTGGCACCAGAGCGCGTTGCCATGGTGCAGTATGTTCAGGGCTATGCCCTGGTATATGTTTTCGTCAAAGTAAAGCTGCTCTGCAGGCTTTACAAACAGCAAGGAAAAAGAAATAAAGAATGCCAATATAAGAAAAAGGGCAATAACCGAATATTTGTTTACTGCTTTTCTCAATTCCTTAGCAAGGTCTTTCCTGCCTAAATATATTGAAACTATAAGGAGCAAAAAGGTGGCGTTTATTGCAATTGTGGTTTCATAGCCAATAAGCATCTAAACCTCCTTGTTTTCCACATAAAAGCCTTCAATAAACATGTACTTGGTTTTTGTCTTTTTCATCGTTTCAAGGGCGTCTTCAGGCGTTCTTACAATTGGCATGCCATGTATGTTGAAACTTGTGTTGAGTATGACGCCATAGCCTTCAAGCTTCTTTACGTGCTCTATAAGCTTTCTGTATTCCTTGTTCTCTTCCCCCACCATCTGCGGCCTGGCCGTGTTGTCTACATGCACGACTGATTTCATCTTCTCAACAGCTTCTTTCTTTACCTTATACGCCATTGTCATGAACCTGTCATAGCCTTTTACATCTTCCAGAAGCCTTTCTGCTTCTTCCTTTAGCATTGAAGGAGCAAACGGCTGGTACCATTCTCTTTGTTTGACGTACAGGTTTAGCTTGTCCTTTGCTGTTTCTGAGCCTGCTTTTGCAAGTATGCTCCTGTTGCCAAGCGCTCTCGGCCCATATTCCATCCGCCCTTGGAACCAGAATACGTACTCGTCCTTGTTTATCAATTCTGCGGCATGCTTAGCGGCATCATGGTCGTATTCAAAGTAAACCCCCTTCTCCTTCTTGAGCACCTCTTCCACTTCTTCTTTCGTGAATACGTCTCCAAGGTAGGCATCGGGGAAAGAGTAGCTGCTTATTCCGTTCAGCAAGTAGTTTACATACATCGCAGAGCCCATTGCTATGCCGCCGTCGCCCATATGCGGGAAAACAAACCAATTCTTTACCTGTTCTAGCTCCCTTATCTTCATGTTCGCTTTGACATTGGAGAATATGCCACCTGCCATAGCGAGATTGCTCATGCTATAATGCTCTAACGCATTCTTTGCTAGTTGCGTAAGAATGTGCTCCGTTAGTTGCTGCGCAAAATAGGCAAGCTGCTCCCTTGGCGTTGACCAGGCTATGCCTTCCAAAATTCCATACTGCTTGAGAGGGCCATACTTTGCCTTGAGCGTTAAGCCATCTACCCTTATGAAATCCTTTAGTTTGTTTTCCTCAAATTTGAAAGGATAAGAGTAGTCAGCCATTGCCATTACTTTGCCTTCATCCTCTAGCTCTCGCATGCCTACAAGGTTGGTTACCTGCTCATAGAGTATGCCTATAGAGTCCCTAGCAGGTATTGCATGCCTTCTTTCAAGCTTTCCGTTTTCGAATGTGCTTATGCTGCCGCTGAGCCCGTCGCCATAGCCGTCTAGTGTGAGAATTAATGCCTCTTTGAAGCCTGATGCAAAGGCAGCAGTTGCTGCGTGAGCCGTGTGGTGGTCTACAGTATAAAGCTTGAATTCTTTAAAGCCCATGTTTTTCAAGTGCTTTGCCACTACTGCTTTGCTTATTGTTGCGCAAAGGGGCAATACGCCTATTGTATTTTCCAGGTATTTTAACCTATACTGGAGTCCTCTGGTTTTGTACATTATGCCCTCTATTCCTTTTTGCGAGAGTTTTCTTCTTCTTAGCTTGTAATATCTCTCCATCTGGTATGGAAAAACCCTAGATAAGGTCTTTGCAAACTCTACAGTCGGAAATGCAACAACATCTATGTCCTGGGGCTTTATGCCTGCATATTTCAATGCCGCATTTATGGAGTTGGTTGGAAATCCAACTTCAAGCTTTCTTTTTGTATACCGCTCTTCATTAGATGCAAATACTATTTTGTTATCTTCCAGGAGCGCCGCTCCTGAATCGTGTCCGTCCCAAATACCGAGGATGTACATGCAATCAGTCTACTGCTCTTTCAAGCATTTTAACAGTGCAGTTTTCAGCATCGAGCTCCGCCTGTATGCCTATAGGGACTGTTGTAATGTATCTTCCGTGGCAGCATGAGAAGTCTATGAACGAAGGCTTCTTTATTTTCTTTGTAAGTATGTCTATAATAACATCGCTTATAGACGAAGTGACAAATGCATCTACTGAAAGATCCTCAAGCAGGTATGATGTAGGATTGAATGCGCTCATCATTCTGTCTATGGCTTCGTGTGGAAATTCTCCAAAGAACACGCCAGAGGCATCGTTGAATACGCCCCTTATTACCAATGAAGTTAGTATATTATCAACCATCCAGGAAGGAACGTCTGAATCTTCCAAGAAGATAAGCGCATTTTGTGTGCTGGGCATGAATTCGGTGTTTGCTATCAAAGAGACCATGCTCATGTTGCCACCGATTATTGTGCCTTTTGCTTTGCCCTCTATGACTGTCTTTGCCCATTTTGTCTCAGCAGGGTTTTTGAGTTCAAGCATCTCACCGTCTTTTACTACCTTCAGTAAAGTATCCCAATTGTATGTCAATATGCTAGTATCTTTTTCAAGCAGGTCTATGAACATTGGGCCTTGGAAACTGACTAAGTGCGCCTTTTTCAAAAAGGCTAATTGCAACAAAGTAAGGTCGCTATAGCCTACGAATATCTTCGGATGGTCCTTAATCACATCATAATCTATTATGCTTAGCAAGTCTATGGCGCCAGCTCCGCCACGCAGGGCTATTATTGCGTCGACCTCATCACTTTTGAATGCGTTTTCAAGCTCTTGTTTTCTAAGGTAGTCTCCAGTTGTGAAGAACCTTGTCGGCGATGCGTGTGTTATGCTCGGTGAAAACACCACCTTAAAGCCCTGCTTTTGCAAAAACCTTATTCCTGCGCTTATCTCGACATCTCTGAGAAGGGAAGATGGCGCAATAAACTTGATGGTAGAGCCCGGCTTAAGTGCTGCAGGTTTTGCAAGTTCATACATGCTGTTAGTTGTCGATTTTAAGGTATTTATCTCTTTTCCCTAAGCAAATCAAATCGGGCCAAAGATAGCTGAGGCGTATGCATTTTTATAAACGGTAAGCGACTTAACCTTTAAAAATATTGGCCCATCGAAATTTTAGCATGGCGTTAAAAGCAATTGTGACCGGAGGAGCTGGGTTTATAGGCTCGCACATAGCAAGGAGGCTTGTGGAGCAAGGGGCAGAGGTTACTATAATAGATGACCTCTCTACTGGCAGTTTAAACAGCATAAAAGACATAGCAGGAAAGGTGAATTTCATACAGGGTAGATCCGGGCTAATAAGCAAGCTGCCACCTGTAGATGTGGTCTTTCATGAGGGCATACCTTCTTCCACGCCCATTTATAGGAATGATAGGAAGAAGGTGGCAGAAGCAATAGATGACTTCATAGAGGTGCTAGAGTATTGCACAAAGTCAAATGCCAAGCTCGTGTTCGCGTCTTCCTCCTCTATTTACAATGGGCATCAGCCGCCGCACAAGGAAGACATGCCACCTTTGGTTAAGGACTATTATACAGAAGCGAGGTACTCAATGGAGAGGCTCGCTCAGCTTTACCACGACATGTCCGGTTTGTCTTACGTTGCCCTTAGGTATTTCAGCGTGTATGGCTACAGGGAAGAACACAAGAAAGGCTTCGCAAACATGATATCACAGGCTCTTTGGAAAGCTTTGCTCGGCCATGAGCTTACTATTTATGGCGATGGCTCGCAAAGGCGTGACTTCGTATTTGTAGAGGATGTTGTAGATGCAAACTTGCAGGCTTACGAAAAGAGCGTAGAAGGAGTATATAATGTTGGAACAGGCACATCATTGTCTTTTAACGAAATGATTGAAAAGACAGAGGAAGTAGTAGGCAAAAAGCCTAAGGTGAGCTACGTGCCCAACCCATTAAAGAACTATGTCGATGTGGTTGAGGCAGATACCGAAAAAATGAAAGGTGAACTGGGATTTGTGCCAAAAACAAAGCTTGAAGAAGGAATACAGGCAGCCTATGCTTATTACTCCTCATTGCCCAAAGAAGCGATTCCAAATATACCGTAGCACAGGATTATAAGACTACTTTTCAATATTTGAATAGTGCTTGAATGCTCTCGGCTAAGCATTTTATCTCTCTAATCATACCTACGTGGAACGAAGAAAAAAATATAGGCAAGGTAATAGAAGGGGCAAAGGCTGAGCTTGACAAAATGGGGTATCCATATGAGATCATAGTGGTTGACAAATACTCTAAAGACAAGACTGTAGAAATAGCGAAAAGGCTAGGGGCTAAGGTAATATACGATGCCTACGGCAAAGGCTCGGCGCTAGTAAAAGGAATGAAGCTTGCGAAAGGCGATATTCTAATATCTATGGATGCTGATCTTTCAAACAGGCCTTCTGAGCTAAAGCTGCTTGTTGACGCGATAGACATAGGCTACGACGTCTGCCTCGGCTCAAGGTTCATAACAGGCGGTGGCTCAGAGGACATGCCGCTAATAAGAAAATTGGGCAACAAATTCTTCGTTATGCTTGTCAATCTGTTTTTCAATGCCCACTATACCGACATGTGCTACGGCTACCGCAGCTTCGCCAAGAAAGCTTTCAACAAGCTTAGCCTGAAAGAAAAGGGTTTCGGTATAGAGACAGAGATGAACATAGAAATAGCAAAAAAGCGTTTAAAGGCAATAGAGGTTCCAAGCTTCGAGAAAAAGCGCGCACATGGAATTGGAAACTTGAAGACATTCAGAGACGGCTATGTGATACTGAAGACCATACTCAAAAACATTTTTAGAAAATAGATATGCTTAAAAACAGGGAAATGCAAAAGTAAAATTAGGTGGGTGGTGGTGGGCTTCAGGGCACAGGCAAGCCTTGAATACCTTATGGTATTCGTATTTGCAATAGGAATAGTGCTAGCCGTCTATTACCTCTTTTTCGCTTCAGCAGCCTCTATGTCACATCTTGCTCCGCAGTCTTGCTCTTTTGCTGGAGGCGTTACCTGCCACGGTTTCGTTGTTGCATCAAATGCGACATCTTCAGTCATCGCTCTTCTCGGCAGCAACGCTAATCCTTACGAAATGAAGTCGCTGAGCATGCAGGTATATGCGGGTAGCTCGCCGTCGAGAATTTCATGCTCGCCAAAGGTCATAGCGCCTGGCGCGCCTTTCATGTGTTTCGGTGTGCTTGCAGGCAGGCTCAGTGTAGGGTCCTCGGTGTCTGCTAAGATTATTGCTACTGCACAGTACTGCCCTCTTGACAACTGTGCAGGCAGCATAAGCGAAAGCTATGCTGGGAGCATAAATACCTATGTAACGCCTTTTTCGAAGCCTAAATACGGCATAACGCTCAGCACGCCGGTATACGCCAAGCCCAATACCTATGTCAACGTCAATCTTGACGTGCTGGGCCACAACTTCTCAGTAGAGAAGGTAATAATAAACGGCGCCAATGTATCGAGCATTGCCTACTCGCCTTATGCTTATTTTGTCAATCTGTCGCAGCAGAAAGGTTCTCAAAACCTTAGCTTGAGCGTGGCCTTTGCAGGCTCGCAAAGCAACGAGACAATAACGCTTGCTTCCAACTCAACAAGCATTTACTGCTCGCTAAACCAGACAAACCTTCTGCTCGAGCTTATCCTTACTGTCTACTACTCTCAATTCATAACATATCCAAGCAACATGACACTATTTAACTGCCCTGTTTCAAACGGCTATGTTTACTGCGCAAGCAATTCCAGCGCGTATTTTGCAACCCTGACAAATGCTGAGCGAGGAGTATGGAAAAGTTCAAGCCCGGTGCCTACAGGCAACGCCGTTTTTGCTTGCATAGTGTACAATTCCCAGCTATACTGCTTTACAAGGACTCTCGCATATGTAGCCAACATATCAAGCAAAGGAATAGGAAGCTGGTCTAGCATGCAATACCCTGTAGCGCTGAGCGTAAGCCCTTGTACATACTCTACCTCTTAGCCGCGCTCACTATCTTTATTACATCGTTGTTGCTCAGCACGTAATCCTTTCCTATCCTCGCCTTTGTTTTTGCGTTTATGGCATAGAGCATGTTTGCAGCCAGCTCGCTGTGTATCTTTTCAGCGAGGTCCTTGGCTGTGGAGCCCTTCTTGACAAGCAGCGCATCTGGCAGCACGTTGCCGTTGTGGTCTGTGTACTTGCTCTCATCCTCAACAGGATAAACTACAATGTAGCCAAGGACTTCAAACACAGTCTTGTTTATGAGCTCCTGCACCCCAGTGCTATGGTATTTTGCCAAGTATTTTTGCATGAGCTCCAGGGCCTTTTCTTGCTCTTCGCTTAACTTTCCCTTTATTTCAAAGCTTCCGCTTCCTGGGGTATATGCTATGTAGCCGTTCTTCGCCGCATTTCTCAGTGCAAGCTCTATGGCTCCTGAGCAGCCTATTACTTCGTAGCCTTCAAGCCTTTTGCGCAGGTTTTCTAGAGCTTCTATTGAGCTCATGTCTAGCTTGTTTGCAGCTATTACTGTTGGCTTGCTTATCCTCATTAGCGTATCTGAAAATTTGTACATATCTTCCTCGTTCCATTCTATTCCGTTAAGCGACAGGAAGTTGGCCTCAGCCGCCTTTCTTATTTGTTCAAGGCTAACGTTGAAGCCTGAAAGCACCTCTTTTATTGCTATGTCGCCGTCTTGCCTTCTTGCAATGCCTCTCATGTGCTTTGCCAGTATGCCAGCAAGCCACCTTGCAAGCTCATCCCTTACCATGCTAACTTCTTTTGCAGGGTCGCAGCCATCGCAGGGATTGCCATACTCATCGGTCTTTCCGCTCAGGTCAACAACCTGTATAAGTGCGTCTGCTTGAATGAGGTCGTTAAGAAATTGGTTGCCCATTCCTTTTCCAAGGTGCGCTCCAGGAACTAGCCCGGCAACGTCTATTACGTTAACAGGTATTTCGCGCGTGCCGTTGTTGCATATCGAATTTCTAGGATTGCACTTTACCCCAAGCTCGGAATCTACGCACTTTGTGGTTACATAAGCAACGCCATAGTTCGGGCTTATGGTTGTGAAGGGCCTATCTTCTATCTTTGCGTTCACAAGGGTCATCGCTGAGAATATTGTGCTTTTGCCCTTGTTAGGCGCGCCAATAATCCCTATGAGCATTAAATCCCTAATCAAATATTCTTATCTTTACAGGCTTCTTATTCTTAAGCTCCCTGAAGAAATAATAAATAATGAGAAGGAATAGAACAACTATATTGCCTACTAGAAGTGACTCTCTTGGCATGCCAAAAAGAAATGCAAGAAGCAGGACTATGACCAAAACAGTGGAATATGGGTAGAATGGCGTCCTTATGTTTATCTTCCTATTCTGCCTTCTGAAATGAATCTGCGCAAGAGCAGTAATAAGGTAAGAAATCAGAAGCCCGAAGTTGCTTATTGAGGCTATTACATAAATGTTGCCAGCAAACAATACAGCAATTCCAATGAGTGATGCAGCCCATACGCCGTTTACAGGTACGTCCTTTTCTTTGTCATACTTTCTGAAGAATCTCGGCAAAAGGCCGTCTTCGCTAAGCTGGTAAGAGATTCTTGCAGAGCTTAGAATCATTGCCAGCGTGGCAGAGGTAGTGGCAATAAGTGCGCCAACATCCACAAGCACAACAATCCACTGCGGAGCCTTTGCGGAATGTAATGCGAAAGAAAGAGGGTCTGCAGTTATTCTATACGAGCTTGCTGGAGCAAGCATTAGCAAGGAGATGTCGATAAGAACATAAACTACCAGGCTGATTGCAACAGAGCCTACTATCGCCTTCTTTGCCCCTTCGCTGCCTCCTTTTATCTTGCTTGTGAAAGTAGATATTGTTTGAAAGCCAGAGTAGGCAAAGAACACAGCGACGCTCGCAGCGAATATTGAGCCAAGCTCGAAGCCTTTTGCTGAGAAGTTAGAGGCCGTTGCGGAGAATCCAGACCTGCTAGCGAAGAACATTGCAAAAGCAGCAAACAGCGCAAGGATGCTTAGCTTTATTGCTACAAGCACGAAGTCTGTCTTGGCTGCTTTGCTTATTCCAAGTATGTTGACAACTGCAAGCGCAAGTATGAGAAGTATTGCAAAAGCCCTTGCATAGCTAAGCCCCGCGAGGCTTGCAAGATATGAGCCAAAGCCTAGTGCAATAGCGCCTATTGCAGTTGCAAAGCTCATATACAGGGCTACGCCCGTTATGAACCCTATCTCGCTTCCGAAGGCGTTGTATGCGAAGGAGTATGAAGCCCCTTTCGCGTTGGGCATTATAGACCCAAGTTCGCTCATTATCATTGCCAGGATTAATGCTACAATGCCGACAAGAATGAATGCCAGCAATGAGTAAGGGCCAGCGAGCGCGACAGCTGTGCCGCTAAGCACGAATATGCCAGCTCCTATTATGGCCCCAAGGCCCACTGCTGTTGCATTTCTTACGCTTATTTGCATATGCTTAAATACCATTTATAAAAATAAATACTATATAATCTGCAAGCAGCTATGCCTATTTGCGGGGGTGGCAGAGCTTGGTCAAATGCGGCAGGCTCAGAACCTGTTCCCTTTGTGGGTGCGTGAGTTCAAATCTCACCCCCCGCAGCCCCTTGGATTTTTGATATCTTTTTAAACATTTCCATTTCAATTATATTGGTGTTGAGATGGCAAGAGCTGAAAGAGCACAATCTGACTTTGATAGGTACCTGGAATATAAGGCCAGGCACGGAGGCTGGATAACATTCAGATCCATATACTGGGCAATCTACTTGCTAGTAATAGGCGGGCTCCTCGTCTACTACGGTGAGCGAAATCTGCCAATAACATGGACTCTATTCTTTGGCACTGCTCTGATACTTTTGTCAGTAATGATAATAATCTACGGTGCTGCAGAGTCTTTGCACCACAAGCTAATGAGAGTCCACGCCTGATCTAAGCCTTTTGCTTTCTTTTGTTTAATTCTTAAATATCTTTTCTACTAATTTTGTTTAGCTGTTTTTATGCGTTTGCCAAACATTTATGCGCGCAAGAACCTCAAGTGGCTAATAGCAATACCCATAGTTCTCATGCTTTTAGGCATTTACTTCTCTTTTCAAATTCCCCTTGACAGCTCCCTGCGCGGGGGAGTGAGCATAATTCTTGAAACAAACGCAAACATAACCGCCAGCGAGCTAGCTGCAAAGGTCTCTAGCATTATGCACATTTCAGGCGCTGAGGTCTCGAGAAGCCCTGGAGGTTTTCAGATCACTCTGCCGATAAACCAGAGCCTTGCAGAAGCTAACAACTACCTTGCAAATTTCTATGCAGCACAAGCCAACTACTCAACAGCACAGCTAAACTACACAAGCCTTAGCCTAGCTTTGCATAACAGCCCAGGAAACGCAACGCTGCAAGCAGAGCTTGCCAACGCAACAGCAAGCATGAACAAGGCTATGCGACAAATGCAGGAAAATGCCTCTGCAGTGTTTGCCGCATTGGCGCCTTTTGGGATTAAGCCAGGCAATTACTCAATTCCGCAGCTTCAGCAGGCTTTGCAGCAGGCCTATGCAGTTGCAAGCAAAGACTATGAGGACAAGCTGCTCAGCGAGCTTCAGCAGATAGTGCCTTACAGCTCGTATTCTTTTGAGGAGGTAACGCCAACCTTGGGCAAGTACTTCCTTGGGCAGTTCGAGAATATCATAATTGTGGCATTTGTGCTTGTGTTTATCTCAGTATTCTTTGTTTTTAGAACCTTTGTGCCCTCAATTACAGTGACCTTCGGAGCGGCAAACGACATGATAATAGCTCTCGGCGCAATGGGCCTTTTCCATATTCCTCTAGGCGTTGCGAGCATAGCAGGCTTGCTTATGATCATAGGCTATGCTATAGACACTGACTTGCTTACTGCAATAAGAATATTAAAAAGAAATGAGGGCTCTGCGGAGGAGAGGGCATACGCCTCTATGAGGACAGGGCTTACAATGACCTCCAGCGCCATACTCTCTTTTCTTGTTCTTTTCATAATTTCCTTAATAGTATATGTCCCGACCTACTACGAAATTTCAAGCGTCGTGCTCATGGGGCTTATTGGAGACATATTTACAACTTGGTTTGGCAATGCATCAATACTGCTGATGTATAAGAAAAGGAAGGAGAGGCTATGAAGAATTACTTTGCAGATTTCCACATAGACCTGCTTATTTCATTGATAGTCCTGCTTGCAGTGCTCGATGTAGCTTACAAAGCGCCGCACCTTGGCGTTGAGTTTATCGGCGGAACCCAAATACCTATTCAGCTCGCCCATGCCGTCAATCCCGACACTATGAGCACTTTGATAAGCACGCTGCAGCAGAGGCTTTCAACGTTTGGTTTGAAGCAGGTGACTGTAGAGGGCATAGGAAACCAGGAAGTATATGTCATAATTCCTTCTGTTTCAAAAAGCGAGATAGACACCATACTTTCGCTGATAGAAAGCCAGGGCGTTTTCCAAGGAGTTGTGAACGGCAGAGAGGCATTGAACGGCAGCGGCATAGTGCCTGCCAGCATAGGCGCCATGCAGCCACAGGTTTCTAATGGCAATGTTACCTGGCAGGTTTCATTCTTCATAACGCAGCAAGCAGCTGAGAAGTTTGCCAAGGTTGTTTTTGGCCAGGCTAACAAGCCCCTTTATATGTTCCTTGACAGGCCCGCCGATGCAGTGCTTTTGCTGAACAGCTCGCTGTTTGCATACGCTCAGCAGCATGGCATCAACGCTACTGAGTTGATGAATGATATCTATGCCGTTACGCAGCTAGGCAACAGCACAATACCTGTCAAGTTTTACAGCCCTTCAACGCTTAACCAAACGCTCTCTTTTCTGAATGCAAGCAGGAGCAAGTATTCCCTTCTCATTATTGCAAACAACGCTCCAAAGAGCCTGCTCAGCTATGCCTCTTCTCTCAACTACACAATAAGGCTTGTAACACCGCAGAACATTACCCCTGTGTTTACAACAGTCTCCACCCCTACTTCCATCTCCACTATAATCGAATCATGGCCCGCTATCGGCCTTCTCTCAGCACCCATTTTAAGCCCTAGCGTTACAAACGGCACAATTGGGCAGAGCTATGAAATAAGTGGCATGGCGCCCCAAGGGTTGAGCCTGCCTGCAAAGATGGCGTATGCCGAGAATCAGACGCAGCTAATAACAAGCATACTCAAAGGCGGCGCTTTGCCTGTGCCTGTCGTAGCCGGCACACCAACGACAATACCTCCAACTCTTGGTAAGCACTTTGAGATAATAAGCGGCGTTGCATTGCTCATAGCAGTCATTGCGGTCTCTATAGCCATTTCAGTAAGGTACAAAAGAGGCTTTCTGGTTTTGCCCATAATTTTCACAACATTGGCCGAGCTTTTCATAATTGTGTCAATAATAGGGCTAATAGGCACAATAGACCTTGCAGCAGTAGCAGGCATGATCGCTGTGATAGGAACCGGCGTAGATGCCCAAATCATAATAACAGACGAGTTTATAGGAAAGCACGGGGACTATACAGACAAAGTAAGGCTTAGCCATGCATTCTACATCATCTGGGCCGATGCCGCTTTGCTTATCATAGCCATGCTGCCCCTTTTCTTTTCTACCTCGCTCGTCCAGATAGTGGGCTTTGCAGAGTCGACGATGCTTGGCGTTTTATTCGGCGCTCTTGTCACAAGGCCTGCATACGGCGCAATGATAAGGAGGCACTTTGCCCAGCTAGAAAAGGAAAAGGCATAGGTAGCTTGGCGCCTGACGGCAAAGTTTTTTAACCAGCAAACACATATGCATATTATGTCATTTAGCAGGTTCGTAGGCCTTGGCCTTACAGCGCTGAAAAGCAACCTTACAACCTTGCAAAGGCCGTTCAAGCTCAATTTTGCAGTCACCTACTGGTGCAATTCAAGGTGCTTAACCTGCAACATTTGGCAGATGAAGCCTAAAAATGAACTGAGCATAGAGGAGATAAGGGCTTTTGCTGAGAAAAACAACTATTTCAAATGGGTCGAGCTCACAGGCGGCGAGCCGTTTCTCAGAAATGATATTGTGGAAATAGCAAAGGCCTTTGCAGAGAGCATGAAAAGCCTCTATGTGCTCACAATGCCTACCAATTCTTTGCTAAACCACGATGTGCTGCTGAATAGGATAGAGGGCATAGCAAAGCTTGGCATACCGAGGTTTGTAATAACGTTGAGTCTAGACGGCTATAGAGAGCTGCATGACAAGATAAGGGGCGTGCCAGGAAACTTTGACAAAGTAATGGCAATGGCTTCTTCGCTGCATGAGCTAGAGTCAAAGTACAAGGGCTTTTCCTTCTTCTTCGGCTACACCATGAGCGTTTACAATGCAGGCCAGCTCGCCAAGACTATGCAAGAGGTTAAATCGATTCTTCCATGGGTTGATGCCAACAGATTCCACGTCAACGTTGCACAGGTGTCTGATTTCTACTATGCTAACTCAGGTTCAAACTTTGCTGTAGATGCACATGCAGCAAGCTCAGAAATAGAGTATTTACTTTCCTTGCGAAAGCCCACCCTTGATGCCGCACAAATTGTAGAGCAGGCTTTCCTCAAGAAGCTTGTTTTGTTCCTCAACACAGGCAGAAGGCCCATGCCTACAAGAAACCTTGAGCTCTCCCTATTTCTTGACAGCTTTGGCGATGTGTACCCATCGATAATGTGGAATGAGAAACTCGGCAACATAAGGGAATCAGGCTATTCGCTAGAGGGCATATTGGGCTCTGAGAAGGCCAAGCAGATAAGGGAAAAGGTAAAGAAAGGCGAGGAGCCAAATGCGTGGACCTCATGCGATGCTTACCAGGCGCTTGTTAGCAACATAGGCCAGCTTTTATGAAAAATATTAAATTATTTTTCCTTGAATAAATCCTTGATCAGATGCTTCTTCCCTTATTTCTGCTTGCAACGATTCAAACTCTTTCAGCTTTGAACAGCAACCAAACTGTTTTTCTCGGAAGTGGCAACTACTCCTTAGCCTTTTCCACCAATACCTACAATTGCAAAGTAGTGTGCAGGCAAGGGTCTATAATCAATGATGTGGTATTTGGAAATGACACATTCAACAACACTTTGCAAAACTGCACGGTATTTGGCAATGTGCTAAGCATGCACAATGCCGAGAACAACCTGCTCAATGTTACTGGTAATTATTCTCTTGCTTTTGCTGACAATTCATCGAGCATAGGCATAGGCCACTTCTTCCATTTGCTTGTCCTAAACCAGACAGGAGGCTATTCAGTAGCGAGGTTTATAGAGATACTTCCAAAAAGGCTTGTCGATGTGGCTCCATACCTTATAGCAATGTATGTGCCTATGTCTGAAGTCTATGCCGTTGCTAAGCAATACAACATAACCCTGCCAAGCTGGGGGCTGCAAACAAATGCAAGCTCAAACGGCTCAACTGTGTTTCCCATAGAAAGCGAGCTAATATACAAAGGCAAGGTCGTAAACTTCAATCCATATTTCTACTACACTCCCTATTCTGGCTATGATGAAATTTCAGAGACAACATTCAATGCAAGCTCAAATGTGGTGTATAAGCCGCCATACATGGCGCCTTCAAGCATTTATTTCGATGAAATCTTTCCGGCAGGCAAGCCCGTATACTGGAATTTTAGTGTAAGCATTTTCAACAAATCTTCAAATATTTTTGAAATGAGGAATTCGCCGCAGAGCTTCCCGAATGGAACGATAGTGGCAACCTACCACAACATCACCAACGGCACAGTGTCATACTATGCCGGGATCCAAAAGCCAGGCACGTATGCCTTCTTGGGCATGTTCTTCACCCCTTACGACCACGAAAACACAACGTCTCCTTTCTACTCTGTGGGCTTGGCATACTGCTCTGATGTTCAGACTATACACCTTTCAGGCTATTATCCGTTTGTATACAACTCCCTTACTGCCTTTCACGTTTTTTGGAGGACGGACAAGCCTTGCAACATTGGCGCCACCATAGTGGAAAGCAATGTTACAATCAATTGCAAAGGAGGCTACGCCAACGAAACAAAGGTGGACTTTGTGGTGGAAAATGCCAATAACGTCACCATAGAGAACTGCAGGCTTTATGGAAACGGGATAGCTGCAACAAACTCTCAGGTCAGAATTCTCAACACCACCTTCATAGCCACAAATAGCAGCAGCGTGGCTGTTGTCGCAAACAACTCGGCAATAATAATGAGAAACGTCTCCTTCGAAGGCTTTTCAAACCTCCTCAACGCTACAGGCAGCCTAAAAATAGAAAAAGCCCCAGCGAACTCCAACGCCTCAGCCACCGGTTCAATTTCAAGCATCAGCACTTCTATCGCGCCAACTTCTACAACTGCATATGCCCAGCCTTATCCTAGCTCTTCTTCACATACCGGCGAAGGCTTAGCTGTTTTTTCAGCCTTTGCTCTGCTCGGGTTGCTGCTAATTGCCGCCTCTTTTATTCTGAAAAGAAAACAAAGAAGGAAAAGGATTAGTAAAAGACCTTGATGTCTCTAGCGCCCAGCTCTGCGCGCTTGCCAATTATTTTTATTTCTTCCCCGCAGAATTTGCACCTGTTGTGCTCATCTAAATTCCATGCTGTTATTTCAAAGCCCATCCTCTCTATTACCTTGGCCCCGCATCTTGGGCAGTAGGTGCTCTCGTAAGGATTGCCTGGGGCGTTGCCTATGTAGGCATAGTTCAAGCCATTTTTCTTCGCAATCTGCCAATGCTTGAGCAGTGTGGAATAAGGCGTTGGCGGAAGGTCCTGCATCTTGTAATCAGGGAAGAAGGTTATGAACTGTAGAGGAGTATCTTTGCCAAGATTATTCATTATCCATTTTGTAAGCATGTCGCAGTCCTCTAGAGAGTCCCCAACTTGCGGCACGACAAGGTCTGTTATCTCCACATGAATGCCTGCGCGTTTCATCTCCACCAATGCCTGCCTTATGGGCTCTACGCTCGGAACTGCCATGTATTTGTTTGCAAACTTCTCGCTGCCGTTGCCTTTGAAGTCTACTACAGCAGCATCGATAAGCCCTTTCATCTGCCCTATTGCTTCCTTTGTCAAATAGCCATTTGTCACAAACACGTTAAATAGGCCTTGCCTATGAGCCAGCTTCGCTGCATCAAGCGCATATTCTATGAAAATAGCAGGCTCGTTGTAGGTAAACGCAAGGCCTTGGGCCCCTTGCTCTATGGCCATGCCTACAAGCTCCTCAGGAGGCAGCTCATAGCCCTTTATTTCCTTATCTTTTGATATGTTGTGGTTTTGGCAGAACATGCAGCCGAAGTTGCAAGAGGATGTGCCTACCCCGAGCACATAGCTGCCAGGCATGAAGTGGAAAAAGGGCTTTTTCTCTATCGGGTCTAGCTGAATAGCTGCTACCAATCCATAGTTGTCAAGGTAAAGCTTTCCATGCCTGTTTGCGCGCACATAGCAGAAGCCCCTTGAGCCCTCTGGTATTTTGCAATATCTTGCGCAGGCTAAGCATTCAACCTTGCCATTTTGCAATTGCCTGTATAGGCGAGCCTCTTTTTGCACAATAATATGGCGCTTAGCAATTATTTAAGCATAAGCTTTCACAAGTGTCAAATTAAATTTGCACATTTGACGATGAATATATGCATATTAGCAAGCAAGCGGGCATAGATTTTTAAACTTAGCATTCGTTAGTTAGGAACAGGTAGTTAGATGAATACACGCAGAGTAAAGAGGATTGCGGTATTGGCTGGCGCCTTGTTGATGGGCGCGGTTATCGCAGGACCAGTTTCCTTTAGCA
>JBMFIM010000014.1:0-19893 GCA_049976305.1 Candidatus Micrarchaeia archaeon | reverse complement strand
ACGTAGCCCAGCAAATAAAATTAGGCACTAGTTGTAGCATTAGGTATATGGATTAAGCCAGCTCAAGCAAAAGCATACACCTGGGGCACGCCCATAAATTGGCCGCATACGGCATTACACTATTAGTATTAAAAATGCAGCAGACGAATATGCATACCTCTACAAGCGTGTGTCAAAGGACCCACTCTTATTTCCTTTACTTATTTAAAGCTGTGAGTGTCAATCTCTACGACGTCAGTCCGACCAAGGCGCTTTCCCGCTTGCAAGTGAGACAGGTTTGTACATCTTTCAATAGATGTGAGCCACGTGTCTTCTTATTGTAATGTATTTATTTTGAACTGTGAAAAATAATTTTATGGGCTTCATTTCAAAAAGAATGGTTTATGCCGGTAGTCCGATAAGAGAAGAGGAGGATCTTGCAAAAAGATTGGCAAAAGAAGGCAAGAAGGTAATAAAGCTTAATTCCGGAGACCCGCCAAAGTTCCTGCCTACTCAGGAATACATTTTAGAGGCGTATGCCCGTGCACTCAAGGAACGAAAGACCTACTATGCTGATTCTCAGGGCGTAGTGGAACTGAGAGAAGCAGTTGCAGGCTATTACAAACGCCATTACAACATTGACTTAGATCCGGCAAGAATAGTTGTCACGCAAGGAGTCAGCGAAGCTATATCTTTTGTCAATACTGTGCTAATTGAACGTGGCGACAGAGCATTGCTCATCTCTCCATATTACCCTTCCTATGTTTCATACATTGGCTTATCAGGAGGCAAGCCCGTGTTTGTGCCTTCTGTTGAGGAACGAGACTGGTCTGTTGACTTGGACGTTTTGGAAAAGACGGTGAAAAAGGCAAAAAGAATAAAGTACCTGCTTGTCATAAATCCAAACAATCCTACTGGCAGCGTGCTTGACAGGAAGGTCCTTGAGGGGATAGTGGGAATAGCAAAAGACAACGACCTGTTTCTCATAAGCGACGAGATCTATGACGAGATGGTATTTGACGGCAACTTTACCAGCATATCGCAAGTCGCAAAAGGCCTGCCTTATCTTCTTCTCAACGGCGCTTCCAAAACTTTCAACGTAACTGGAATAAGGATAGGCTATGCGGCATTGCCTGAAAACGATGCAATGAGCAATGAACTTCTCAACAGCATGGTGCAGCTTGCAAGGCTGAGGATATCGGCGAATACGCCTGCACAATACGCTGTGGCATATGCCATGAACGATGTGGCTGCTTATGAAAAAGCAGTTGCCCAGCTACGCGAAGAGATAAAATCCAGGGTTTTGTTTACTGCACAGGAAGTGAACAAAAGCAAATACCTGCATGCTGTAGTTCCACGCGCCGCATTTTATGTTTTTGCAAAGCTTGAGACATCGTTGCTGGATCTGAAAGATGACAAGGATTTTGTTACAAAGCTGCTTGAGGAAAAGCAGGTCCAGATAACAAGGGGCTCGGGCTTCGGCTCTCCAAACCACGTTAGGCTGGTGGCGCTAGCAGACAAAGAAACTATGGCGCTTGCAATTTCAAAAATAGAGGAGTTTTGCAATGAGCATGCTAGATGAGTCAATGGACGCGCTAGAGGAAATAAAGGAAATTAGCAAGGAGCTTTATGACAAAGTAGCTAGTTTCGCTAGCATAATGCAGCCTAAGGAGATAAAGTTGCTAAAAGGCACAAAAGAGGAGTTTGAGGGCTTGGTAGCTGAGATGCTAGCAAACAACGAGCTCATAAGGCTAAACCCCGAGCTGTACCCAAACTGCTATCTCTACCGCAGCGACAAAAATGATGTGGCTAGGACTGAGCAGAATACCTACATATGTACGAAAAATAAGGACGATGTCGGGCCTACAAACAATTGGGCTGACGAGGACGAGATGCTCAACAGGCTCATGACTTTGCTAAGCGGGATAATGAAAGGCAAGACCATGTATGTTTTGCCTTACCTGCTTGGCCCTGCAGGCTCAAGGTTTGCCAGGTGTGGGGTGGAGCTTACCGATAGCAAATACGTAGCGATAAGCCAGATGATAATTGCAAAGGTAGGCCAAGAGGCTATAGCGTGCATACGCAATGGCGATTTCGTATTTGGTGTGCAAGCTACTGGCACCTTGGATCCAAGCAACAAGTACATCGCCCATTTCCCGAGCAAAAAGCTAATTATAACAGTTAACTCTGCATATGGTGGCAACGCACTGCTTAGCAAGAAATGCCATGCGCTGAGAATCGAAGGCTATCTGTCAAAGGAAAAGGAAAGGCTGATAGAGCACATGATGGCGATAGAGGTCATAGACCCACAGGGAAGGCACTTCGGCATAACCGGAGCTTTCCCAAGTGGCAGCGGCAAGACAAACCTGGCTATGCTCTCCCCACCTGATGACTACAAGGACTGGCAGGTCAGGCTTCTAAGCGATGACATTGCCTGGTTCGAGGTTTCGCAAGGAATGCTTGTTGCTACAAACCCCGAGTACGGCTTCTTCGGCATCGTGCCAGGGACAGATGAGCATTCAAACCCAAATGCGCTTAAGGCCATAAGAAAAAACACCATATTCACCAATGTCGCTCTAGACCTAGAAAACAACACCCCTTGGTGGGAAGGCCTTGCCCCCATGCCTAAGGAGCTGGTAGATTGGCAGGGGAACAGGCAGTTTGCAGGTCCTGCCACTCATCCAAATGCAAGGTTTACAACACCTATAGAGCAATACCCGTTCCTTTCCAAAGCCTACGGCTCGAATGAGGGCCTGCCAATACATGCAATACTTTTTGGTGGCAGAAGGAGCACTACAATGCCTCTTGTTTATGAGGCATACGACTATGAGCAAGGCATACTTATCGGGGCCATGCTAAGGGCAGAGACCACTGCAGCTGTAGCAGGCAAAGTTGGGGTAATAAGAAACGATCCAATGGCCATGATCCCATTTTGCAGCTACAACATGGCCGATTACTTTGACCATTTCCACAGTGTTGTGAGCAAGCTAGAGAAAAAGCCAAAGTTTTTCAACGTCAACTGGTTTAGGAAAGATGCTAACGGCAAGTTTCTGTGGCCAGGATTCGGAGAAAACATGCGAGTAATAAGCTGGATAACAAAGAGGGTAGCTGGCGAGGTGGAAGCAATAGAGAGCCCTATAGGCTACTTGCCAGAGAAATCAAGCTTCGACAAGGGCAAAATAAGCGAGGAAACATTGGACTTGCTTCTTAAAGTAGACAAGAAGGAGTGGCTTGATGAACTCGATGCAGTGGAAGGCTTCTTCAACCAGTTTGGCGAGAGAATGCCTAAATGGCTCTGGAATGCATTCTACAAGCTAAGGGACAGGCTTCAGTCATACTGACATCCCTATGATTGAGATTGTGGGCTTTCTGCTGTGCATTCTGTAACGCCTAGCCGCTAATAAAGCTAAAATATCTTTGTGTCAAAAATTATAACCCGGTAATATGGTAAACGCAGATGAAGCGCTGGAGTTGCATAAAAAGTATAAGGGAAAGATAGAGATAATGCCTAAGGTAAGGGCTTCCACAAAAGAGGACCTGTCAATCTTCTATACCCCAGGAGTAGCGTATGTAACGCAGGCAATAAAGGAGGACAAGGAAAAGTCGTACGTATATACAAACAGGCAAAATACCATAGCAATAGTAACTGATGGCACCAGGATATTGGGCCTTGGCAATGTGGGTCCAGAGGCTGGTATGCCTGTAATGGAGGGTAAGGCGCTTCTTTTCAAGAGGCTTGGCGGAGTAGACGCCGTGCCGCTTTGCATAGCCACAACCGATGAGAATGAGATAGCGAAGTTTGTACAGAACATAGCCCCTTCTTTTGGCGGCATAAACATAGAAGATATAGAAACGCCCAAGGCGGTAAGAATAGTAAACAGGCTTACGCAGCTACTCGACATACCTGTATTCCACGACGACCAATATGGCACAGCGACGGTTGTTGCCGCAGCGCTTCTTAACGCACTCAAGCTGAGAAACAGCAAGCTTGAGGATGTAAAGATAGTAATAAACGGTGCAGGCTCAGCAGGCTACGGCATTTTCAAGCTACTTACTGTACTGGGAGCCAGGCAAGTATATGTATTTGATTCTCAGGGTCTGCTTTACAAAGGTAGAAAAGAGCGCATGAACGAGCTCAAAGAGGAAATAGCGAATGCTAGTCCTGCCAGCTCGCCGCTTTCCCTTACTGAAGCTGTAAAAGGAGCGGATGTGCTTATAGGCGTATCAACTGCAGGGGCCTTTACCAAAGAGATGATAAAGGCAATGAACCCTAAGCCCATTGTTTTTGCGCTTGCAAACCCTGTGCCCGAGATTAGTTATGAGGAAGCGAAGGATGCAAGCGCATACATAGTTGCAACAGGCCGTAGCGACACGCCAAACCAAGTCAACAACTTGCTGGTGTTTCCCGGCGTGATGAGGGGTCTGCTCGACTGCGGTGCAAAGAAAGTAGACTACGAGCTTCTTGCGCATGTTGCAAAAGCCTTAGCGAAGACTGTCGGAAGAAGGCTTAGCCCAGAATTCATAATACCTTCGGTGAGCAATGACAGAGATGTAATAAAAATAGCAAGCACTGTGGCTTCAGCTGTTGTGGAAAATGCGGTAAAGAGAGGAATAGCCAAGTTTAATCTGGATCCGGCTTATGAGAAAAAGAACACTGTCTCAATTCTACGAAGGTATCTAAAGATAGAAAAAAGAATCATAGGCAAACTAGCTCCTTCTAGCTAGCGCCATTTCTATTTTCCCAATAAGCGCATCTGGATTTCTGCGATACTCATAAAGCTTTGCAAACAGCCTGCGTAGACCATCCAAGGCTTTTTCATAGTCCTGCTCACTCATCACTACGATTTCTGACTTTGCATTAGCAGTGTCTTCAAACGGCCCTCTCAGGCCTATATGGAGTATTGCCATCTTTATTTTGCTGATTTCGACCCCTTCAGAAATTGCTAGAAGAAGCCTGTAGAATGCAAGCTGCATGTAATAATATTCGTCAAAATAAGTGCTCTGGCCTGTTTTGTAATCTATTATCAGGTACTCATCTCCCTTTTTCATGATGCAGTCTATAGTTCCATGGGCGTCTACAAAGTCCTTTTGGTTTGTTTGATTTATGTGTGTAATTCCTAACTTTTTGGCGAAATCTGCATAATTTACTGCTATCCGCTTCTCCCTGCCTATTACTTCATAGCCCTCCTGCCGAAGCTGTTTCATAAGCTCTTCGGCATTTTTGATAAACGGCCTAATGTCCTCATCAACTTCTTCTGATTTTTTGCCTTGTGCAAGTGCTTCATGTACTTTATCGCCGAGTTCAGAAAGTAGCGAAGATTGCCTTACTCCTAATATTTCTCGATAGAGATCGATCGGCTTTTCCATTAAGCTGAGGAAGGAATAGTGGATTCCTGTAAGCCTAGCGAGATAGTTTCGGATATACTCCCGCACCTCGCTTAGTAGTGAGCGCTCAGTCTCGATATAGTTTTCACTTCTCGTTATTTTCTGCATTGGACCAAGCCTGTATAGCGTCTCATAGTTTGCAGCTACAAAAATTACTCTTTCAGCCCCTGTAGCTGATAGAAGTGAAGTTATGCTTTCTTGCTTGGTACTTTTGTTAGAAATACGCCATGCAACTCCTGTTATAGCCTCTCCAATGCTGATGCTTTCTCTAGGATGGGAAACAACATAAATAATTGTATGAAAATTAGCAATACCAAGTATCTTGTAAGGCGTTCCTACTACCAGATTTTGAGGTCCCGGGACTATATAATTTTCTGATACTTCCTCAGCTTCTAGCCAAGTAATCAAATCTATTCCTGAATTTGGACTGTAGTTCTTTAATCTTTCAAGCATTGTGTAGGCTGTTTTTATTACTTTAATATCTTTTGTGGCTTTTTCAAGTCTTTCTATGGCTTCTTTAACTACTTCTAGCAATCCTTCCTTATTTTCCGCCCTTTTTCGTAGTTCAAAAAATGGTTCAAATGCTTTGACCTTTTTCCCTGATAAAAATTCGTCTTTATGATTAAGATAATCATTAACAGATATCGGCGAGAAAGCGTTGTAGATCGCGTTGAGCAGTGTTTGCGTATCTTTATCGGAGGAGAGCAACCCCTTTACAAAGTTTATAAACTCTTCTTTTATTCCTTCGTGAGTTGGTATGGAAAGAAAGGCAGTATATGGTATTCCTAAGCGCTTCAGCTCTTCAGCTATAGACCATGCCAAATAGTTTGAAGAGGCCATCACTGCTACTGGCCCTTCTGGTGTGCTTTTGAACATTTCGTTTACTGTTTCCACCGCACCATATACTAAATCCCTTGCTTTTATTCCTTCTTTTGTTTGTTGTTCTGGCTTTTCTGATGGAAGATTGAAAATTTCCGTTTTACAATAGTAGTCTACGTTTTCCGTACCCATTGATTTTAGCGTAGGATCGGCCCCAGAAAAGGAGTAAATTGAATCATTTGAAGAAGTATAAATCATTTTCTTTGAGTTTCTTTCCCTGCTCAAAATCTCCTGTTGCAATGGTGGCAAGTCGCTTATGTTTAACACCGCAATTATCTTCGCATCTAGCCTTATGCTGGCTAGGCTAGTGCTATCATGGTAACTTTGTTGGTTGAGCGCCTCATACTGATCCAAGAAATTTATAAAACGCTCCAGAAAAGCTTCGGCATCAAATTCTCCTAATTGGTAGGTATAAGAATTTTTCAGATAGACTTTGTTCTCCTTAATAAATTCAATAAACGCCTCTTTAAATTTCGGCGTTCTTATAATATCAGGATCGATCTTCTGTTCCACAAGAGTATGTAGCACGTTCACCATTTCCTTTGCGGTTTCCATTTTTACTGTTTCCTCCATGTGCTTTGGCAGAACTTTATAAGCGAGTATAAACAACAAATCATTCATTACTTTTTCTTTGCGAGAAGCCCTGGCTAAAAGTTCGTATGGCGTTATTATCTCAGCACCATCAAAATCTGGTGATAGCCGCTCTCTTGCGAACTCTTTCCAGCTGTTATTTGATGCTAAAATAAGTATCTCATTAGACGTAATGCCATTCCTTCTAGCATATTCTTTTATGGCGTCGATTGCTAGCTTATTTGCCTGATGCATTTTAGTGATAGGGGCTCTTATTTCCACGTTTCTGTCTTTTAATGCATCAGCGATTCGCTCAGCACTATAGTGAATAGTAGAATCCGCCACCATGATTTAAGTATGAAACCCCTAATTTTTATGCCTTACTACTATTTGCCTTTATGAATAAATACTATTAGAAGAGTTTGGTTTGTCATCTATGTTACGCGCTTTAACTTCTTGTGGCAAATTCTGAACCCGGAATACTACATTCTCCCATATTCTTTTATTCTTCTTCCCTTCTTTAATTGACGGCGGAGGAGGTATTATCTCCTTAATCGCTCTAGAGCTCCTCTTATCCCCTACAGATAAAGGAACAACAAAAATATATGGGAATAGCTCCGGATGTTCTATACCATTCGTTAAATAATCAGTATGCCCTTCATAGCCGCCGAAAGAACATATGACACCACAATCTACGAAGTTATTTTTTATAATATATTCGTTTACTGCTTCGGAGAGCGAAATTAGGCTTCCAGTAGGTCCACCTTCTCTAAATCCTTTTTCTACCGCCCTTTTCAATTTTTGAGCTGTCCTTTTATCAATCTTTCCGAGAGAATCGAAAGGCGTGGCTAGAAGGGCAGGAACGTTAATGGTTTCTTCGTCTCCCTCCATTTCAAGTTCAAAATAGAAATAAACAAGGCCTGTGGCTTCCCCTGTTTTAATTATTATGCCGACTTCCTTGTTGGTTGATAAACTATTGGTTGTAAATACATAGCAATTTTCCTTGCTAACCTGTTCTACTTCTCCATCTTTTAACATATATACTGAGGGCGTGCCTTCATCCGATTCAGGGTCAAAACGTATGTAAACAGGATCACGTATTTCTGTGCCCTCCTTTCTTGCAAAAAGAACTTCAGTATATTCATCTTTCTTATTGGTCGAAGTGAAGGTAACCATCATGCTTGTTTCATTATATACTATTAGACTTTCTTTTAATGAAATTCCAAAAAGGTCTAGCAGATAGGCTACTACTCTTTGCTCATCTGTTCCCTTTCCAATCTCTCTCCTTTCCAATGGAAGAAAATCTGAACTTAGCGGTTTTTCTTTTTCCATGTTCTCCCTAAGAAAATTTGTCGTACTGGTTTAAATCTTTTTGCTGCAATTCCTAGAACCATTTTCCTCTGCTTAGCATTATGCCATATACCGCATAATTGAAGATGTCCTCTATAGTGTCTACAAGCTTCTCTTCAGCAACAGCAGCAGTTCCATTCTTCATAAGGTTGTTAAGCCTGTTTATCTTATCTCCAATCCTCACTATCAACCCCATGGTGCCAAACTTTAGAATGTTATCGGCACCATAATCTTTGTTTTTCTTTAATCCAAGTTCATAGCAGGAGTTTGCAATTTCTTTTGCATCTTTTCCTGTTGTCTTTTCAGCACTATTTAGAGCTAGCTGGGCAATCTTTTCAAAAAACAGGTCGTCTGAAAAACCTTCTAAATCTTCAGGCCTTTTGAACTTGCCCCAAAACTCAGCATTGAGACTGCTAATTATGCCTTCTAAATTTGCATTTCGTGGTTCATAAAGGGCTAGAACTTCGTCTATAGTTGCCTTGAAGTTTCTAGCCCAAGAGTCATAAGAGTCCATGATTGCTATCTTGAAAGATCAGCAGCCTCTTCTTTTGTAGCTTCCTGCGGGACAGTAGGCGCTGATACCAATACTACGTCGCCTACGTTCTTTACGCTTTTATAGAGAATGCTTTTCTGTCGCAGAACCGTCCTCACGTCGCCCTTTGCGCTCTTCCAAGGGACCATCAAGAGTCTGCTAACTTCTCCCTTTTCCAAGTCTAAAATTATGTCCTGCACTTCACCAAGGTATTGCCCTGCGTCGCTATATATATCCATCCTCATTAGTTCGGAGAGGAGCATGTTTTTCACCTATCGCCCTGATAGGTTTTTTAGCTGTCAAATATTTAAAAGTTATCTATAGCTTCTGGATAGCTACTTCAAGGCTGGAGCCAATCTATCTCATAATATTCGTTCTTGCTTTTTGGCAGTAGTATCCTCCTAACCATGTAATAGGTTACAGCAGTCTCGCGATCTACTATTGCAAGAAGTAGCTCCAGCTTCCTCTTTGTAGCTTCTTCTATTGTGCGTGCAAGGACGTCACCGCCAAGGTACTCTTCCTCGCCGAGAGTGAGCATCGCGAATTTTGGAGGGCTTGTTGCAGGGTCATCCGCCTCTCCTCCGTGCCTGTGATAAAGAACAAAATCGATGTTGGCACCCGTACGATTGGATGCGCCGGGCAATGCTAGCAAGAAGGTCTTCTTTACCGAATGCGCTACCCTTATGGCCCTGGCCCATTCTGATATTAGCAGCTTAGTGTTTTTTGGAAATACGTGGAGCACGTGCTTAGAATGCATCCACTTCTTATCGGGCCCATTTCCCGGCTTTGCACCTGGAAAATATATTCTGAAGTTTGTGCCAAATTTAAATCCCGTTTTTACTACATATCCCTTGCTACGCCAATCAAAATAAACATCATAAAGACTTCGGAAGTTAGGGTGCCTTTTCGAAGCTAAGTTTAGAACTTCCTCCTTTGTAGCATTGTAAATTGTGAGTATGCCTTGGTCAATTAGGAATAGCGTTTCATACACGTCTAGCTTGTTTAGCCTTCCTCTATCCGGGGCCTTATATGAGCCATATTGACCAAACCAGTATTTCTCGTAAATATCCTTGCCCTTATCGTCTTCTTCAATTATGCTAACCATGTCTGACTTAAAAAATACTCCATGCAATTGGTAGCTTGGCAACTTAAGCTCGATCGCCGGATACTTCTTTATCGGATTTTCTTGCGGCTGTTCGTATTGCCTTTCAGGCTCTATGGCTACTAACCCCCTATCACGCCAATCTTTGTAAGCAAAATATCTTGCAATAAACTTCTTGCTCTTCCATGCTTCCTTGGCTATGTCAAAAAAAGAGACAGGGCCTTTGCTTGAGCTGCATGTCGCATTTCTAGAGTCTATAAGGTAAAGTCCTTCAATCTTGGAAAGCTTCAGAAACCCTTTTCCCTCTTCTCCATAGTGGCCCTTTTTGAGCAACGACTTGGTAGACTCGTCATCCGCATAGATGACCTGATTTTTGATTTTTAGCTCCAACATCTATATCTGAAGAAGTATTAAGAAAAGAAGTATAAAAAGAGTAAGCCTACTTTCTTGCTGTTGCCGTTACCTTAACTAGATGCATACTAGCATATGCTGAATAGGTTTCGCGGATGTAGGGCAGTGCCTTCCTAAGATCTTTCTCATCTATTATCACGTCCGCCCTTTCCTTTACTACTTCTTGTGCGTTAAATGCGATCCTTAACCTCGTATCATCAAATAAAGTAAGATCGTTTGCGCCATCAATGATTGCAGCAATGATGACTCTATTTTCAAGGTTTTCCTTTCTCATTATTTCCCTCAGCGCTTCTATCTTTTTTGAATTCACATTAAGCTTTGCCCCTGTAAGCTTTCCATTTTCGAAGATCAGTTCGTTAGCAACAACAAAGTCTATCCCGATCTCTTCTTTTATTCTATTCGCTACTATTGAAAACCCGCCAGTTATCATGACGGCCTTGATGCCTAATTTATGGAGTTCCTCAACTAGCTCTTTTGCGCCCTCCATAGGTTTGAGAGTGTTTGCGACATCTAAGCACAGCTCATACGACGCTCCCTTGAGCAATTCTATGCGCTTGTAAAAGCCGTCTTCCCATTTTATTTCTCCACGTATTCCTTGGAAGGTTATCTCCTCTACCTCCTTTCCTTTCCCAAGCTTTTTTGCAAGCTCTGGAAGAAACTCGCCATCAATCAATACACCTTCCCCATCAAATACAACAAGTGCTCCTTTGTACATTTTATCTTGGATAAGATTTGGAGATAAAAGGTTTTTAATACTTATATGGTTCTAATGCCCGTTTAGTAAAACCCCTTTTGATTTTTGTATTGTGGCGTTACCTAAAAATGGATTTCCTCTTATTTCTTTGTCTTTTTGCTTTTTCTTTTGCATGCCATGTTTTTATTTATGTTTTAGTTAATATAAAACTTGCTGATTGTACGGACAGCTCTGCAAAAAAGCAGCAAGATAGGATAAGGAAGGCAAAGATTGCGCTATTGGGAGTGCTCTTAGCAAGCCTTGCAATTTTCTTTGTAATATCTGCAATGGCCATCATCAATGAGGGCATAGATAAGTTTGTGAATAGTTTGCTTTCCATCAAGTTAGGCTATTACGGCCTTGCCCTCCTCTGCGTCCTTCTCAGCGACATAGTGGGATTTCCAAAATGGGATCTTTTTCTCAGAAGGCTCAAAATACACTTGCCAAAGAGGCGGAATTTCCTAATCTATCTTTCAATGTTTGCGATGGACATAACTCCAGGCAGATGGGGAAGGGCAGCAGTGGCATATACTGTCAACAGGCAAACAAACACGAAATTCGGTCAAACGTTTCCGGCGGTTGTTGCAGACATATTCACCGACTTCTTGGGCTTTATAGTGGTGGCGCTTGCAACAGCTTTCATGGTGCATAAATATTCAGAAATATCCATAACGATAAGCATCCTCTTGCTGATTCCCTTCGTGTTTATCTTCTACGAGAAGCCTTTCAAATATCTCAAGAAACGACTTTACAAGTATAGGCGCCTAAAGGGCTTTTTCAACATTGGCGATACCTATTTCGAAAGCAAAAAGATGCTTGATATAGGAAGCTATGCTTACGCAATGCTTTTCACAGTGCCCGCAATGATATTCAGTGGCCTCGCCTTATATTTTGTCATATTAAGCTTCGGCATAAATATGGGCATAACCTATCTGCCTACTTTGCTGTTTGTTTATACTTCGACACTTCTCTTGGGAATGGTGACAGGCGTACCCGGAACTCTCGGCGTTACAGATGCCGCGCTTCTAGGTTACCTTATCGCCTTCTTTGGACCGTTGGGAGTTACATTCGGTATGGCAGCATTGATAACTATTTTCTTCAGAATAGCAAGCATATGGTTCGAGGAGCTTGTTGCTACTGGCGTGCTTGCATATACTATGCGTTACTGGTAGTTCCTAACCTCAAAATTCTTGACCCCTTCTTCATCAAATCCGATGCGTGACAAGAAGATAAGAGTGAGAACCTTTCCTTCCAGCATTTTTCCAAGCTGTGCAGCAAGGCTTAGCTTTGTAAGCATAATTTGCTGGTCGTCTCTGCCAAGGTTTGCCTCAATTAGTACATAAGGGTCTTTTTTGAATATACCAGTCCTTTCTATTGCATCGGCTTTGCCGAGGATTTCAATGCATTCTTCAATCTTCATCGGCTTGCGTGTTTGCCTGTTTATGTCAAGAAATGCAAGCGAATGCAATCCAAGTTCAAGGTTCCTGGCTATTGTCTTTGCAAAGGCTGTTGGCTTATAATGCTCTTGCCAGTATGGTATGTTGACAACAGGCCCAAATTTATAGAAGGAAAGCCTACTTTCGCCAATTGCTACTGAAAAAGCGGAAGGGGCATGAACGACCTTTGTCTTTATTCCTTTCTCCTCAGCTATGTCCAGCAGAATTTTGTGAGTCGTTGCCACTAGCGGGTCCCCTGGTGTTAGGAGCACTACATCTTTTTCCCTTGCCATTTCTACTGTTTTTTCTGCCAATTGTTCAAGGCCCTCCCTGCTTACCTCCTTCAACTCTTTTCCTATTTTTTGCTCAATCCACTCTGCATAGCCTTCTTCCAAAAACGAGGAATATTTCTCAACAAGCACCTCGTCTGCGTGCTTTGCTAGTTCAAGCGCCCTCTCCGCTATGTCCCCTTTGCCAAGCCCCATGCCCGCAAGGATTAGCAAGCTAATCCCTTATGCCTTCAGGCGTTATCTTTATGACAACCTCGCCTTCAGGAAGGTTCGGCGAATCTACAATCCTCACTATTCGCTTGTCTTCCTTGCTCTTCCTCATATACAGCCTTGTTGTTGCAGCATGGGCGATAATATTGCCTCCTACAGGTATTGTAGGATCGCCAAAGAGAATAGCGGGGTTGTCTATTACCTGGTTTGTAACATATACAGCTAGGTTGAAGGTATCAGCAAGGTTTTGTAGCTTGTGTACATGTGCGTTAAGCTTTTGTTGCCTTTCGGCAAGCCCTCCTCTTCCTATGAATTCAGCTCTGAAGAGAGAGGTGAGCGAGTCAACAACAATGAGCTTTATCCCTTTTTCTGCTATTAGCTTGTCAGCTCTATCAACAGTGAGTATCTGCTGCTCCACAGTAGTGGCTCTCACCACATATATATTGTCTAGTACCGCTTTAGGATCAAGGCCGATAGCCTTTGCCATTTCCTGTATGCGCTCAGGTCTGAAGGTGCTTTCAGTATCAATAAATAATGTTCCGCCCCCAAGGCCGCCTTTGCCTACAGGCAGCTGTACATTTACACTAAGCTGGAAGCCCAGCTGGGTCTTGCCGCTGCTAAATTTGCCATAGGCCTCTGTTATTCCGTTTGTCTCTACTCCGCCGCCGAGTAGCTCGTCCAATCCTTTTGAGCCTGTGCTTATCTTTCCTATGCTTAGCCTGCGTTCGAGAACCTTAGATGCTTCCAGGTAGTTTATTGTCGTAGCCTGCTTTGCGGCTTCTATGGCCTTTTTTGCGTTGTCCGCGCTTATGCCAAGAAGCTCGGCAAGCTCGAAAGGAGAAGCGACGGCTACCTGCTCCAGTGTGGTATAGCCAGCTTGCCTCAACTTCTCCGCAGTAGCTGGCCCTACGCCTGGCAAGTCCTCTATGCTTTTTATTTCCTTTTCCTTTGCCACGTGTATCAGTCAAGTATATGCAGAATAAGCAATTAAACCTTTTTATTTCGCTTGCTAGCCTTGGTCCTTGCCTTCTTCTTGCTTGCTTTTGCCCATTAACCTTTTGCCAAGCTCTTCTCTCTGCTTTAGCTCAAGCTGCACCTTTGCAAGGTCTTCCTTGCTTAGCACCTTGCTCAGTATGTATTGGGAGTAGTCTATTGATACTTGCGCCGCGTTGAGCACAATCGCTTGCAGGTCGCTTATGCTTATCCTGTATTCCTTTTCAGGCTTTAGTATTTCTATGCCTGCTGGAGCGAACTTGAAAGCTACATCAAGCAATGCAACTGCGTTTTTGAAAAGGACTGTCAGCGTTGCGCTTGTAGAGTAAACGCCCTCAGGCAGTTTTATGGGCTCTTCTATGCTGCCATAGCAGTATACCACTCCTGGCGTTTTCAAAAGCCTGTTGTTTACAAGGTCAAGCATTAATGGTTGCAGGTCTTCCTGTTTTTCGCTCTGCATGTCGAAATAAAGCTTTGCCAATATGCCCCCGTTTGCAACAGTCTTGTAGGTAATCTCGTCAACGCTTTTCATACCCTCACACAAGCTTTTCAATGAGTTCGTCTAATCCGAGAAGCTCTTCGCTTCCGGTCTGCATGTCCCTAAGCTTTACCTTGCCGGCCTTCCTTTCCTCCTCTCCTATTATAACAGCGTACGGCACCTTTATGCTGTTTGCGTACTCCAGCTGCCTTGCCAAAGACCTAGAGGTGTTGTTCATGTCAACGTTTATGCCTGCAGCCCTGAGCCTTGTGGCTATCTCTATGCAATACTTCACATCCTCCTTGCTCACATTTGCCACGAATACGTCAGCATAGGTCTTAGAGCCTGTTTCCTCATAAAGCAGGTCGAAGACTCGCGATATGCCTATGGAAGAGCCTGTTGCTGGCAGGGGCTTTTTGCTTAGCAGGCCTATAAGGTTGTCGTATCTTCCTCCGCCTCCTATGCTCGGAAGCTTTTTGCTTTCCTCCCTTGCCACAAACTCCCAAACAAAGCTGGTATAGTAAGCAAAGCCCCTTGCGAGGCTGAAGTCTTCCACAATCGCTCCTTTAAATCCGTAGCTTTTAAGCAAGTCCTCAAGGTTCTCGAGCCTTTTTATCTCATCCTTTGCCCTCTGCGAGTTTGCCATGAGCTTTTCCTTTGCTTCTTCAATATCGCCCGTTAGAAGGCTTAAAAGGTCTTCCGAAGCTCTGCCAATTAGCTTGCTAAGCTCCTGAACTGTGGAATCATAGCCAAGCTTGGAAAACTTGTCAACAACCCTTATCGCATCTACCCATTTTTCCTTGCCAACGCCAAGCATCTCAAGTGCGCCATCCAGTATAACTCTGCTGTTTATGTGCACTTCATAAGCCTCGACACCCATTTCGTCCAACGCGGTAGCACAAGCAGCAATGCTGTCTGCGTCGCTTGTTAAGTCTTCGCTTCCAACCACATCAACGTCTGCTTGTACAAATTCCCTAAATCTCATGTGCTGTGGCTCCTCTTTTCTCCACGCCGTGCCTATTTGATACCTTTTGAAGGGCATTGGCAGGTCTTTGTTCATTGCAACGTAGCGAGCCATTGGCACTGTGAAATCATACCTTAACCCCATATTTTCTTCGCTTATTTCGAAAAGCTCCTTTTCTGAATCTCCACCGTATACCTTTGCGTTTAGTACCTCTTTTGTTTCCAAAGCCGGGGTTATAAGCGGGTAGAAGCCGAACCTCCTGAACACTGTTTCTGCCTTTTCTATCAAAGTGTTGAGGAATTTTGCTTCTTCAGGGCTATAGTCCCTCATTCCTCTTGGCGTGCTCAGCATGAAATCAGATTTAATATCAATATCAACGATAAATATTTAATAACAGCAACAGCCCATTCGGCTACTGCTTGCCGAAAAGCAGCTCCATCGCGCTTGCAACTGCTTTTTCCTTCGTTTGCGTTGAAAGCTTTTCAAACAACGCTGCAGGCGGCGTATCCAGCGCGTAGCCGAATTCCTGGAGCTTCTTAAGGAATATCCCCATTCCAAACTCTTTTACAGAGACTCCTTCAAGCTTTCCAGCTGCGAACTCATCAGCTATTGCTGTGGCTTCATCTATTCCATTTCCAGATATTTCTACAGAGGCCTTTCCTTCAAACTCCCTCTGGATCTTTACAAGTGGCAAGTCGCCGAGCCTTATGCCCTTCCTGAGCCTGCCTTGCAGCACTACGCTTATTATTGGCTTGTCTTCGCCTATCTTCTCAGCAACCTTCCTTTCTATTTCCTCCATAAGCTCCCCTGGCTCTTTGCTGCTCACATCTACTTTCACTACAACAAACCTTCTTGTGTTTATTGGCCTGAACTCCGCCTTGCCTGCTAATGTGTCAAACAGATAGAAGCCTTTTGGCTCCTGCTCGACTTCTTTGAGCTGCGTCAGCACTGTGCTTCCAGGTATTAGCAAAGGCTTGCCGTGCACCTTGTCCTCTACTCTGTTGTGGATGTGGCCGCATACATACAGGTCATAGCCTTTTGGCAAATCCTCGAAGCTTATGTAGTCCTTGCTGAATGGCATTAGCTCGTAAAGGGACTGGTGAAACATGAGTATGTTGAACGCATTCTCAACTGGCTTGAATTCGCTGCTTGACAGGTACTCTCTAAGCCTTTCTTCAGCAATGCCTCCTATGCCTCTAACAGCGACGCGCTCGCCGCCTTTCTCCACCACTACGACAGCGTCGCTGGCATCAACAGCAAGTCCAGCTAAGGCAAGCAGGCTTACTGGATTAAGCTCGCCAACTGCCCTTCGCTCGTGTGTGCCTGGTATTACTACTATGGGCAATGAGGTATATGCCTTACCCGGCCCCATGTACTCCACTACCTTGGCCTTCCATTCCTTCTCCGCCAGCTCCTTGAATAGGCTTATGCCCTCAGCAATCACATCAGGCTTCGGCGCCCTGTTGTCGAATATGTCGCCTGGCACAAGCAGCATGTCTGCTTCTTCGCTCGCCTTCTCCAATGCTTCTTTTGCCTGCAAATATGCGTCTTGCCTAAACCGCTCATATCCAAGGTGGAAATCAGATACTATGCCTATCTTCATGCGCTCACCTCCTCTATCTGCGTTTCTCCCTGCTCTGCCTTGTCCCTCGAGAAGACATAGATCCTGGCGTTAGGCACTTGCTTGAGCAGCTCGTCGTGTGTTATTATGAATATCTGCTCTATGTACTTTGGCAAAGCTTCTCCTATCGCCCTTACCAGCTTCTCTATGCCTTGCCTATCTATGTTGTGCGTTGGCTCGTCGAGTATTAGCCACTTGAGGTTGGGGACAAGCACCAATGCAAACGCTACTCGCATTGCCAAGCATGCTACGCTCCTTTCGCCCCCGCTTGCTATCGCCTCTACAGGCTCCCACTCTTTTCCTTGCCTGTTCGTTCTCAGCATGAGCACATAGTCGTCGTCAGTAGGCTCAAGCCTTATGCCCTGGTAGTCGGCATACGGGTAAAGCTCAGGCCATATGCTCTGCATAACAGCGTTTATGTACTCTACCATCTTGCTTCTAAGCGTAACTTGGGTGTCTGCAAGCGCGTTCTTGTACTTTGCCAGCTCGCTCGCAGCAAGCTTCTTCTTTTCTATCTCCTCCTTAAGCCTTTGCGCCTCGCCGAGCTGCTTTTCCTTGTCTGCCAGCTGGGCCTTTAGCTGCTCAAGCATAGCCTCCAAGCCTCTTACTTCTGCGCCTAGCTTTGCCTGCTCAGCGCTTGCAGCAGTGTACTCGGCATTAAGCTTGTCGATTTCCTCTTGGCTTACCCTTATCTCAGCAATTTCCTTTTCAATGTTTACAAGCTCACGCTCAGCATCTTCAAGCTCTAGCTCGTATCTTTTCTTTCTCTCAGCTTCGTCGTGCAGGGCTTCGAGCTTTGCCAGCTCCTTGTTTGCCTGATCGAGCTCCCTAGCCTTCTCTTCTTTTTTCTTTCCAAGCTCCCCGGCCTCTTTCTCAGCTTTTCCTAGCTCTTCCTTAGCATGCTCTAGCCTGCTTGCAACATCGCCTAGCTCAGCAAGCTTCTGTTCATAGAGCTCAAGCTCTTTTGCCTTTTGCTCAGCATTTTTTATGCTAAGCCTCTTTTCCTCAACCTCCTTGCTTACCCTCGCCAATTGCCCGCTGGCGATGTCTATGGCCTTTTGCTTGCTTGCAATAAGCGAATCTACAAGCTCTGGCGTCAACTCTCTTTCGCATACAGGGCACTTTGCTATGTGCCTCTTCAGCTCTTCCATGTACTTCATATTCTCGCTTATCTGAGCCTGCTGCTTAGCCTGCTCCTCCAGCAGCGAATCAAGCTCTTTCTTCATTGCCTCTGCCAGCTTGAGCAATTCCTGCGATGAATTGCCTTTTAGCCTTTCAGAAATCTTCTTAGCCTCTTCGCCCTTTTTTGCAAGCTCCTCTGCCTCTGCATTGAGCCTGGCCTTTGCCTCAAGCGCCTCCTTTGCCTTTTTCTCAAGCTCAGCGCTTTGCTCGCTCAGCTCGCTAACCCTTTTTCTCTGCTCCTCAAGCTTTTTCTCTAGCTGCTCTGTGCCAATGCTCAGCTTTGCCTTTAGCTCTTCGAGCTCCTTTGCGAGCGTTTGCTTCTTGCTTTCAAGCTTTGCCTTCTTCTCGCCTAGCTCCTGCTTTTTAGCCATCGCCGCCTTTGCTTCTTCTAGCCTTTGCCTAGCCTGCTTAGCCTTTTCGCTAGCCTTTTCTAGCTCTAGCTTTTTACCGCCGAGCTTGCTGCTAGTATCTGCCAGCTTGCTTGCCAATTCCTCCTTTGCCTTCTTCATGCCCTCAATGTCCTGGCTTTTCGCAAGGCCTTCAAGGTCCTCTATTCTGTCATTTATCCTGTTTATAAGAGAGGTGGTGTTGTCATATGCAGTGGCGAACGCGCTCAGGCCGAGAAGGTCGTCTATTTCCTTTTTCCTCTCTCCTGGCGAAAGCTCAAGGAAGTAGGTAAGTCTGTTCTGCTCTGAGTAGATTGCGCGCATGAAAAGGTCGTAGTCTATGCCCAATATCTTCTCAACCTGCTCGTTCACCCTTTGCGGCTGAGACTGCAGGTAAGAGCCATTTTTGCTTATTGTTGCAGAGGTTGTGCCGTTGAGCTCTATCTTCCTTGTTATGTCATAGACGTTGCCCTGTATTTCCATGCTTAGCCTGACGCTGGCCTCTTGCATCTGCACAGGCCTGTTTGTTATTATGTCGCTTACTGTAACCTGCCTGTGTTGGAGCGCAGGGTACTTGCCAAAGAGGGCGAAGGCGATGGCGTCAAGCACTGAGCTTTTGCCAGCTCCCATCTGCCCGACAAGTATGTTTGTGCCCTTTGCAAAATCTAGCGACGTAGACCTGTGCGTCTTCCAGTTCTGAAGCTCTATGTGCTTTAGCATAACCCCTCTTTATTTTTCTCTGTTTGTCTTTTTATCTTTTTCATAGCGCGTTCAGCGTTCAGAGCTGCGATTTTAGAAGCGAATTTAGCGTGCCGCATATAATTGATTATCTTTATTGATTACAGTATTTCCCGTACCTGCACGAAAGCCTTATAAACACAAAGGTTTTTGTGGTATACGGTGGAAAAATGGAAGGAGGGATGGGAGGAGGAAGCTAAGTTGTTACGCGACTTTTGTTTATCTCATTCTGTTTCTTGCTCAATCAGTTTTTGTAGCAAGATATGGCTACTAGATTGTTGCATGTCAAACTTTCGTGTTCCCAAATTCCCTACTAGTACGTTGGTAACTACAGACAGCCTTATTCTTATTCCTTTTGCCCTTTGTAGCAATCCCTCTTTTGCTTTTTCCAAATCGTCATCCAGGTAAACAGGCAATATTAAGAGTGCTCCATAAGGAGAAGAAATTTCTGTCTCATAAACGAATTTGTTTGTAGGAAATTCAGTTTCTTCTAATAACCATTCTAAGAATTCTTTTCTTGTTTTATTGAATTTGCCCATGTCAGTTTGGAGCAAATAAGGCCCAATATTACAATATACAGTATTTCCCGTACCTGCACGAAAGCCTTATAAATACAAACGTTTTAGGGGTATACAGGTGCTTAGGATGGAAGGC
>JBMFIM010000013.1:0-22342 GCA_049976305.1 Candidatus Micrarchaeia archaeon | reverse complement strand
GTTGCAATACCTGCGGGCACTCCACCAGGAGATTATGACCAAACAATAACCATAGAGAACAGCTGCTGACTAAGTGATTTTTTTACCAAAATATTGTTGCAGCCAATCCCGTGTATCTTCTAACGCTTTCTTAAGGTTTATATTGAGTCTCTTGTCCTCTTTCTTTAAGCTCTTACTTGTCCTTATGGAAACAACTTCTGTTTCTTCCACATCAACACTCGTGCCACTTGATCAATCTAAATCTGCACTTGAAAAACGAGTTAGAAATAAACACGCATTTTAAGTTCTTGTTGCAAACAACACCATATACGCTACTAATCAGGTAGCATTCCACGATACAGTGCTTGCTTGGCCATTATTGCCGCTGCCACTGTAGTCGTTAGGATTGCCGTCTAATGGCCACCATGCTACAATCCCTGCATTTGCTATTGGGGCGCCATACAAGCCTTCGCTATACAAATACTTAACTTGCTGCGGAGAGAGGGTCGTGTTGTAAATTTGTATGTTGACCATGCTTCCATTAAAGAAGGTGTTTGGAGTGCCTGATGCATTCCTTGCTCCAATAATAAGTGCGTTGAGGTTTGAGTTGTTTACTATTGGCGCCGGTATCACGCTGCCCAGTTGGCCATTTTTGTAAGCTGCTACATAGAAGCCATTGAATGTAAGCACAACTTGTGTAAAGTTGTTTAAAGGAGTGTAGATGTTTGTAGGCATGGTCTTGCCTGGATAGTTTATAATCCAGTTAAGGTAGCCTGTGGAGTTTATGCCCCAAGCATAAGACGGTTCTCTCTCAAAGATTATGCCTGAAAGCGGAAACCCCTTGCCGCTAGTGCCCTTAACTGGATATCCGTGTGGCATCACCCAGGCAACAAAGGTGAAATTAGGGTCTCCTAAGTTAAATAGAGGAGAGTAGGGCACTACTATTGAGCTATTCTTGCCGTTAAAAACAGCAGAAAGAGCTGGCTGCTGGGCCGAGGCTACGAACTTGCCTATCTCCGCTATCTGGGGCTGGCTATAATAAGGGGTTGTATATTCTATCCAAATTGTGCCTGAGACAGAGCTGCTTTTTGTTGGGCAGGTCGTACCTGTGATAGTTATTTTTCCAGGCGCTGAATTTATGTTGACCCCTGTAAAGTTAGTGGGCTGAGAACTGCCAATTGTGCAAGCTATGCCGAAGATGTGCATGGGCGCATAGGTGCCTATGCTGAAAGTAAGAAGGCCTCCGCCTAGCAGGTTAATGTTGTTGCACAAAAAGCCTGCTTGAGGCACGCAAATATTGGCGCTGTAACTAAACAGGCCTAGCTTGAAAAGCGCCATTAGCAAAATAGACACAATCAGAATCATCCAGCCATAGGACATTATGTATTCAGCAGCAGACTGCGCCTCTAGTTCCCTCTTCAACGCACGCATTATCGTTCTTTTGTTTTTGTTTTTCAGGCTGTGGTCTAGCACAAAGGTTATGTCGCGAAAGCCCTTCCTGAACGAAGCCGTTGTTTGCGAGCCGAGGTTTGCGAGCCCTAGGTTGAAATTCTCAAAGCCATAGCTGCCTATTTCCCGCTCTATTGCCTTGTAAAGCCTGTCCTTGTTGTTTATGTACCTTATTCCCAAGACAAGCCCGAGCAGGAATGGAACTAGAAAATACTGCGCCAGGAAAAATGCCAATCCAAGGAGCAGTATCAGGAAGTAAATGTGCATAAGAATAGGAAGAAAGAGAACAAGTACTTCTGCAATAAACACGCCTGCCAGTGTGGCACGTATTTTCTGCCTTGCCCTCATCGCAAATACATTACTGCTGAAACATTAAAAATTTTCTTTTCCGGAAACTTTCCATACTTTGATATTCCGCATAAAGGTCAATATAGCGAAGGTTTCCTATCAGGTTGCGTTCCCTCGACTTTCTTAAGTCCTTGATAAGCTTTCTCAATTCATACACCCAGTATTTTCCTTGCTGCCTTCTCCACACCCAACAATTCTATAAAAAGGTAAATAATACCAATGTAGGATGAAGAGGATCCAAGGAAAAATGTATAATCTTTACTTTGCAATTTTAATTATGGAGTTGGATTTTCTAAAGTGGATAGACCACGCAGGCTTCTTGCTGGAAGCCAAAGGGAAGAAAATAGCAATAGATCCATTTAGGATAAGAGACCCTGCTCGTGTAGGCAAAGCAGACATCATCTTCATAACGCATTCTCACTTCGACCATCTGAGCAACAAAGACATAGACGTATTGCGCACCGATGGAACAAAGGTAGTAGCGCCAAAAGAATCAGCTGGCAAGCTTAACGGGGACGTGCTTGCTGTAGAGCCGGGCAAGAGCTACAGCATTGGTGGCGTTTCCTTCTCGACAGTGCCGGCATATAATACAAAGCCGGAAAGGTTAAACTTCCACCCTAGGGCTAATAACTGGGTAGGCTATATTATAGACACTGGCAAAGCGAAGGTCTACCACGCTGGCGACACTGATTTTGTGGAGGAAATGAAGCAAATTGATGTTGACCTTGCCTTGCTACCGGCAGGCGGCACATACACAATGGACGTTGAAGAGGCAGCTGGCGCTGCAAAGGCTATCAGAGCGACGTATGTGGCACCCATGCACTACAAAGCCCTTGCAGGAAAAGACTATGCAAAAATAGAGAGGCGGTTCAAGGAGCTTGTAAGCAATGCTGTTATTCTGCAACAGATTCAGGAGCCTTATTACTCTCTTCGATAACTCTTCCTATCTCTTCTGCCAGGCTGAGCAGGCTTTCTGGGCTGAGTTTGAATACCCTTGCTGAACTGTTGCTTATTTTCTGTGCTATCATCTTGGCCTGCCCTTTGCTGATTCCAAGCTCTTTTGCAGCATCTTCTATTGCGTTCTTTACCGTTTTCTTCTTGTGCTCCATCAAAGCGCTTAGTATGTGCAGCGTTGCCTTGTCTATTTTTCTCTTCGGCTCTATCAGGACTATGCTAGAGTCCACCTTGGGCACAGGATTGAAGTTGCCCCTTGAAACATCCATTATCTTGCTCAGCCTGAAAGAGAGCTGCGCAACGACGCTCAGCTTTGAATAGCTCCGCTCCCCGGGCTTTGCAAGCATGTGCTCAACGAACTCCTTCTGCAGGCACAGAACCGCTGGCAAAGAGTTGCTCGATAAGAATTCAATGGTCTTGCTGGAGAGCTGGTAAGGAATGTTTGCTATCATGATTTCTGCATTCTCTAGCTCAAGCTCCTCGCTTGTAGCTTCAAAGAAATCCTTGTTGATAAGCTTAAGCTTCCTGCTTTTCAGCTCCCTTCCAAGCCTGCTATAAAGGTCTGGGTCTAGCTCCACTGCAATAACCTTCTTTGCAACTTTGCAAAGCTCCTTCGTGAGCACTCCCAAGCCAGGGCCCATCTCTATGACTATTTTGCCTGCGCCATGCACAGCCTCTGCCTTTGCTATATTCCTGTTTACAAGGAAGCTTTGGCCCAGCCTTTTCTTTGGCTTGAAGTCGAGCATTCAAACCCCCTCTACAGGCTGTGCAGGAAGTCTGCAATCAGCTTCTTGAATTCTTCTGGCTTGTCAAGGTAGCATGCATGGCGAGCGCCTGCTATAACCTCCACCCTTGCGCCCTTGACCTTGACCGGCTTCGAGACGTTGTCCAAAGAGCCCCAAATAAGAAGCATTGGAACTTTTATTAAGCCTGTTTTTATTTCGTTTAGCCTCACAGGCCCCACACCTATGACCGCACTTATCATGCTGCTATTCTGCTCTGCAAACTTTAGGGCAAGATAGCCGCTGGCGCTAGCACCTAGCAAGACTGGCCTATTTAGCCTGCTTACCAGCTCGCCTATTAGCGAAAGGATATGTTCCTCATCCATCTCCTGCTTGTTTCTGCTGTTCGGAAAGCCTGGAATGTCAAGGGCAAACGAGGAATAGCCCAAGGAAGAAAGCAAAGCGGTTATGCCTGCTTGCTCCCATACTTTGGACTCAAAGCTGTAGCCATGAAGCAAAACTGCACTTTTTTCATAATTTCCTTCCTGAAAATAGACAAAATCCCTGCCTTCAAACTGGATCTTCTTCTCCTCAAGCATTAGTCTACCACCGGAATTCCTTTCTTCTTGAGCAGGTCGGCGTCTCCAAGGCTGTAGCGCCAGACAATGTCACCTCGCTCGTTAGTCTGCACAACCCACGGCCTTACTAGAACAAGGTCTCCTTCTTTTATCCAGAAATCCCTCTTCAGCCTGCCTGGTATGCTGCAAAGCCTTTCGTAGCCATCAGCGCACCTTACTTTGAAGTTCGAAGCGCCTAAAGCTTGAGAAACCCTGCCTACTACCTCATTGCCTTGAGGAAGCTTAAGCTCATGCACAACTTCCTCATTTTTCTTCTTTGCCATGCTATCACAGCTCTTTCACTGTATACCTTGCACCGCAAGCCTCGCAGACTATGACCTCATAGCCTCTTTCGCTGGACTCTATGTGCGTATCTGGCTTGTGGCACTCCCTGCATATCACATATGTCTCGAAGTACTTCTTTATCTTGTCGTTTAGAACCTCAGGCTGGAACCTTGCATTTATTTTGAGAGTCTGGCCGTCTATGCTTGAAGGCGTTCCCAGCTCCTTTATTAGGAACCTCTGTATAAGCTCTGGCTTCCTTCGTGCAATATCCGCAATTTGCGCAAAGTTTCTTATTATAGTCTTGTTGCCCTGTATGAATGAGTCTGCCTTGGGTATGACAAAGTCTGCCGTAGCCTGGGTTTCACTAGCTGGCATCAGCGAGAAAGCCCTGTCTAGTAGCGCGTAGTATTCATTATCATTCATAAAACCAAAGATATTAGCAATTTGAAGCTTAAATAATTATCCTCGAGAGCGCAGCAGCGTGTTAGTCCTTGATCGAGGCAAAAACCTTTTCGGCCTCTGAACCGTCAAAGGATATTGGCACTTGCTTAATTATTCTTATCCTAGATTGCTTCTTGAATTTCCTAAACAAGGAATGGCTAGTTGAAAAGGCAATGAATTTTTGCTCATGAACGCCACATTTCTTTATTGCCTCTTTTATGTTAGGCGTGCCTGCTACATAAAGAAGCATTTCCATGCTTGGCTTGCTCGCCTTTCCCATGCCGCTGTGCTTCCTTACAGCTGCGTTCAGATAAGCAGGAAGAAGCTTGGCAGGGTCTATGCCCTTGCTGAGCAGCAAGATAAAATCATGCTTGCCAGAAAGCCTGTCAGCGACCCTTATGCTCTCTTCAACACTCTCAGACTCGCACACATATGCCACGGGATTTGCCCGCTCCAAGTAATGCTGCATATATTCATATCCTACCGAAAGGTTTACAAACTAGAGCCTGCAATTATTTTAATGTTCTTTCTTATATATGAGCTAATGTGATGCTATGAGCCAATTTGGAATACAGATGCATGCAAGGTCGAACACCAAGTCCACAGGCAACGGCAAAGTGCTAAAGAAAAGCAGGGACAAGCGAAGGCATGAGTTTGGAGGCTATTTCGCAGCTACGAGAGTCGGAGACAAGAAGGTTGTAGAGAAAAGGCGCGGAAGAGGCGGTGTGCTCCTGCCCAAGCTGAAGAGAATTGATGTGGCAAACGTTCTGACAAAGCAGGGCTACAAGAAGGCGAAGATAAGCGGTGTAGTAGAGTCTAAGGACAACCGCAACTTTGCAAGGCTCGGAATAATAACAAAAGGCTCTGTCATACAAACCGAGCTTGGCAAAGCCATTGTGCTCAACAGGCCTAGCAGGGAAGGTCACGTAGTGGCAAAGCTTGTAGAGGGGTGACTGCATAACAGCTAGAGTCTACTCCTTCTCACCTGCTGACGAGGAGCAGCTAAAGAAAGTCCTCACCTACGACCCGTATTTGGACAAGAACCTTGTTCCTTCTATGCCTAGCCAGTGGAATGATCCTAAGTACCTTGCTGAGCATCCTGAGATAAAGCAGCAGGCGGAAGAGCTTGCAAAGAAGATAGATGAAGCTTTGCAAAAGCTCAAGAGCGACAAAGAAGCAAACATAATATTTGCAAGGCAGGATTATGAAATAAAAAGCGGAAGCGAGCTTGGGCTTGACACTAGCCTGGAATACTTGTACATTGACCTTTCGGGCTCTGACTCAGACTGGGAGCTTGCGGAGAAGAAGCTGAAAAACGCTGTGAAGAGCATAAGCAGGCTAGACCCTGAAAGCGAGAGGAAGGTAATAGAGGCAATAAAGAATGAAAGGGAGGGAGCTGAGCAGGGCCTTGGCATGATATTTGGCTAGATTCTATGCACTTGCTTGGCATAGACGACCTTTCAAAGGAAGAGATAAACGCAATCTTCGAAATAGCAGACGATGTTGGGGCGGGGAAGGAAGAAATAACAATAAAGCCTGATTCCATACTTGCCCTTCTCTTCCAGAGAAGCTCGCTGAAGACGAGGCTTGCACTTGAAGTAGCCATATCAAGGCTTGGCGGCCGAGCGATATATCTCAATTTTGAAAACCGAACCTTGGCTTCGTATGCCCAAGTGCTTAGCACGTATGCCAATTTCATTGCTGCAAGGCTATCAAGCCAGGATTCCCTTGCTAAGTTTGCCGAATTGTGCTCGGTGCCTGTGATAAACGCCGGCACAGAGCTGGAGCATCCAATATTGGCGCTTTCTGCTCTTTATCTATTCAGAAGGCAGATAGGTATAAGCAGGAAAAGGAAGCTCGCAATAGTGGGCAATCCCAACCTAGGCAGCGTAAATTCCCTAATGCTTGGAGCAGCAAAGCTAGGCCTTAGCGTAGCGATAGCAAGCCCCCAGGCATTCAGCGCCAATCCGCTATACTTAGTAAAGGCAAGAGAACATGGAGTGGTAGATCTTTTTAACAATGTGGCCGAGGCTGTGGAAGACACTGATGCCGTATACGTTGACACCTTTATTCCTGAAGGATCAGGTGCGGAAAAGCAAGAGATGGAAAAATTGGACCTAGGCGTGCTAAAAAGGTCTGAAAAGTTCATAATTTGCAACGAGGAAAAATGCAAAGAGCTTGCTGCAAACGCAAATGTGCAAGAAAGCCAAAGCAGGCTGCTTGTATCGCAGGCAATTATCTTATTCCTTTCTGAGAAAAATATATAAGCGTTAGAAAGCAAACAAGATTGAGGGGTTGTAGCGTAACCTGGCAGCGCGGCAGGCTCCAGATGCTTAAGCTTGATGAGCGTTGCGATGATGAAGATCTGGAAGCACGATGCGTGAAGTAACCTGCAAGTCTGGGTTCAAATCCCAGCAACCCCAAACCTTTTTCTGCGAAGGCAGGCAGAAAAGTATTTATTGTTTTTTTCAATACTATCAGTGAGGGCATGCAGAAAAAGGGCAAGGCTTCATACATGCAAGGTTGGAAAAGAAATCGCCCTAATCATAAAACCATGTTCAAAGCAAGGTCTTTGGCAAGGGCCAAAGCAAAAGCCCAGTCAGCAATGGAATACCTTATGACATATGGCTGGGCCATACTCATAATAGCGGTTGTGCTCGGCGCCTTGTTTCAGCTCGGCGTTTTCAATGCCAACAACTTCTCCCCGAAGGCGCCTCCAGGCGCCTGCCAGGTATTCAGGCCAAACGGGCCTGGCACGACATTTGACATAAACCTGGAGGGCGAGTGCCAGGGCGAGCTGCCAGAGTATGTGGCAGAGTTCAACGGCAATACAAGCTGGATTCCTATAGGTGCTGATCCATATGTTTTAAATCCTAATCTCAAAGCAGCAACAGTAACTTTGTGGTTTAAATATATGGGATTGCCCGCCTATTCATCAGGAGGCGGAGGTTTGCCATTTACAGATGAATGGGCACAACAAGTGAGTGTTGGTAGTAATACTACCACTATATATTATGGTGGATGTATGAATGGGGGAAATTGGAAAATTTTTAAATTGCCAAATCCCTATTCATGGCATTTTTTTGCAATAACTGGCTCTGATACATCAGGTGAATTTCTTTATTTAGACGGGCAACAGGTATATGCAAATACGATAGGTTCGTCAAATTTGGTTGGGGTTGGACAGTTTGTTTCTATAGGTGGTACAGGTACTGGTGGTCCGCATTGCTGTGGTTATAATTATAATGGCTTATTAGCAAATGTCCAGTTTTACAATACCTCCCTTTCATCAAACGAAATCCAGGCCCTCTATCAAGAGGGCATAGGCGGCGCGCCCATAGACCTGCAGCACCTTGCAGGCTGGTGGCCATTGAACGGCAACGCCAACGACTACAGTGGCAACGGCAACCACGGCGTGCCGAATAATGTTGTATTTATAAATAATTGGTGGCAGGGCTACACGCCGCCGTGACCATGATTCTGCAAAGGTAAGATTAAGGCCAAATTTACTTCTGCCAAAGGTAAGTATTCGATTCCTACGGCAAGTAATTTAATCAATAAAAGATATATATTATTATAACTTTTGGTTATTTTAATATTATGGACTACCCAATAGGAAGCATGCTCCACGGCGAGAAGCTTGCAATCGCACAGCTTCAGGACACGCTAATTGAGATAATATACAATCATGTGCAGCCCGACGCTGTGCTGTATGGTGGTACCGCAGTATGGCGCTGCTATGGTGGAGGCGGGTTTTCCGAAGACATTGACATCTATGTTTCCAAATCATTTTCCAAAAGACTGCTTCCTGAGCTGAAAAAACACAATCTTGTAGTAGTTTGGAGAAATCCAGAGCTGGAATCTAATGTGCGCATTTCAGACGGACAGACAACCGTATTGCTTGAGGCAAAGACAGGCAGACCGGAGAGTGTTCTAGCACAGTATGAAAAGGTCGACGGCACGCGCATGACTATATTTACGCTTTCGCCGCTTGATCTTGCAGTGAGGAAGATGAAAGCCTATTCGAGCAGGCGCTACATAAGGGACTTGTATGACCTAGTCCAGCTGACCAATTTCCTAAGACAAAAACGATTACTATGTAAGGCAGAAATTCTCGGAATTCGTAAAAGGCTTGAAGGAGCCTGTAGATGAGTATATACTGAGGTCGCTAGTATACAAAGGATATGGTAAATATACATTCAGAGAAATTGTTGACTACCTAAAGAGATGGTTGAATGAAGTATGAAAAGGAATTTGAAAATTATTTCTCGAAAGAAAGCATATTCACGCTCAACGATGCAAAACGCTTTATGTCGAAACTTGGCGCGTCGGAGGCATATGCAAAGCTGTTCATCCACAACCAGGTTAAGAAGCATAGGATCTTTGCACTCGGCAACGGCTATTATACCTTCTCCAACAACGAGGCCGTTGTAGGATTCAGGTTCGCACCCTTTTACTATGGCCTAGAATATGCGCTTACTATAAGGAGGTTGTGGACGCAGATGGCGAATCCTGTAGTTATAACTGCAACGAAAGCAAAGCCTGGGGAGAAAGAGATTATGGGCCACAGGATCATAGTAAGAAGGATAGCGAAGAAGATGATGTTTGGCTTTGAGTATGTGAAATATTCAGGTCTCTTTGTTCCAGTTTCTGATATAGAGAAAACAGTCATAGACTTCGCCTATTACAGAATTAGGCTCGAAGACGAAGTCGTGCGTGTGCTACTAGACAACGCAGATAAGCACAAGCTTAGAGTGTACGCATCGAAGAGCGGTGTGCGAGTGCGAAGGTCCATAGAAGCATTAGTTAAGTTGCAATAGATGGCTACGCTGAAGTATAAAGATGCACTTGCGAAAACTCCAACCCTGGAATGACATTTTTACTACTTAATGCTTGGCTTTTGGATTTTTAAAGTCAATTGGCAATAACCATCTAGAAAAGGAAAAGAGGAAAAGAATAAAGGAGATATGCTGCTGTAAATGCTCTTTTATATTTTGCTTCTTTCAATAAATTTATGGATGGCGAATTCATAGGAATGTATATTTATGACACAGACAAGACTTTCGAAGAAGAGAGAGTAAAAAATTTGCTAAGACAACCTGAGGATTTTTCAAAATACGAGTACACCGCCCCGGCGCCAGAAGAACTTCCTACATTCAGCCTGCCCCAAGTTTTCAACCTTGGAGAGGGAGAGGTGAAATTGCGCGACAAAGTGCTTAAAACTAGGCAGCAGGTAGCAATCTACAGCATAGGCTCCTTCTCTATAAGAATAAGGATTCTGTTTGAAGGAGCAGAGCGGCATACCCTAGAGATGCTCGCCTTTGACAAAGATGTTGAAAGGCAGCTAAGCCAAATAGCTGAAAGGGCTAGAAAAAGGGTTGAAAATGCTTTAGCAAAATTATACCCTGAAGGCATAGAAGTGTCAAACATCAATGAGCTCTACTATTTCTACTACCTCAACATAAGCAAGCAGGAAGGCCTCGAAAACTATAAAAGCTTGATAGCAGGCATGCTAATAGACGAACCAAATGCAGAAGAGCTTGATGCAGATTACTTAAACTACACACTCTCGAAAAATATTTCATACGCCAGTGATGATGCATTTTATGTGGGCTGGGAAGGGGCAGTATTGCTAGACAAATCAAGATCTTATGATTATGAGCTACTTGTAGCTGAGATAGCGAACGTGCAGCTCCTTAAGTTTAGGACCTACAAAGACAAGGTATCGGCACTCATTCAAAAGACCACTGCTGAAGTTACTGCGATAGGAAAGATGGGATTCTTTTCGAGAATATTCACTAAAAAGGCAGAAAAATTAAATATGGTGTTTAGCGAATTTGAAAATGAAATGACATATATTCTCAACTGGGCAGAGAACACTGTTTTTAGCATGGGTGAATGGTATCTCTCAAGACTCTACGGACTTTTTGCGTCAAGCTTTAGGTTGAATGAACTTAAAGACTCGCTTACAAGGGATGCTGGCACGCTCTCTGCCAGAAAATCACTTATCATAGAGCAACTGAGAGAGAAGGATAATGATATTCTTGAGTTTATCATAATTCTCTTGATACTTGTCGAACTTCTAATAGAGCTAATGCAAATCTTTGTAATTTCGAGGCTGGGCCATTAGCGCCTTGCGCAAAACGAAATTGCCTGCTGCTTTGAGAAGACAAAAGAAATGAGCCTGCGGCCCGCTCTCATCACACCTCTAAAAGAGTGTGGGATTTCCCGCTTACATTGTTAAAATAAAAGAAATGGTTTCTTAGTTGAGAACTACTTGCTTCCCGAAACATAGATGCTCCAACCGAACTATCAAATATAACGCCAGGGTAGGGATTCGAACCCTAAAGCCCGCGAAGGGGCACTGGTTTTCTTTTGCATCACAATTCAGCTCTTGAAGCTTTGCAAGCTCAAGACCAGCGCGTTACCAGATTCCGCCACCCTGGCCCATAAGAATTTGAAAATTAAAGACTTATATTGTTTTGCTGAATAGCGACATGAAACTATTGCGCCTAGTTTGTGTTTAAAGTTCAGAGTCTATAGGTCTTTCAAAACTTTCTTTTCTTCCTCCAGGGGCAAGCTTTACAAATTCCGCATTTCTCCTCAACTCATCTATGTTTCTTGCACCGCAGTAGCTGAGACCAGACCTAATTCCATTTGCAAGCTGCACTAATATGTCGCTTACAGACCCTTTATAAGGTACGAAGGTCTCTATGCCTTCACCAACTATCTCTATAGGGTCGAAAGACGAGTTTTCTATTTCTCTCTTTTTTATGTTTGCTGAAACGGATGACATTCCTCTGAAAAGCTTGAATTTTCTGTTATTTCTTATTATCAAATATCCTGGCGTTTCATCAGTGCCTGCAAACAGGCTTCCTATCATGACTGTAGACGCACCGGCGGCTAAGGCTTTGACTATGTCACCGGAGGTATTTATGCCGCCATCTCCTATTATCGGTACGCCATATTCTTTTGCGGTGGAATAGGCATCCATTATTGCGCTTAACTGGGGCACGCCTACGCCTGCCACAAGCCTTGTAGTACAAACATGGCCAGGGCCTATCCCTACTTTAACTGCATCGGCGCCTGCAGCTATTAAGTCCTCAGTTCCTTCCTTTGTAGCCACATTGCCTGCTATCACTTCTATGTCAAATTCCTTCTTTATTCTCTTGAGCAACTCTATCACAGAGTCAGAATGGCCATGCGCTACATCCAGCACCAAAACGTCAGCGCCTGCATCTATAAGCCTTCTGGCACGTTCTACTGCATCATTTTTAGTACCTATTGCTGCACCTACAAGCAGAGTCCCATCTTTGCTCTTACTTACCTGCACATTTGAAAGGCCTTCTATATCTTTTGCAGCCACCAAAGCAACAAGGTTGAAATGCTTATCTACTATTGGAATTTTCTCTATCTTGTACTTCTTGAAAAGGTCGATAAAGTCTTTCGAAGTAGGCTTTTTGTATGAATATGCTACAACAAGGTCTCTTTTAGGGGTCATAATCTCCTCTGCCTTCTTGCCGGGTTCTGCAAACTTGACATCCCTGCGTGTAACCATGCCTACAAGCTTTCTGCCATTTACTACCGGAAAGCCTGAAACCCCCTTCTCCTCTATTAGCTTTCTTATCTCCTCAACAGTGGTATCTGGAGTAACTGTGTATGGATCTTTGATTATGTATGAGCTTTTCCTCTTAACCTTCCTTACCTGCTCTACTTCTTCATCGATCGTATTAAACCTGTGGATTATGCCTATGCCGCCAGCATTTGCCATTGCTATTGCCATCTCTGCTTCGGTAACAGTATCCATGTTTGCGCTTACTATGGGGAGATTAAGCCGTATTTTCTTGGTAAGCTGGCTTTTAAGCTCTATGTTCTTCCTAGATCCGAAAGTATTCCGCTTAGGCACAAGAAGCACGTCATCAAAAGAAAGACCTTCCCTTATCTCCACTTTTAACTTTTTACCTGTTAAAAATTAAAAAGCAGTATACAACAATAATTTTACTTAAATATTCAAACAAAACTATGAGGCAGTGACATTTATTGACGCATGAGCGCCGTGCTCGCCGCCAATTACCAGCCTATATGTCTGGCCATTTTCGAATGTTAGCACTACGTCACTGTTTCCTAGTGTCATCTCGCCATTAAAGGAAAGTGTGATCGTATTGCCTGCACCTAGCACGTAGCCGCCGCCATAGTACTCGTCTTCAGCGTCTAATTGGGAGAAAGGAAGCACTAATGAGCCGTTCTTTGCTATCAGGAAATTAAGAACTCTAAAGTGTTCATGCTCTATCTCCATTCTCCTGCTTATGACTGTCTTGTTCAAAATTTCTTCGAGCTCGCTGTTGTTCATGTTGGCAAAGGCGGGTATGGAAAGGCTACTGTTGTGGGTTATGTTCCTGAACAAATCCTCAAGCTCTGTGGCATTCATGATGCCGTGGTGCAACTCTACCTCTTTAGCCATTTCGTCCAAGTCCGCCTCGTTGAGAGCGAACATTCCATGGCTATGCATTGGCATATGTTTGATGACATTGCCAATACCTGAAGGAGTTGGCAGAGAAATGGAAGAGGCATTGGGGATGAAGCTGTTGAAGGCTCCGCCGAAAGCATTAACGCTCATGCTACCCATAGGCATCTCACGCACATTGTCTCTCATGGGCATGATTACCCCTCTGCTGAGGTTGAAGTATATGCTCATATTTTCGTCCCCGAACACTAGCAAGTTCCTAAGAACAATACTCTGGTTTGCATTGTTTCTTACTGTCACACTTACGTGGCTTACATTTCCGACACTGCCAAGAGAGGCACTCACTATGCTTATGTTAGGAGTAACCAGCTTAAGGGCGCTCTTAACGGTTGTGTTGACTGGTATGTAGCCTGTCTTTGCACTTTGGCTTATGCCTGGTATTATCACAGCCTTAACAGAAGGTACAAGCACAAATACCGGCTGAGAGCTGTTTGTAACAATAGTAACTATCGTTGGTTCAAAGTCGGCTATTATGCTGCTGGACTGGTTTACCTTGCCGTGGAGATGTACAGTTATCGTGCCATTCGGCACAGCCACTGGATACTTGGTGGAGTTGATAAATATGCTCAGGCTTGTCAAATTAAAGGCAAGCATGTCTATCTCGCTGTTTGCAGGCACTGAAACAGTGCCAAGAACCTTACTTATATTCACCAGACTGAGGAGGTCTACGCTGTCTGAAGCGCCTGAATTTATCCATTGCGATACATTCTTTCCTATTACGTGCACCCTGACTCCGGAGTAGGATAGGTTAAGCGCCTGTGTGCCGTTTGGCACGTAAGGCGGGTCTGCAAGTGCCACCATTACCGGATAGCTAGCAGGGTAAGTTGTAGGAACTGTAGAGGTTACATGCGGCTTCACCGAAATTGCTGCGTAGTATGCAAGCAGGATCAGGATCAGCAAACCGACCACTATATACCCTGCCCTTAACGCGTTCATAAAATCAGGAATAATTTTTACAGATAAACTTTAAAAGCGTATCATAAGTGCAATGACTGAAAGGAAAACAAAAAGGAGGCCAAACAGTATGATTAAAAAACATAATGAAATAAATAAGTAATGCCAAACTTGGCTTCTAGGTTTTGCAACTAGAACAGCGCCAAGTATTGAAGTGGTAAAGTGTATTATATCATACGCGTAACCTCAAGTCAGGAAAGAATATCTGCCGACATACTCCAGAATAAGATAGAAAAGCTTGGGCTACCAGTAAACGCGATAGTGGTATCTGAGGGCATGCGCGGCTACCTTATAGTTGAGGCAGACAGCTTCAACACAATCAAAGAGCTTATACAAGATGAGCCGCACATGAAAGGCGCATTGCCCACGCCACTTAGCGAAGAGGAGCTCGACAAGATGCTGGCAGTGAAAAGCACCGTGCAGGAAATAGGCAGCGGCGACATTGTGGAGTTCGTATCTGGACCATTCAAGGGCTACAAGGCGAAAGTAATAAAAGCTGAAAAGGGCAAAGATGAGATTACTGTTGAGCTTATGGATGTAGCAGTGCCAATACCTGTAACTACAAAGGCAAGCGCTGCAAAGATAATCCAGAAGCAGCAAAGCTAGGTGTTTTGATGGGAGAGGTAACAATAAATGGTTTGATAGAAGGAGGTAAAGCAACCACAGGGCCGCCATTCGGTCCTGCGCTAGGCCCTCTTGGAGTGAACATAGGCAAAATCGTTGCCGAAATAAACCAGAAGACAGCAGACTTTGCTGGGATCAAGGTTCCGGTGAAGGTGGTAGTGAACACTGACACCAAGGCATATACTATAGAAGTTGGGCTTCCTCCAACAAGTGCGCTTATACTGAAGGAGCTTGGCATACAGAAGGGTGCGAAGGGCAAAGATGAGAAAGTGGGCAATATAACGCTAGAACAGATAAAGAAAATAGCCAAGATGAAATCGGCAGCCCTGTATGGAAGAAGCGAGAAGGAAAGAATAAAGCAGATAATAGGCACATGCAAGAGCATGGGCGTGACAGTAGAGGGAATAGATGCAAAAGAAGCCCTTAGAAAGCTAGAATCCGGAGAGCTCAAAATATAGCCTAGCTAGGCATTGACATGCCTCAGCTTTCTAGAAAGCAGCTGCTTGAGCTATATTCCAAGCTGCGCAGACATTTTGGATTCTTGAATTGGTGGCCTGCAAAGAGCAATGACGAAATGGTGATAGGCGCCATTCTCACGCAGAACACGAGCTGGAAGAATGTGGAAAAGGCGATAGCAAGGCTTGAAGCATACAGACTGCTAAGCTTAAAGGCCATTGCGGAAGCAAAATTAAGCAGGGTAGAAAGGGCAATTAGATCTAGCGGCTTTTTCAGGCAGAAGGCAAAAAGGCTCAAATCCTTCTCAGCATACATAGTCTCGAACTATGGCAGCATAGATTCTTTCTTCGAGAAAAGCAAAGAACCGAGAAGGGAACTGCTTGGCATTGGCGGAATTGGCAAAGAAACGGCAGACTCAATGCTCCTTTACGCAGGCAATATGCCGGTATTTGTAATTGATGCTTATACGCGCAGGATTCTGAGCAGAGTCTTCGGAATTAATGCTGAGAGGATGGGCTATGAAGAAGTGCAAAGGATTTTTGACGTATTGCCAGAAAGCATAGACCTTTACAAAGACTTCCACGCACAGTTCGTAGAGCTTGCAAAGAACTACTGCAGGAAAAAGCCCCTATGCAGCAAATGCCCTGTAAGAAGCATGTGCAAATATGAAAGTAAGAGGGTAAGCAACTAGCAGAGCCATAAAATGGTATTTTATTATTTTGTTACTTATCCTTTAACATGTCATTTTTGAAGGATTTCTTCCAAGGGGGTGAAGAGGGCATATTCAGGATGTGCAACAGGATTGTTGAGCTAGCAATAAAGGCGAATGCTGAGGCTGCGAAGCTCAATAAAGACATAACAAAGATACATGAAATAGAGGAGAATTCTGACAAGATTGTGTTTGAGATAGCTAACCTCATAACCTCCGGCGGGATAGCGCCAAACCTTATAGACGACATGCTAGCACTCATAGACAAAGAGGATGGGATAGTAGACGCAATATACAACTTTGCGAGGGAATATGCCAGGTATTCGCTAAAAGATACAAAGGCTGAGGCGAAAGTCAAAGAAGCAATAGTCAAGATGAATGCTTTTGCAGATAAAGCTTTGCAGCTTCTTCATAAGATGCAATCGAGCGATAGCATAATAGAGATAAAGAAGCTCAGAAGCGAGATAGAGCTTATAGAGGAACAAGGTGACGAAGTAAAAGATGCGCTGTTCGACTATGCTTATGCCCAAGAGAGAAACTTCAAGGACTTCTACCACACCTTCGAGATAGCACACCTGCTAGACGATGTGCTGGACAACTGCGAAGATTCTGCAGACATGTACCTTACCATTCTCTCCTCGCTGATAAGCTAGTGGTTGCTTGCTAATAATACTCCTTGCCTTGTTTTTTGTCCTTGTTGCTTTGGTATCTGGAAACAACCTCTCAGCATGCACAGGCGCAATAATAGGCGGCAGGATAACTAGCAAAAGGATGGGCATTGGAATAGCCATAGCAGGCTATGTAGCAGGCCTAGCTTTAGAAGGCACCTTCTTAAAAAGGGGAGTAAATGCCCTTATGCCTGTTGAGAACAATCTGCTTCTTTCAGAGGCATTTGCGATTGCAATAGCGGTTTTCTTGCTTGCACACAAGTTCAGGGTGCCACTTTCGCTGACGATCGTTTTTACTGGCATGCTTGTGGGCCTTGGCTTCGGAATGGGCATGAATGTGAATGTCTTGTTTATTGCTTTAATAGCTGCGTTCTGGGTCGTTGTCCCGCTTGTTTCTTTGTTCACAATGAAGCCCCTGCTGCACTATTTTACAAGAAAGCTTAGAAAAGGCCATTTGTGGAAAAGGGTTGGCCAGATAAAGCTTTGGCTTGTTGCCGTTTCTTTCTTTACCTCTTTCACACTTGGCGCCAACACATTGGGCCTGCTCTTCGCCTCTATACCGGTTCAGTATTGGTATAAGCTAACAATAGCAGTGCTTGCAATCTTTATAGGCAGCATATTTTTGAGCGAGGGCGAGCTAAGAAGGCTTGGCAATGAAATAGTAAGCATTCGCTATCTTAACGCCCTCCTTTCGCAAGCAGTCTCTGCTTTGGAGGTTGAAGCCGCTACTTTGCTTGGCGTACCACTTTCAAACACACAAACATTCACGGCAAGCCTCTACGGGGTAGGCTATAGCTACAAGGCTAGACTCATGCAAAGAAAGCCTGCTTATGCCATTGTCTCGATTTGGCTGGCAAGCGTGCTGCTAAGCTTCCTTGTTGCTTTCATGCTAGCAAGGCTCTGATGCGAATATCGAAAGCCCATAAAGGCTTATATACTTTCTTTGCGTAACAATTCAGGATATTATGGAGGAAAACAGGGAAGAGCGAAAGCTTGAGAAGGAAGAGTCAAGCAATCGAAAATTATCTTATGCAGCTCTGGCTATTGCCGTTGTTGCTCTGGCAGTTGCAGTATTGGCTCTTGTGGCAAAGCCTGCTTCACCAACGCAAGTGCAAGCGACCACTACGGTAGCGCCGGCAGCTAAGCTAGTGGGCTACAACATACAAAGCAGCCTTATAACTCCGCCTATGTATTTGCCATCGGCGCCTGTGATAACTCAGCAGCAGCCATTCGGCCACAGGCTCACTAACATAAACCAGCCATTCAACTCCACAGAGCTTGCAGTAATAAACAACGCGCCAAATTCTTACTTCGAAATCGCTGGAGAGATGCTTCTCAACAGGTCCATAAAGAACGTGGTTGGTGCACACGCCAACATTGTTCCTGCTTTCATAGTAAACGGCAAGCCAAGCGTGATATATCTTGGCTCGATAACGTGCTTATTCTGCGGCGAAAACAAATGGGCTATGGCGCTTGCACTTTCAAGGTTCGGCAACTTCAGCGCTCTATTCAAGGGCTACAGCGCTTTTGGCGACGGAGACTTGCCTACAGTCTACTGGGCTCCTGCAAACTACAACTCGTCTGGCACAGATTCGTTTGGCAACTTCTACCACAGCAAGTACATAAATTTCATCTCTATAGAAGATGAAGATCCAATAACTCAGGGCTTCAACCTCAACCCTATTTCGGTAATAGAGGCAAATGCCAACGCAACTGGGAATTTGGCATATGAAGATGCTGTAAACTACATTTTCAACGACCTTAGCAAGAACTCTAGCACTTCATTCCAGGGCACGCCTTATACAATATGGGGCAATTATCAAGTTGGCGGAGCTGACGCTATAGACCTTGGAAACTCGATGCCGACAGGCAATTCATTTCCGCTTACCAATATGACGCACGAGCAAGTACTGGCGCAGCTTGCAAACCCTAACGACCAATTTGCCTGGACCGAGTACGCAGGCGCTGACTTGTACGTGGCTATGGTGTGCAGCAGCATAAACAACACTGCTCCTGTGTGCACGCTGCCAGCTATTCAGCAGCTTGAAAAGCTTGGATACTAGTGGCAAGATGCCAAAAAGCCAAAGGCTAAGCATTTTGGCAAGAATCTTCAAAAGCCCAGCTTACATTGCAACAGCGATAGCAGGGGCAGCAGCATATTACTTCTTGTTTTATCTTTTTGCAAAACTCAATGCGGGCCTTTTCCTAGTCACTGTTCCAATGTACCTTATTTACCTACTCGTAGCAACAGGTGCCATAACGCTGACAATAGGCATATACGGCGTTGCCGCTTACAGGCGCTCTTCCCAAATAGCTACGTGCAGCGTCAGCACGCTAACGCCCATAGTTGGAGGCCTAGTAGTAAGCTGTGGCTGCGGGTCTGCGCTTCTAACTCCTTTCCTACTTACTCTAGGCTTCAATGCCCTCCAGGCAGTTGCCATATCAACAACCCTTGCAAGGTACAATTCCCTGCTTGTGACCTCTCTCATAATAATAAATCTTTTGCTTATGTATTACCAACTGGGAAGCCTAAGGCGTTTCAATGAGGGCAAAAAAAGCAGGGGCTAGGCGCATAGCCAGGGCAAGTGCAGAAATGCCAAAGAGCACAGAGTTTTACCTGCTCAGCCAAATCCTTAAAAGCAAAGAGCATGGCGAGCAGTTCGCAAGCCTTCAAAGCATAATCTACAACTTCACAAACGAGACAAGGCAGTTTGGCTACAAAGCAGGCTTTGCGCTTGGCGAGCTTTTTGCAAAGCATTTCGAGCTTGATAAGCTGCAAGAGCTGTTTGAGCATGCAGGCTTTGGCAAGCTTCTATACAATCCTGCAGAGCACGAGGCCATAGCCATAGCAACAGCAAGCAGCGAAGTTAATGCCGGGATGAACATGCACATATACGAAGCAGGCGTGCTCGCAGGCTTTTTCTCAGCAAAAACCGGCAAGGCGCTTGGTGCAGAAGAAACACACTGCCTTCTCAACGGCGGCAAGTGCACATTCCTCATAGGTGTTGGCAACGCGCCGCAAAGCATTGCCATAGCAGACTTCTCGAAAGCGGCCGAGATGATAGAAAGGTCGATAGGCCACAGCAAAGCCTGCGAAAACTACTACTTTCTAAGCTTCCTGCCCATACTCCAGCAACCTTTATTAAGCTCATCTGCCAAACTAGCATATCTGCTAGGCAAGAGGCTAGGCTATAAAGGCGTTGACGCTGTGCAGCTTGCCAGCTATTTGCAGGTTGATGGAAAAATGTCCAATAGTGAGATGATACTAAGCTATTCGCATTTGCTCTCGCATAGCGGCTACGTGCTGGTGTCGAGCATGCTTTTGCGTGGCTACATGCAGTCAAGATTCAAGAAAAGCGTTGCAGTTGAGCAGCATCTAAGCAGAGGGCGCTACGAGCTAAGGCTAAGATTGGTGTAAGAATGACCGATCTCCACAGCCTGGACCCCATCCTGAAATACGTGCCTACTATCAAAAGGCCCTCTACACCGCTCTCGTTTAGAGAGAAGATGGTGTGGACTGGAATAATAATGGGTATATTCTTCCTAATGTTCAGCACCCCGGCATGGGGAGTTAGCATACAGTCAATAAACCAACCTGTGCTCCAGCTCATAAGCATAATCTTTGCCTCTAGGATAGGCTACTTGACCACTGTGGGCATTGGGCCTATAGTGATCGCAAGCATAGTCCTACAACTAATCATAGGCTCTGGAGTGATAAACGTAGACCTTCACGATACAGAGGTAAGGGGCAGGTTCCAAGGCCTGCAGAAGCTTTCAGCAATGGTTATTGCGGTAATAGAGGCGATGGTATTTGTAAATGCGGGCTATGCGCCTCCACAGCCTGGATTCTACTGGATTGTAGTTGCACAGCTTGCAATCACATCCATAATCATAATATACTTGGACGAAGCAATGACAAAATACGGCATAACCTCTGGTATCAACCTCTTCATAGCAGGCGGAGTGTCTTATGCAATAATAGCTGGCACTATAAACGTGCTTGGGGCTGAAGCTGCTCAAGCAATTGCTGCAGGCGGCGCAGCAGCATTGCCAAACGCTCTTGCTGCTTTTGGCCCTCTATTCTCTGCCATAGTGGTTTTGATAATAAGCATCTATGTCTTCAACCTCAAGGTAGAATTGCCCATGGTGTTCTCGCAATTCAGGGGCGTAGGGGGCAGGCTGCCAATACCGTTGCTTTATGTCAGCGTTTTGCCAGTAATACTGACCTATTCCCTCCTTGCCTCGCTGACATTCTGGTTTGCGCTTTTTGCCCATGTCTCGGGCAGCCTCATGTACTTGGCTAGATTCTTTGCCTACTACCAGTTTGTGCCTACCACAACCGGCGCGGTATCGCCTGAGCTTGTTGGAGGTCTTCTTTACCTTATTTCTCCGAACTTCCCTCTTCCTTATTCCACAACCTTTGGAGGCATAGGCGGCTACGGAGTATATTTCACATACCTTGCCACTCACACAAGCCCGCTCTACTTGCCAAATGGGGCATTGGTGCAGGTTCCTGAATGGGTTCACATAGTTGTCTTTACCATAGTTTTTGTGCTCCTCTCAATTCTCTTTGGCAAGTTCTGGATAGAAATGACGGGCCAGAGCCCTAAGAACGTTGCAGAGCAGCTTCAATCAGCAGGCTGGCAAATTCCTGGGTTCAGGAGGGACCCAAGGATAACCGAGGCGTTGCTCAACAAGTACATACCGGTAATAACGGTACTGGGCAGCATAATAGTGGCGTTGCTTGCTGTGTTTGCCACGCTTACTGGCGCGGTAGGCACTGGCATAGGCGTTCTTCTCACTGTCGGAATAATGTACATGCTTTACCAGCAGATAGAGAAAGAGCATGCACTGGAAGCCTATCCAAAGATAAACGAGCTTCTTTCATAGCTAAAGCTAGGCAAAGGCAGGAAAGAACTAGCATAGCAGCTACCTTATTTCATTTCTGTGAGCTGGCCTTCCTTTACTTTCTCTACCAGTATGTTCCACTGATCCTTTGTAAGCTTCACCATATTCTGGTCTTCGCCTATGTAGACTACGCCTTCATCGAATTTCAGCACGACGTCTGGGCAGTAGTCGTCTTCCCTCTTGCAAAGCCTTACTCTGAATTCTGTTGCCATGTTTAAAATGGTGCCTGGCAAAAGCTTAAATTCATTTTGTGCATATTGTTGAGTTGACGATTAGCTTGATTTATAAGTTTCTAGGCAACACTAAGGAGAAGATTCCTGCAATAGGAATCGGAACTTGGGCGATTGATAGAAATGGAATTGAAGCAATAAGATATTTTATAGAACACGACAGCGGGCTCATAGACACTGCTGAAATGTATGGTACAGAAGGCATAGTTGCTGAAAGCATAAAGGGCTATGATAGGAGCAAGGTTTTTATAATAGACAAAGTGTGGACAAACCATCTTTCGCACGATGCCTGCATAAAAGCCTGCGAAGCCAGCCTGAGAAGGCTTGGCACAAGCTACATAGACCTTTACCTTGTACACTGGCCATCATACGAAGTGCCCATAGCGCAAACCATGAGGGCGTTTGAGGAATTGGTAGACGCTGGCAAGGTCAGGCACATAGGCGTAAGCAACTTCAGCATAGAGCAGTTCGAAG
>JBMFIM010000012.1:0-22672 GCA_049976305.1 Candidatus Micrarchaeia archaeon | reverse complement strand
AGATTTGCAAAATATTCAGAACATATCGCAAGGATAAGGCAGGATTGCCTTCATAAGCTTTCGCACAAATTGGTAAATTCATACTCATTTATTGCATACGAAAACCTTGATATACAAAACATGGTGAGGAATCATCATCTTGCAAGGTCGATAGAGGAATCTTCTTGGGGCAATTTCACACAACTACTACAATACAAGGCTGAAAGTGCTGGTTGCGTAGTGGTTGCAGTGGATCCCCAATATACATCAATGACCTGCAATAAATGTGGGCATGTCCAAAAAATACCTTTGTCGCAGAGAACATTCATCTGCGAAGTGTGTGGGCACATGCAGAATAGGGACATAAACGCCGCACAGAATATACTCAAAAGGGTTTTGAACTCTACGAGTTCAACTACCGAAGGGCATTCGGGAAGTCAAGCCTGTGGAGACGACGTAAGACCTTCCACAAGGAAGGCAGTTGCCGAAGAAGCAGGAACTACACGGGTGGCATCATGACGACCAATTATAGCCACTCTGGAAGCCCACGACTTCAGTCGTGGGAGGGTGTCACAGCATAATAAACCTGTTAGTATAATTCTTTTTGTGGAGAATAAGATAGTAAAAGAAATTGCTTTAGAGCGTATAAAAAGGCTTCTCGAGCTTGCAGAAGAGAAAGCGAGGGAAAACACAGAGTATAGCAAGGTGCTTGAAAAACGTTATGTGAAGCTTGCCAGGGAAATAAGTGCTCACTACCGAGTCAAAATCCCAAAAGAGCTCAAACAAAAGATCTGCAAAAAATGTAACAACTTCCTAATTCCAGGAATAAATTGCAGCGTAAGAAAAGCTAGCGGCAGCCATGGTTATTTGGTATATAAATGCGAGTGCGGAGCTGAAAAGAAAATATTCATAGAGGCAAAGCTATAACAGTTTTGGAGCTACCGGCCTGCTCCTCAGCATTTCCTCAAAAGAGGCGATTAAGTCTTGCATTTTTGAGCTGTCAGAAATTGTTACTATGCCTTTGTTTGAAGAAAAGTCAAGGTTTGAAATAACTCCTTGGTAAAGCCCTACTAGCCTCTTAGTCTCTTCGTCTTCTACCCTTGCAAGCTTTACTCCTTTTACTATGTTTGCTTTTGCTAATATCTTTATTGCATTTCCAACAGCCGCTATCGGCCTTTTGCCTTCATAAGCAAGTTTTATTCTATCAAGCAGAGGTCTGTTTTCAAAAAGCCTTTCAGCATCTATGCCCGGGCCGTCTACAAGCAATATACCGTCAAAAAATTCAGGTTCGAACTCGTCTGCCCTGCCATCAGGCGATTCTGTTGCACCGTGATAGCCTTTGCATTTGTCAAACTTGAAGCTCAATATAGCAAAGTCTATGTCTTTTTTCTTCAACAGCAGTTTCGCCTGAGAAAGCGTTTCGTCTTTAAAATCTTTGCAAGGTATTATTATAGCAACCTTCATTTAGCCACCAGCTTCTTTTCCCTTCTAATCCAAATTAGGAATAGAATAGTTATAAGGCTTATTACTATTATCACAGCCAAGTTTGCTGGAGAGACTAGTGTTATTGTTGCTGGCTTGCCGTCTGAAGTTGCGAAGCTTACAGGAGTAAGATAGTTTGCGCGTCCTTTGATACGGCCATATGGTATATTGTAAAGTATGATGCTTCCAGAAGCGCCTGTATACTCCTGCACAGTAGTTCCATTTGGAAAAGTAATTGCTATCGACGTGTTTACCGGCATGCCAAAAAGGTCGTGCGCCTCTAATAAAACATTGTAGATTGGTAGCGATAGCGTTATGTTGTTAGGGCCTAAAGCAGAGAAAGTCTTGCTTATGTTAATCAATACGCCATCAAAATATGCTCCGGTAATTTCGTAGGTGCCGTTTTCGAGAAAAAGCGTGCTGTTGTATTGCTTGCCATTGATTAGGTACCACTTTGGAAAAACAGTCATATTGTAAGCATTTTCTGCGTGGATGAAGTGCTTGAATTGGTAAACATAAAGCGCAGTTAGTGCGATGGGCTTTGTTACATTTACTTCTAATTTTGGCTCGGTGGAGCCGTTGCTCCATTCGCTAAAAGCCAGTCTTTCAGCGTTCGAGATGTTTTCGAACGGGATTGTAACACTTATTATGTCCTTTTCACCCGCATTTATCCAACCGCTGCCTGTCGTGTTTCCATACTCTGAGCTTATCTTTACCAAGAACTGTTGGTTGTAGGTTCCTATAAGCTTAATAGGCGAAGTAACTTCGACTGTTCCGTTTGGTTGTGAATTGCCATTGCTCCATGAAGAAAATACAAATCTAGACTGGTTTGTGACGTATATGGTGCTTTTTTCAACTCCGTATTTTGCAGTAGTGTTTGCAGCATACCAGCCAGTGCCATAAGTTGGAAAGTTGGATGATACGTTTACAAAATATTCGAGCGTGTACCTCGCTTGCTCTGTTATGTTGCTGTACATTGTTACTGTGCTATAATTTGACGTGCCCGAGTAAGATCCTACCCCGTATCCTATCCAATTGCTGAAAACTAACCGGGCTGTGTTGTTGATTTGTATTACTTTTGGCACACTTATAGGAATCTGAGAATACGCAGCATATTCTATGTTGCTGCTTAGATTCTTCAGCGGCGTAGAGATTTTTAGCCAATACCCTAGATGCCAAAGTTCGGTGCCATTTGTAGAAGTTGGCAAACCGCTTCCAACTTCAAAAAAATTAACACGGTTGTCAAGCTCTTCAACACCGTATGTGTTCGGTATGTTTGTTTTGCTGCCATAGCCGTAAGAAACCACAGCGTATGCGTTTTCAACAGGCAAGAATTGGTCGTATTTGTAAGCGGAGAGGTTTGCAAATATTACTGGTTTCATATAGCTTTCATAGCCGCTACTATTTGCAAGTTCTGCTATAGCAACTGGTGGATTCGGCCCTGAACTATCTGTTCCAAGGTCTACTTTGCCTATTACTTTGCCGTCAAACAAGAAATACCAGGTGTTTCCAAGCGAATAAAAGCCGTATGTATGAAAGGTGCCGTTGGGGCCAGCAGCTCCGTCAGGCCCAAGTTCTCCTAGAAACGATGAATTCTTTCCAGGGAGAAAGTATTCGTAAAACCAAGTAGCATTGCCCGCGGTAAGGTAAACGTGCCCTGAGCAGCCAGTAGTTGTGCAGTTGTTAGGATATTCGCCAGTTTGGTTTTCGATTGTATATCCGATTTGCAAGAAGGCGCCATTATCAAGGTTTTCCCCTACCCAGAAAGCCATCGAGCCGCTTACAGGATGCTGTGGCTCTACAGTTTGTATGCTTACCATCGCCCCATTATTCCAAGCAGCGCTATTTCCGGCTCTCGCTCCAGATTGAAACCAGTACTCCGCGTTTGCAATGCCCGATGTTACTATAAAAAGCAGAGGAAGCCATAGCAAGTTTCGCATGCTACCAACTACAAATTTTGTGTACTTATATAATCTAACCCTATGTCTTCTAGCTTTTTAAGTATTTTTTGCCTTTCGGTAGAGTTGAATGAATGCCAATCGATTAGTCCTGCTTCAGGTTTAAGCCTGCTTCTCTCAGCGGCCTGCTCTAGCATGAACAAGTTGCTTCCCCCGCTTTCTAGAGCGTATCTGGGCATTATATGTGCAAAGGCGAATCCTTTTTCCTTCGCGAGCTTTGAGAACCTGTCTGGATAATGGGTACCACCTATGCCAATGACAACCTTGCCATACTCCTTTTCCATATCAATGCTTTTCATCAAAGCGTCGCCGAGCAACGCTGCATATTCTTTATTACCGACTGCCTGCTCGTTGCCCCCGATCTCTACAAACAAAGAAGGCGTTTTGAGTAAAGGGCCGTGGTGTGTGGCTTCGTAGGTTATTTGCAAGCCTAATTCGCTAAGACGGGTATTTGCTGCACTTCTGAGAATAGAAAGCATTTCAATAGGTGCGGCTACTGATAACTCATAGGGCTTTCCTCCTAATTTCGCTTCTCCATTCCAATTACCTGTTGCATGAGTTGTTATAGAGCTTATGCCGGCAGCACTTACGTGCTTGCTTAGCATGTAGGCAATTTCTAGCCCTAAATTGTCTACAAAGTCTGCATATATTAGGTCTTTTTCGCTTTTTACCACTTTTATGTCTCCAGACAAGAATGCATTGTCCTGCCTTTCTTCAAACCCATACTGTGCAATTATGTACTCTGCGATATTCTTTGAGGCGATGTCCTCCCCATTGAACAATATTCCTATCAATTTTTATCCCAGTAAGATTTAGGCAGAAAAAGATATAAGGTAATTTATAAAGATAAGTTGTAGAGTAAATACATGCAAGCCCAGTCTGCTTTGGAGTTTCTCACCGTATATGGTTGGGCATTTATAATTATAGCCTTGTTTATAAGTATAGTCTTTGTCTTCGTATCGTCTAAAGGCGTAAGCACTTACGCCCCTTCCTCTTGCTATATCTCTCCCGGACTTCCATGCATAGCTGCTTATTTTTCTTCTAATTCAATTGGCTCCTTTGCAGAAGTTCAGTTTACAAACCAACTAGGCACGAAGATGAATTTTCCTGTCAATTCGATAATATTCAAACCTACGCTCGCCTCGTCTAACTATACTGGCAATTGCCTTCCTGTAAACGCAATAAACGCAGCATTGGTCACTTGTAATGTTATAATGCCCGGTTTGCGGTTTAGTCCAGGCACGCAGGTCTACCCTGTCTTTACCATAAAGTATTACCTCTGTACAAACAATGTTTGTAGCAACTATGCCTACAACACCTCTGGCAGCGCGACCATTACTGTAAGCTAATGTAGAGAAGGTTAAGGCCTTGTAGTATCTTTTGCAAAGCTGATCAATAAATTAAATAAGATTTTACTGAGTTTACCAATAGGCGATTTTTATGGTTGCTGAAGAAGAACAAGATGCTTTTGCCGAAGCTGTCAATAGAGAGCCAGGTCCTAAACCTATACCTCAGGAAACTCTTGACTTCTTTGGCGGAGATGAAATAAGAGCCAGGGTATTTTTTGAGAAGTACGCACTTAAGGACGAGCAGGGCAATGCTCTTGAAAAGACGCCGGTAGAGATGTGGGAAAGAATAGCTAGAGCTATTTCTGGAGTAGAAACGAATCAGGAAGCAAGAGAGAAGGCGTACAAGGATTTTCTTTGGCTACTTAATGATTTCAGGTTTGTGCCAGGCGGCAGAATAATGTTCGGTGCGGGTCAGCAAAAGCGAAAGGCAACGCTGATTAACTGCTATGTAATTGCTATAAAAGAGGACTCTATCGAAGGCATATTCGATTGGTGTAAAGAGGCAGCGCGAACATATTCCTATGGCGGCGGTGTAGGGACTGATATAAGCATTCTCAGGCCAAAAGGCACACCTGTGCACAACGCAGCTCTCTTCTCTACAGGCTCTGTATCCTTCATGGAGATCATGAGCGAAACAACCCATACAATAGGTCAGGCAGGGAGGCGTGGCGCCTTGATGATAACACTGCGAGTTGACCATCCGGACATTTTTGATTTCATCCACGTAAAACAGAACCTTGAAAAGGTGAGATATGCCAACATCAGCGTACGTGTCACTGACGAATTCATGAAGGCGGTGGAAAACGATGAGGAATTCACGCTATGGTATGAAAACAACATTATAGGAAGGGTAGAAAAGAAGGTTAAGGCAAGGGAGATATGGAATGAACTTATTCATTCTGCTTGGAAATGGGCAGAGCCAGGCATAATGTTTTGGGACACGATGAAGAGAGAATCGCCTAGTGAATATAATGGAATGGAGATTGTAACAACAAACCCTTGCGCAGAGCAACCTTTGCAAAACTACGGCGCTTGCGATCTCGGCAATATCAATCTTTCTGCCTTTGTTAAAGATCCTTTTACCGAAAAAGCAAGTATCGATTGGGAAAATTTGGAGAAAACAGTCCGTATAGGTGTTAGGTTCTTGGATGACGTGCTTGATTATAACGAGCCTTTGCACCCGCTCAAGGCCCAGGCAGAGGCAGCAAAGAATACCAGGAGGATAGGCTTAGGCTTTACTGGCTTAGCTGACATGTTTGCAAAGCTTAGGATAAAGTACGACTCTGAAGAAGCGCTGAAATTTGCTGACGAGCTGTTTGAAAAGATTAAAAACTGGGCTTATGACCAGAGCACAGAGCTTGCAAAGGAGAAAGGGCCTTTCCCTCTTTTTGACAAAGACAAGCATCTTTCAAGGCCTTTTGTACAGAGGCTTAATGATGAGCTGAAGAAGAAGATAGCACAGTACGGGCTTAGGAATGTAGCAATATTAACAGTACCGCCTGTCGGGAGTGGGTCTGTGCTTGCAGGCACAAGCAGCGGCATAGAACCTATCTTTGCATTTTCCTATACTAGGAGATCCGAATCTTTGAGCAAAGGAGAATTCAAAGTATATCATCCGTTAGTAAAGCAATACATGGCCTTTGCTGGAATAGAAAGCGAGGAAGAGCTTCCTGATTATTTTGTTCCTGCGTATAAAATAGACCCTAACTTTAGGGTAAAGCTTCAAGCTACTATACAGAAGCACATAGATAGTGGCATCTCCTCAACAGTCAACCTTCCAAGAGACATATCTGAAGAGGCGGTGGGAGAAATATACATGCAAGCATGGAAGACAGGCTGTAAAAGCATAACTGTGTATAGAGAAGGTTCTAGGGAAGATGTTCTTAGCCTGGAATCCGGCAAAAAAGAAGGACAACAAGCAAAGGCTCAGGTATGGGAAAGGCCAGAGACAATGGTTGGTAAGACTGTAAAGATGGTTTTACCTCAGGGCTCTCTTTATGTCACAGTCAATTTTGACGAAGAAGGCAATGTGAAAGAGGTGTTCGCCAACATGGGGCGTGGCGGAAGCCAAGAAAAGAGCTACTGCGAAGCTATAGGCAGGCTTATAAGCAGGTACTTGCAGGCTGGAGGCAGCATCGACAATGTGCTTAAGAGCCTCAAGGGCATAAGGGCCAATGACTCTATAACTTGGTATAAAGGGCTCAAGCTTTATAGCGTGCCTGACGCCATTGCAAAGGCAATAGAGATAGCGATGGGTACGGCAACGTTCGCAACAGGCTCTTTGAAAGAAGCGGCAAAAGCAGATGAGAGCAGCGCGCTAGGGCATCAGCTTCAGGTGTCTTCAGAGGAGGGGATAAAGAGCGAAGAAGGGAATGGAGATGTTAATACAAAGACAGAAGCAAGCCAAACGGAAGAGATCGAGCCGTCGGTGTGCCCTGTTTGTGGAGAAAAGACACTAGTATATGAAAACGGCTGCTACATATGCAAAAACTGCGGCTATACAAAGTGCGAATAGCTATGCTATTCTTACGAACAGTTTGCCGGTAATTGTTTGCGGAAAGCCTGTTATGAGGTTTGTATAGTTTATGATAAGGTAGCCGTTGAAGTTTGTTCCAGGGCTGCCAGAGAATTTCGAAGCCCCGGAATAGCACTGAACTGTGAATGTGTAGTTAGCACCTATTTGTAGTGTTATTTGATTTGAGGGAGGTTTATATGGAGTTTGCATGTTTATAATAGTGGAGTTTGTATTGCAACCATACGCAGTTATGTTTATAGGCGCATCAGTAGCTTGGAGTAGGTTTATAGTTAGAAGGCCGTTTGAGCTCATAGAGAGAGAAGGACAAGAGAATCCAGCAGGCAGTAGGCATTGAGAGCCAAGGAACCTTCCAGGGCTAAATACACCAAGCCCGTAAAGAGCTCCAAGGGCAACCGCTATTATGAGTATTGCCCAGCCATAGGTCATTAGGTATTCCATTGCGCTTTGCAGTTTGAATGGCATAATGCTATTTCTCTCAAAAGCCTTATAGCCTTTTGCCTCGTAGGCTTGCGCAAAGCCATGCGTAGTTGTGTAAATATAAAAGCAAGAATATTTTTATATTAACAAAAACAAAAAGCAAAATTTGGTTGTATGGGGGCCGTTGCAGAACTTTCTAGGCTATTACAAGGTAAAGTGCTAGTGGGTGCAGATATAACTGATTTGGAAATACGCAATATTGATGTTTTCTACCTTTCAAAGCTTATTGAAAATTATTTTTCTGACAGGCAGGGGCTCAAAGTGTTAGATAAGCAGACGCTTGGAGAGATAATAAAGCAAGCAACAGAGCCCAAAATACCAAAACCCATCGCATCTATAAAATCTGAAGCAGCACAGGCTGAAAAGCCAAAGACATACAAATATGCTAACGCAAGGATAGAATACTCTGAATCATCTTCCAACTCTTTCATAAACTACTTCAACAATCGTTTTGAAAAGCTCAGGCGCATAATGACTGAAAGCCGCAGCTTTGGCACTACAGACATAGCCAATCTTGAAGGGTTTGTGGCCGGAAGGGAGGTGAGTGTAATTGGCATGGTGTATGAAAGGAAGTTCACAAAGAACGGCCACGTACTAGTTACATTAGAAGATACTACGGGTTCGGTAAATGTACTGTTTGCCAAGCCTCAAGAAAACGCCAGAGGGGCAAGGCCAGATCAAAGGCTAGTTTTCGAGCAGGCGGCAAAAATAACCAAAGATGATGTAATACTTGTAAAGGGCAAGGTTTCAAAAGGGCTTCTTATTGCAAGCTATTTTTCATGGCCAGACATACCTATAAGGACTAGAAAGCAAAGCAAGGAAGATTTTGCGGTAGCTTTTATTACCGACACCCATGTAGGCCACAAGCTTTTCTTGGAAAAGCAATTTAACAAAATGCTAGAGTGGCTGAACCATAGGCTAGACTACATGAAAGACCTTGCAGAGAAGGTTAGCTACGTAGTGATAACAGGCGACTTGGTAGATGGAGTTGGCGTTTATCCAGGGCAGGAGAAAGAGTTGCTTGTAAGCGATATCTATGCCCAATACGCTATGTTTTTCGAGCTTATAAAACAAATACCCGATAGCATGGAGGTATTTGTTTTGCCAGGAAACCACGACGGGGTTAGAAGGGCCGAGCCGCAGCCTGAGCTAGACAGAGAGCTTGCAAAGTACAATACTGGCAACGTGCATTTGGTAACAAACCCCGCATGGCTAGAGCTTCAAGATTTGCTCGTGCTTGCATACCATGGTGCTTCGCTAGATTCCATAATAAGCAGTGTTCGAGGCTGCAGCTATAGTAGGCCCGAAGAGGCTATGGTTGAGCTGTTGAGGAGAAGGCACCTTTCCCCAATCTATGGCACCAATCCCATAGTGCCAGGGAAGGACGACGACTTGGTAATAGACAGAGTACCAGACATACTAGCCATGGGGCACATACATAAAAATGGCGCCGTAGACTACCACGGCACGCTTGTGCTAAACGGCGGCACTTGGCAGGCCAGGACCGCTTATCAAATAAAACAAGGCCATATACCTACCCCTGCAATCCTGCCCGTCTATGAAGCTAAATCTAGAAATCTGAATGTGATTGATTTCAACAGGCTGGTTGTATGATTCAGGAATACTTTTCAATGCTTGATAAGGAATTTGACAAAGCTTATAAAGTGGCTAAAGAGGCAAGAGCAAAAGGATTAGATGCAAGCAGCGATGTAGAGATTGTGCCTGCGCCGGGCATTGCAGACAGAGTAGAAGGGCTTATTGGCGTAAGCGGCTTGGCTGATCTCATAAAGTCAAAGATGAATGGGAGAAGCAGGAGCGAACTTGCATTTGAAATGGTAAAGGAGATTTGTACAAACGAGAAATTCGATTCTTACGATAAAATCAAAAGAATATTGCTAGCAGTGAGAACAGGCGTGGCAATACTTACTGAAGGAATTTTGGTAGCGCCTACAGAAGGCATACAGGATATTGCCTATTACAAGAACCCGGACAATTCTGATTATATTGCGTTGGTATATGCAGGGCCTATAAGGAGTGCAGGCGGCACTTCTGTAGCCCTTTCAGTAGCGCTGGCAGATTACGCAAGGAAGTTCTTTGGCATAAGCTCGTACAAGGCGACTCAGGAGGAGATAGGCAGGTATATCGAAGAAATTACCCTATACAACTCAGAAATTGCAAGACTTCAATACATGCCAAGCGAGGATGAGATGCGCGTTGTATTGGAAAATTGTGGAGTTTGCATAGACGGCATAGCGAGCGAAAAGCTGGAGGTGAGTGTGCATACAAACATACAGCGCAGAAGGGCTGATGGCCGCACTGTCCAACTAGAAAATAGAATAAGAAGCGGTGTGCCTTTGGTTGTTAGCAGCATAATACAGAAGGCAAAGAGCGTTCTCAGGGAAACAAAAAAAGTAGGCTTAGATTGGAGCTGGCTTAACAGCGTGATAAAGGTTGAGAAGCCAACAGCACAGCAGGAGGTAACTGACATTTATGAAGGCTTTCTAGAAGAGCTTGTGGCCGGCAGGCCTATTCTTGCTTATCCAAGGCACGTTGGTGGGTTTAGGCTCAGGTATGGCAGAAGCAGGCTTACAGGCATAGCCGCTAAGGGGTTTAGTCCAGCTTCTATGGTGCTGCTTGACGAGTTCATCGCAATCGGTACGCAACTAAAAGTGGAGCTGCCTGGAAAAGGCTGCGTAGCAATGCCTGTAGATTCTATCGAAGGGCCGTTTGTAAGGCTCAAAAACGGCGACGCTTTAAGGATAAACTCTGCCGAGGAGGCTTATGCCCAGAAGGGCAACATCGACGAAATTCTCTATGTTGGCGACATCCTGATTACCTTTGGCGACTTTAGAAAAACAAACACACAGTTGCAGCCTAGCAGCTACGTGGAGGAACTTTGGCAAGCAGAGCTCAAGTCTAAAGGAATAGAACTTGGCTACAACGAAGTTCGTGATATGGACTTTGACACAGCCCTTTCCTACTCTATGAAGTATGGGGTGCCAATGCATCCAAGGTTCTTGTTTGAATTTCAGGCAATTACTCTTGCTGAACTCTCTCAGCTTGCCACTGCAATCTCGAGCCAAATGCCGAACAAAAAGCTTGACAATATAGAGGACCTTGTCCTTGAATACAATAAAGATGTTAAATCAGTGCTTGAGCTTCTTGCTGTGCCACACAGGATTCGCGAAGGAAAGATAGTAATAGAGAGGGGCTATGCCAAAAGTCTGCTTGTTTCTCTAGGCTTCGTTAATGAAGAGATGTATGCCAGCAATAGGCTCCAAAGATTGATGGATGCTATAGAGAAAGCAAGCAGCGCGCTCGATGCCGTTAATGCTGTTTCTCCTGTCAAGCTCCCAAAAAGGTCAACCTTTATCGGTGCAAGGATAGGAAGGCCTGAAAAAGCAAGAGAAAGATTAATGAAGCCCGCACCTAACGCCCTATTTCCGATAAGTAGCTTCGGAGGAAGGGACAGGAATGTGGTTGCGGCTTCGGCAAAGCAAGCAGAAAGCTTCACAAAGCAGGAAATAAGGGTTGAAATTGCAAGATACAAGTGCCCAGTCTGCAAAAGAATAGTGGGTACGCCTTTCTGCTACGATTGCGGAGTGCCTACATATGTTGAGCCAGACGAAGCAGGCAAGACATATGGAGAGATAGATATAGACATAAGCAGAATGCTATCGGGCGCTTTGAAGAGGCTGGGGCTTAGCCAGGTCCCAAAGCTCGTTAAAGGAGTAAAGGGGCTCATTAACAAGGACAAAATTGCAGAGTCGATAGAGAAAGGCGTACTTCGTGCAATGCACGATGTGTATGTATTCAAAGACGGCACCATAAGGTTTGACGCTACCGACGCCCCGATAACCCATTTCTATCCCAAGGAGATGCACGTGAGCGTAGAAAAGCTTAGGGAGCTGGGTTATGACAAGGACTATCTGGGCAACGAGCTTACTAGTGAGGAGCAGCTGGTAGAGCTTAGGCACCAAGATGTAATACTCAACAAGAGGGGCGCAGAGTACTTCGTCAGGGTCGCCCAGTTTGTAGACGACCTGCTGGAAAGGTACTACGGTCTGCCAAGATTCTACAACATACAGGAGCCAGAAGACCTTATAGGGCATTTGGTAATAACGCTTTCGCCGCATACTTCATGCGCAGTGCTCAATAGAGTAGTAGGCATAACAGAAGCCAATGTCGGATTTGCGCATCCTTACACAATTTCAGCAAGAAGGAGGAATACAGACGGCGATGAAGACACAACTATGCTTTTGCTCGACGCTCTTCTCAACTTCTCAAGGCGATACCTGCCTGCAAGCATCGGCGGAACTATGGATGCACCCCTTCTACTTACCACGCATGTGTTTCCAGAAGAGGTCGATGATGAAGTCTATTCAATGGAGCTCGAGATGAGCTATCCGCTTGAGTTCTATGAAAAAACTAATGCGCAGGCAATGCCTGGAGATGTTAAGCTGGATATTGTAGAATCAAGGCTTGGCAGTGAGCGGGCCTATGTCGGCCTGGGCTTCACGCACGAGTCCAGCATAAACGCGATAACAAGTGCGCCTAAAAGAAGCAAGTACGTTCTTCTCAAATCGATGCAGGAAAAAATCGATGCAGAATTCAAGCTGATAGACATGCTCTATTCCATTGACAAGCGCGATGCAGCCAAGAGGCTCATACTAAGCCATTTCATTCCAGACCTAATGGGCAATCTGCATTCGTTCTCAAAGCAGCAGTTCCGCTGTGCTGTGTGCAACGCAAAATACAGGCGAGTGCCTCTAACTGGCAAATGCACAAAATGCGGGGGCAAGCTTCTGCTTACAATCTCCAAAGGAGGCATAGAGAAATATCTGTGGATTGCCATAGACCTTGCAGAGAAGTATAACATCGACGTATATACCAAGCAAAGGCTCCAGCTTCTCAAAGACGAGATAGAACAGGTATTTGGTAGTGTTACCCTGCCCAAGGAGGAAAACGAAACAGAAAGGGAGCAAAATCAAGAAGCAGCAAAGCCCTTGCAGAAGCAGTTCGACTTAAGCGCCTTTGTTTGAAACCTCCTTTATGGCCTCTTCAAGCACGTCAAGCCCTTTGTTTATTAGATCTTCAGGCATTGTTATTGCTGGTATTATCCTTATTGACGACTCCCCGCTTCCAAGCAGAAGCAAGCCTTTTTCGAAGCATTTGTTCAATACAGCCTCACGCTCATTTCTAGCAGGCACCTTGCTTTCTTTGTTCTTTACTAGCTCTATTGCTAGCATCATGCCTAGCCCCCTAGCGTCGCCAACAAGCTCGTAGCTTTCCTTCATTTCGTTTAGCCTTTTAAGTATCATAGCCCCTTTCTTTGCTGCCATTTGCTCAAGCTTTGTCCTGTTCCTCTTTATGTAGTCCAGCAATGCGTTAGATGCCGCTATGCTTAACAAATTACCTCCAAACGTGCCCGCATGCGAGCCTTCGGGCGTGTCTCCAAGGCTTCTCTTTGCTACTGTAGCTCCAAGCGGCAAGCCGCCACCAAGAGCCTTTGCGAACGTGTAGATGTCTGCCTTTACGCCGAAATGGTCCAATGCTACAAACTTGCCTGTTCTCATAAGTCCTGCCTGTATTTCATCGTCGACAAGCAGAATATTGTGCTCGTCTGCCAGCTTTCTTAGGCCTATAATAAACTCCTTAGGCGGTATTATATAGCCCCCTTCGCCCTGCACCGGCTCTACGAATATTCCTGCAATCTCCTCAGGTGACACCACCTTTCTGAACAAAAAGTTTTCTATGAAGTCCAGACTGTCCTTTGCGCACTCTTCTGGGCTAGAAGAATGAAATGGGCAGCGATAGGGGTTTGGATAGAATGCATGATAAAAGCCCACAAAAGGGCCAAGATGAGCACGCTGTGCAACTTTGCTAGAGGTCATTGATAACGAGCCAAGCGAACGGCCGTGGAAGGAGTTGTAAAACGCAAGAAAATACGGCCTTTTGGTAAAAAGCCTTGCAAGCTTTATCGCATCTTCATTGGCTTCCGTGCCTGAATTGGAGAAGAAAACCCTGCCAAAGCCGTTTGGAAGCAGGCTTACAAGTTTCTCAGCTACAGTTACTGGCAATTCTGCGTAGAAGTCTTGAAAAGCTGAATGCATGAGCTTCCCAGCCTGGAGCTTGACTGCCTGCTTTACAAGCTCTAGGCCTTCTTTTCCGAAATTGTAAATAGAAATGAATGTTGAGAAGTCCAGGTATTTGTTTCCCTCTATGTCGTAGGCATAGTAGCCATCGAACCTGTCAGCGACAAAAGGATAGGAGCTTCTTGTAGTTGTGAAAATTATGTTTTTGTCACGTTCAATTACGCTTTTTATCCTCTTACCTATCTCTACCATATCCCCACCTTTTTTTCATAAGGACATAAGGAATCTGGTCTTATAAACCTATTCTTGCATAGGTTGCGAAAGGTAATTATTAAATATCCAAAAAGGGCAAAATAAACCGATGGATGTTGAAAAGTTTCAAAGATATACTAAGCCCGAAGAGACTTGGGAAGAAGTAATGAAAGTTGGCATACAGGCCCTCAAAATATTTGACGAGACCCGTCCAGCCCAAGGGTTAAGGTTATACCGCGGGGAATTTCTGAAACTAGGAAAGGAAAGCCTGAAAGATAAAAAACAAGAAGAGGAAGAAGTTGAAAAGATGCTTGAAAAAGGATTAGTTTCTAGGGCAATACAGCTGGGGGTTGATATAGCTGAAGAGCTCAAATCAAACCTGCGCGGAGAGCCATTGAGCCACGTTGCTGAGTTGCATGCATATGGCAAAGTTGTAACCTTTTGGAAAGAAGGCAAAGCTTTTCCTGTAACGCTTACTCCTTTCGTTTCTTTGACTACACGCGCTGAAACAGCCCTTAGAGCAGCAAGGATCCCGTTGGAGCTCAAGCAACAAATGGATATGGGAATGTATGTCAATGATGATGGAACGCCTTCTTCTGAATTTTATGAAAGGCTTGCAGAGCTGTTCGACGAAGGCCGTCCTGTAGTTTATGTAGTAGAAGTTCCAAAAGAAAATGTGTATGACTTAAACAAGGTTTCTGATCTTACCATTTCCGAGCTTGGTGATAGGGTAATAGCTAATTCCAAGAATCCTTATAACGAACAAGAATTCATAACCCTGCAGGTAAAACCAAATTACCTATTGGGGTTTATTCTTTTGAATAGCAATCCCTTTAAGGAAAAAGAATGGCGTTGGCAAGTTAAGTTTTTCTAACTTCTTACCATTTTCTTCAGGACGCCAGATCCTAAAATAAGCTTAACTGCAAAATCGGCAGCCTCGCTATCTTTTGGAATTTTCTTCACCTCCTCTGCTTGCTCTGCAATTAATTCTATTGATTGTATGGCCTGCTCAACAGTTATCATTCCATTTGGCAAATAGATGGATAAGGTGTTTGCTATGCTTCCTAATATCTCCATAATTACCTTTGGCCTCTGGCCTAGAGTTCTGATAAGCTTTATTACTGCATCTGCCATCTCATTTTTATGCTCCTTTGCCAGTTTGCAAAGATCTAAAGTTTCATAGGCTATTGCATATTTTATGTTTTTATTATCATCTATGTCTATAAGGGCTTCCTCTAGATCTGCCAATTGCGTCGGTGTTGTATACTCCTTCAGCTTTATTATTTCTCGAAGAAAGTTAGGTTCTTCCCTTACTGACATATTTTAAATTTACATTCTCAGATATATATTTCTAATCTGCGAAATACTTGGTGGTATATTTTGCAAAGCTATGTAGACAAAACCTTCAATTACTTGCTTTATTCAAGGGCTCTTAGGAGCATTGCATTAATCTATACAAGCCTTGCCTTTTCTCTTTATCTTTCAGCATTACATCTCAGCTTGGTTGGAATAGGCATCATTGCAGCGCTAGTTATGCTTTTTACAATACTTCTTACTTTTGCCTACGGCGCTATAGGGATAGGAAGGGATTCAAGGCTGAAATGATAATAAGCGAAGTAGTAACCTTCTTAGGAGTAGCAATTATCGCTGTCGCTACTTATATTCCACTAATTGTTTTAGGTATGGCCCTTGCAGGGCTTAGTGGTAGTGCAGGCGGCATGCGAGGCTCTTTTTCTCCAGGCTCTAGTGCTTTCATAGCCAATAATTATAGAAACGAGCAGGAGCGTGTGAAACGCTACTCCTCAATAAGCCTTGTAGCGTCAATAGCTGCTATTGGTGGCAGCATATTGTTTAGCTCATCTCCGTAGCCAGCAAGTTTATCGGCCTGCTAGCAGCTTATAGATATTTTTTGCAGTTGCGGCATTTCTTCTCGGCCTTTCTGTTGTTTTCTTGTTGCCGCTGAAAGAAGTGCCCAAAGAAAAGAAGACTACAAAAATAATGACGCAGCAAAGTTGGCATTACTTGAGTAAAGTAATAGCTGTAAATATTTTAGGCGGCGCAGGCATGGGCCTAATAGCGCCCTTGTTGCCTCTTTGGCTTAAATTAATGTATGGAGCAACAAACTCTGAAATAGGTGCTCTTTTTACAGCAGTTTACTTTTTCACAGCATTCGGCCTTTATCTTTCCATGAAGTATGCCAGCAAGTTTGAATCGCTAAGCATAGCGGCCATGACAAGAATAGTAGGAGCCATCTTCGTGTTCGCGATGGCGCTCTCGCCTACATTTATTCTTGCAGCTATATTTTACCTTCTTAGGTCGATCCTGGGCGGATTTGGCAATCCGAGCAGAACAAATGTGAACATACGCGGCATAAGCAACGAGGATTATGGCACTGCTTCAAGTATGCAGGGAATCGCTACAAGGGTAGCGCAGCTTAGTGCAGGCGCTTCTGGTTATCTTATGGAGGTTGCTTTGCCTTTGCCTATCATAGTAGGAGGACTCTTCCAATTTGCAAGCGGTATAGCCTACAAGGCTCTGTTCAACAAAAAGACAAAAAGATTCAGTTTCTGAACCCCTGCACATTCCTGAAAGCCTCGCTCTGATCGGTAAAGCAGTAGGCATGTTTTTCAAACTTGGTTTTTCTGCCTCTTCTAGTCTATATCTATCCATAAAGTGTTTTTGTTATACGCTGTTGTGCAAGTTTGAGTCCCGCGGCGCACAAATAATAGTTTATGTCTCCCTGCTAGAGGGCCCTTTGTCTCGCAGAATTTTTAATTATCCCCTCTTCTAGATTATATCCTTGTCCTGCTTATCTTCTGCGATAATCTGCATATTTTCAGTTATTCATCGATATTTCGTATTTTTATGCTTAGGTTGGTAGCAAAATATCCCCAGGTTACGTACGCAGTGCTATACGTAATTCTTCGTAAATGCTTTCACTGGTAATCTCCGCCACCCCGCTTTGTACTAGCGTGGCAATAGCAGCACGCACCGTGTTAGAATTGAGTACTATCTCTTTGCCGGAATCCGTGCTTATTGCCTTTTCGCAATAGCTCTTCAGCGCTGTGTATGTTAGTTCGTGATTTTCCCTTAGCGCTTCCATAACAAGCTTTTGCAAGTCGTATTTCTTCTCCCCTATGATCACCATAACGATCATATTCATCAGATAAATAATGGCACGCGATCTTATTTAAATGATGTTTGCCAGGCAGAAGCAAAGGTTTATATATCTGAATTAGATATATCTATAATAGATATCTAAAAAAGATGATACCATGAACTTCGAATACGAAAATGAGAAATATGGCTATGGGAGAGGCTACGGCCGAGGAATGCGCGGCAATGGCATGGGCATGCGTTTTGGCATGCACGGCGTGCACAGGCACGGCTTTGGGCTGAAGTACTTCATCCTGGCAATGGCAAGCAGGCAAAAGATAAGAGGCGCAGACATAATGAACAACATCGAGCAATTGAGCCATGGCTTCTGGAGGCCTTCCCCAGGCCATGTCTACTTCGAGCTTGACAGGCTTGTAGACGAAGGCTACCTTAAAAGGAGCGAGACCGAAGAAGGCAAATATTATGAAATAACTGATAAGGGCAGGCAGGCAATCGCAGAAATAGAGGAATGGTTTCCGCTAAGCTCTCTTTTAGAGCGGGCAGGTACTCAGCAGGCAGGGCAGGAGGATAATAAAGAAGGAATAAAGGAAAAGATTCTTGCCGAAATAAATGCGCTAGAAAAAGATGCAAGCATCAGCGCCGAGCAGAAAAGACACCTTGAGGCTTTGAGGGAGCTTGCAAACAAGCTAGGCGATTGATTGCATTACCGGCACCGCGTATTCATGCACAGAGGCTCTGGAGAAGACCCAAAAGGATACCTGCAGGAGATAATAAGCAAAGAAGATACAGTGGCAGAGCTAGGCTGTGGCACAGGGTTTTACTGCCAATACCTCAAAGACTTAGCAGCAAAAGTTTATTGCGTTGAGATCGATGCCAAGGCAATAGAAGAAGCAAGGCAAAACATAAAAGCAGAAAACGCTGTTTTCTTGAATGAGGATGCCGCACATACATCAATACCCACTGGCAGCTTAGACGCAGTATTGCTCGCAAACTCATTCCACGATATGGATAGAGAGGCAGTATACCAGGAAATATTGCGTGTCCTAAAGCAGAATGGCAAGGTAATAGTAATAGACTGGGAAAAGACAGAAACAGCGTTCGGCCCACCAATGTGGATAAGAATGTCAAAAGGCGATTACCTATCAATTTTCAGAGACTTCAAACTTGAAAAGGAGTTTAAGCCAAGCCCATATCATTACGGTCTAATCTTTAAAAGATAGAATCAAAACTTGCAACAACCTAATGGCAGCAGGCAGCAATTAATCAGTTATCAAAGAAGGCACAATTAGGTGTATTTCTTAACTATTTTCATTACCGTCTTTGCTGTTTTTGGCTTGTAATTCTTAAGATAGCCCCTAAGTTTCTTTATATCGATCCTTCTTACTATTTCAGCGTAAGTCTGTTCAGAAAGTGTCCGCCTAAAATAGACAAAGTCTATGAGTGTTTTTTCCGGATCCGACACAGGCAAATATCGGTTGTTGTATATTCTGCTATAAAATCCGAAAAAATATTTGGAATCTATGTGCTTAATGAAAATCCTTGTGCCTCCGACGTTTCTTACACCGCTCCTTACATTTCTAGTAGTTATCACAACAGGAGAAGTTTGTTCAGGCCACAAATCATTAAGCGTAAGCGCATGCTGGAGGCCGTAGTAAAAGGGCTGGAAGCCAAATCCGTAAAGTTCCGCGTCGTGGCTGAAGCTATATACCCCTTTTGTTATCCTTACAATGCGTCCTTTTCTAAGCAAATACTTTATGAGGAATTTTGCATAGGTATCTGTAGCCCCCAACTCTGTTAAGAATTTTGTTGCATCGTTTGAAGTAAATACAGGATATTCGTCTGAAGAAAACTTCTTTACAAAAGGCAGCATGTACTTCATGATTGCACCAATTTCTTAAGATATGAAAGAACATATTCCAGGGTAGGAAGTCTCCCGTGCAGCAGCATTAACTCAAGATCTTGCCAGTTGTCAGCCGGTTTTTTAAAGTCCGACAGCAACCCGATTAGCTTTGGCTTAATCTTTGCCTTGTTGATAGTGTAAGCACCGGAAAGGTCTCCGCTCGCAAGCTGATATAGGTCATACAAGTCTTTGCTTTCCAGCCTATCTTTATACGCAGAAATTTTCTCAAGGAATAGGTCGGTTGGACTCAAAACAAACACAGTAATTGCGGAGCCGTTGTACTTTAGAAAACTCACGGGCGTTCCTTTAACCTTTTTTAGATCAGCTTGTATGCCGACGTGAGCGCTGTACCCATATAGCTTAGCATATACTTTTCGTTTATCTGAACAGTCAAATCTCAAACTATAAGCGCTTGCAATTTTCATGATCTTTTTGCATATGTCTTTCTCACCAAAATAGAAATCAAGATCGTAGGAAAACCTGTTTCCATTATAGCACCGCCAAATGGCAGTGCCGCCGTGGAGCGCATAAGACTTGATAGCTCTGTCTACTATGTCTATCGCAGTGTCTTGCAGCATTGCAATTCGCCGCTGCTCTTCAGTCTTCAATTCCTCATAGAAGGGCATTTTATCATTAATAGTATGAAAAGGATAATAATATATCCTTTTCGCAATTTTAATAACTTAAACCAAATGCGAATGCTACCTTTTCGCACCTTAACACAATAAAAAGGCCAGGTTTCTGGTGCTACGATACGAACAAGAAGGAACATAGGCAAGCGCATTCGGGTTTGCGGCATTGAGAAGAACAAACAGCAAATAGCGCAATAGCACAGGTTTTAAAGTTTTTTTCAATATTTGCTATGAGGAAATGACCAGCAATGGCATGCACAGCAAGCAGCACAGAGAAGCCAAGCCCAGCGAACCACGATTTGCTTGTTATGCAAGAGCCCAGAGCGCAATGGAATACTTAATGACTTATGGCTGGGCAATTCTCATAATCGCGGTTGTGCTCGGCGCCTTGTTCCAACTCGGTGTCTTCACTACAAAATCATACTTGCCTGCAGGCTGCATTCCGCAGTCAGGATTCCTATGCAGCAACCCTGTTCTTTCGACCAGCGGCGTTCTCACAGTTACAGTAGGCCAAGCGATAGCGCAGCAACTAAGCAATGTCAACGTGTATTTTGTGCCTAGCGGCGGCACATTGAGCAATGCGGCGAGCGCCAGCATCGGCACTCTCAACATGGGTCAAGAGGCAACTGTGCAGCTGCAGCTTCCAACAGGTTCGCCATACCCTGGCTCATACTCTCTCGGCACGCCTTTAACAGGCTATGTCTATCTCGGCTTTACTAAATCAGGCATATCGCAAACAGTAGAGATCGGCACCTTGACCACCAAAGTCCAATCTACATCTTCGGCTGCTCCTGCTTCTTCGACAACAACGGTAACCACTACATCTACGACACTCTCTACAACCTCCTCAACCTCAGCATCTACAACCTCCTCAATCTCAACAACCTCAGCATCTACAACCTCTACAACTACGTCAACCACCACTTCTACGATATCTACAACCTCTACAACCACAATACTGTTTGAAATAGTAGGGTACGGCGGGTCAACCGGTACAACAGCAGCTAATTATACATTGCCCAGCGGTGCTAATTATTATTTCTGCAATGGGGGAGATGGCAACGATGCATTAAGTAATTATTCTTGGTCTCCCGATGCTACATCATATTCAACTTACGCTTACGCAAGCGTCGGGCATCAGTCATCCAATGTTTGCAGTGACTCTTCAGACAGTAGTGATATAGCAGTAGGGGGTGTGGCGGTAGATTCTTCCATTGGATACACAGTCGCAACAGGCGCAGCTTCTAGCGACGTATCCTCATTTAGCTGGAGTTTCTTCGTTTCGAAGCAGTCTAATGTAGTATTATCATTGGCATGTGGTTGGTACGAATGCTCTAGTGTATCGATACCATCAGGTTGCAGTACACTATTCTACCATAATGGAGGAGATTCGTACGAGACCACTTATGCAGCAGAGTGCTTAAACATGCCTCCAGGAATTTATACTGTTTCTGGTTCGCTTAACGGTGAAGGCGATTACGCCATTGCAGCTTATATGTTTCCAACCTCTACAGCAACCTCAACCTCCACTATACTCTACGCACTATCTTCACCAAGCTTTTCTACTCAAGGAAGCTGGAATCCATCGGGCAGCAACCAGCAAACCAATCCTCAAGATACGCTGGCGCTTGATGGCGTGTACGGCTACATGTCTACTTATGACGCGTGGATAGCACAAGACGAGGGGGCAACGTGGGTATGGGATTTCGGATCAAATTTGACAGGAACGTTCACAGCCGTGTGGTATGGACAAGCCACCGCCGACAGTGGCGGATACTGCACAAACTTCAGCATAAACTGGTATGCCTCGCCAGATGGCAGCACATGGACAAACTTCGCATCGTACACGTTTACGGGCACGGGAAGCTATGGTAGTTCTAGCGCTCCAATAAGCAGCTCCATCACAGGCACGTACAGGTATATTAAAGTGGTCCAGTATAGCACCACATCTTGCATGGTCAATGAAGGATATACCTATGTTGATTCAGTGTATGAAACTTAGGTGATGGCGTGAAAGAATACCTGCTGTTTTCGTTCTTCATAATGCTGATTGGCATAGGTAGCCTCATGCCCAAAACATACCTGGCAGGCGGAAATGTCACGCAAGCGCTGAAAGGGGGCAATTGCACTTTTGCCATAATCTTACAACAGCATACGAGTACATAATAAATTTAACAACCAATGCCACAACCAACTACACGATAACCCTGAGAATAAGTAATTACCTTAGCCACTCAGACGCTTCAAAAACCTATACTGCTGTCTTTGGATCAAATGCGCTACAACCAGGCATGTTGGTTCCGCCAGAGGCACTGAACAAGTCGTTCGACTTCGCACAGTTTGGACCGCTGGAGCTGCATACCGAGTTTTATAACCGCTCTTTCGCTCTGCTCGCAGTGCTTTCCAACGACTCGATACTCCAGATCCTTGCCGAAGGCAAAAACATCTCTCCAAACCTGCCTCTGAAGTATCTTAGCAAACTTACAGGCCTGCCGTACTCTCCCCTACAGCTGTATCCGGGGCCTGGTCCGCATCCTGAAAGCAGCAAACCAGGAACAAGCGAGTTGATTTTTGGGAGTGCGATAGTAATCGTACTTGTCATCGTTATTTTTATCATTGCATCGAGATGGCGTGCCAAGGGGAGCAAGGTCGAAAGCCAAGAGGGTCATTAGCCAGAAGGCACCAATAGCGCAATAGCACAGGTTTTTAAGTTTTTTTCTATATTTGCTACGAGGAAATGGGTAGCAATGGCATGCACAGCAAGCAGCACAGAGAAGCCAAGCCCAAACCAAAATTTTCTTATTCTGCAAAAGCGCAAAGCGCAATGGAATACTTAATGACTTATGGCTGGGCAATTCTCATAATCGCGGTTGTGCTCGGCGCCTTGTTCCAACT
>JBMFIM010000011.1:0-29365 GCA_049976305.1 Candidatus Micrarchaeia archaeon | reverse complement strand
CTAAAATACTGTCAGCATTTTTAAGTTACTTTTAGCTTTGCTGTTCAAAGTCACCGCTCGCATTGCAACAAAAGTCTGCGTAGAGAGCTAAAGCCAATCTTTTTATACCGGAAAACCGAAAAATAATAATATGCCAGAAAATCTGAAACCTAAAGATGAGCAGATTGGGCACGAAGCCCTTAGCGAACTAGCTAAAAACATTGCTGAGGAACTAAATAAAAGGGGTATAGGCATAAAAGAGGCCGGGCCTGTTTTCAAAGATCCTGATTTTGCGAAAAGTTTTATAGAACAGGTGGGCAAGAAGGCACTGGAAGACGTAAGCAAAGCGTTTGAAACCGCAGAAGGCAAGGAAATAGGAATAGTAAACGAAATCAAAATAGGTTTTCCAGAAGCAATGCCAGAAGCTGAAGTTGCGGCTGTCGATGCTGCTGCAAGCTTTTCAAATAAGCGGATAATGCTGAATAAGCAGTATTATGATGCCCTAGTAAAGGAAATATTTGAAGATTTCCAGGTCGGCGATGACGTGGCTATTAAGGTTTTGCAGAGCTTGGCCAGCAGTGATGGCAACATACTCTTAGCAGAAACGCTGCCTGACAAGGTATTGAGCAAGTACAGCATAGGCGAAAAGCTCGAAGATCGCATCGAAGCCTTGGCAATATACGTTTATACCCGGCTTGTTCATGAAAGCGTGCATGCAATACAAGACTCTCATGGAGCAAAAGAGAAAGAGGACAACATGATTTTCATAGAAGGCAGTGCAAGTTTTGTAGAGCTTTACTTTGCTAACGCGCTGATAAACAATGGCAACGAAAAAATTGCTAAGGCGATTGAAGAAGACTTAAAACCGCGCGCCACTGAAATAGAACAATTGGCTTCTTTCTATGGCTGGAAATCTCTTTTTACAATTAGGGTTTCTGGCGAATGGGTCATCAGCCCTGTAAGCCCGTACGACCTAGGCTTGTATGTGTTTGCAAAAATATATCAAGCAAGCGGGTCTTTTGCAGAGACTTTGAAATTTATGGTTTCTTTGCTAGAAAAAGGCGAAATATCAGATTATGACTTGTACAAAGAATTCGAAAAGCTGCGTGCACAATTAAGCAATGCCGCAGATATTATGCCTTTGCAACGAGAATAAGTAAGAGGCCTGCATTTTGAGAGCATTTCTAAAATAATGCTAGTAAATCTCTAAAGTTTTTAGAATGGAGTTTAGTATCGCCATGGTATTGTTTAAATCATTCCATAAAATTAAAAGTCAATATTTAATAGGCTTGCAAATTTTCCTTTTCATTTTTCTGCAACAAAAGCTTGTTTTGCTTAAACCTTGTTTTCCGAATTTATGGAAAAAGGGGCTTGCTGGTTAAGCCAGCTTGCTAAATTGGCAAAACTCGCTCGAAATCACAAGCCTTTCCTCGAAGGGCATATTTTTGATCACTATTATGGAAAATGCACTATGCCATTTCATTTTATTGAAAATTTAGTTAAGGCGGCTGCATAGACAAGAATTTAATGACGCAGCCTATGCTAGTACCGCTTCGACGACAAAAATACGCGTTTATTTGCGTTATTTTGCACGATCTCTTTCTAAGGTATGTTTTATATACTAAACAAGAAAGTTCAAAAACAAAAGTTTAAATCAAAAAGAAATAATACTCAAACAATATTAGAAATTCTAAGATATTTTAACCTTACCTAATTTATAAGGGGCATTAAATTCCTCATTCAACTTAGGAGCTACAAAGTCTGCTAAAAACTTCTCCGCTGCTTTATTTATTACCTTTAGCTGTATTTTTGCCACTTCTAGATCGCCAGAAATGTCTTTTATATCAATTGTAACTTTTGGCGTAAGCGCCTTTGGAAGAACAAGTTCCACAATGCTGAAGACATTGATATTAAAAATCAGCTCAAGTTGTTTGATAAGATCTTATTAGAAAAACCAAAATAGTCTGGGCTTGCAAATGCCTCATGCAAATATTAAAAATCCAACATCACTCATTTAAGCCAAACAAATAAGCGAAGGTAGAAAGTTCGGCTATGCCCCCATATGGGTCAAGAGGATGACAATAATACAATAAATGCGTTATAAACAAACACTCCAATATCATAATTGCTTCTCTCATATTCCTCAACTAGTTTCTGAGCTGCTTCAAGCTGCTCTTTTGGAGAAACTTTAGTTCCTTCCTTCAAAGAATCCAAGGCCTTCGATGCGCCCCTAAGTGCATCTTCAAATTCGCGCCACATCTCTTGTAAGGTATCCCCGCTAACTGCTGCATTATCTCCGGAGCCCGATGCCTTATCTGTGTTTACTCTGCCCAAGTCCTGATTTATATCTTCCTTTAGGCGTTTTATAATCTCTTGCTTATTTTTCAGTATACTAAGATCTTCAACTCCCGAATTATGAGTATAGCGATAAAGATGCTCCATCATATAGCTAAAGCCTTCGGAAAACGCATTTATTTTTCTATTTTCGGTAATATAGCGTACGTTAGTGAGGCCACCCTTGTTCAAATTGTTCAAATAATTCTGGAGGACAGCATGCGTTAACTCGTGGACCAGCCACTCCGCCACTTGTGCTTTGGTTTGAGAATTATCGAAATCAATATTGCTTGGAAAGAGTATTTGATTGGTTTTAGGATTGTAATAAGGCCTTACCTCTTCGGCAGGATCGTTCCAAAGGCATATTTTGGGCATTTGAAACGCATCAAACATTTCCTTCGGTAGCACGTTTTCCAAAAATTTGTATGCTGCTTTTAATTCATTTAATATGGCGCTGGTTTCTAAATTGGTTTTGAGTGCCTGCATAATATTATTTTGCCTTAGGCGGTTTAAAAATATGTCTATTTTCTATTCTCAGCCATAACATGAGGGTTATGAAGAACGTAGAGTATGGTTTCCCCAATAAGCCTAGCATCTTTGTAAGATTTATAAACCTCAAGCATTATCTTTGCGGTTTCAAGCACGCTCTTATATTCCCAAAGCTCGTTTGCAGACGCCCCAATTTCCATACCTAATCTTGCTGGCGCATTAGCCATGTTAGGCGACCTTCTCAATAGCTCATGGAAGCTATAAAAATAGTCCAATGTTCCAGCCTTCAGCTGCAAGTTAATGAATGCCATATCCTCAGCTATGTCCTTTTCTATTTGCGCTACTATGCTTTCCTTATCAGAAAAGCTAGCCCCGTGCTCATACATTAGCGTGACTAGATAGCTTGTGGCTTCTGGAAATCTCGTGAAATAGGAGCTGATCAGCGTCCTTTGATCAATCTTGTTCGCACTCACATATCTACGGATCGCAAGCAAAGATAGCTTGTAGACAAAATAAGCGATCACATCCGCTTCGCCATTCTTCTTCATACTTTCAATATTTGATGGGCGCACCAGCCAACTTATGTCTTTTTGAGTATCTATGAGCCCTACTATTTCTTTTGGCAATACCGTCTTTACGAAACTATATGCCATTGACAGATGCTCCTCCAATGGTTTTACTTTATCCTCCTTTACGGCATCAACGCTCATTTCAACACCCGATTATATCCTCCTATTGATTTTAAATGCGCACGGTTCTTTTGCAATATCTAAAAGCGCTTCGATAAGGCGGTGTCTGTATAAAAATCTTATTTCACTATCCACATTAGTTGCAGAAGACTCAAGTTTTGATCTTCCTATATCATCGGCATACTTTACAAGCCTAGTGAACGCCTCGTACGGTTTTCGCCCATCCAAATCTCCTTTTCTCCCCTTATCAGTATAAGACAGCTCTCCAAAGATTATTTTAAATTCCTGCCCATTATATGTTATAGAAAAGGGAAGACTGCCATTGGGTCCGATTATTACGCCACTTACCGCTAAGTATGATTTTGAATGCTCAAAATATACGGAAATGCCATTGTCTTCGCGCAATATGTAAGCGGACATGATTACTTTTTATTTTTGGACTTTTATTAAGGTTAGCTTAGTTTTTCACTCCTGCTAGTAGCCAGCTGGACTAGAATGGCTATCGTTTCAAGACTCTGAAGCTCTTATGCTCAAGTGACTCAACCATAACCATAAAGATATCTGGCAGATTTTGCGGCAAAGTGATCCCTTTTTCTCTGAAATATTCTTCTAAGAACTCCCTTTTCCATTCAGGAAGCCAGCTAGCATCTTCGTCTGCACATGCCGCAAGGTAATTTTTAAATTCTTCTTCGAAATTGGAATAAGTGCTAACAAAATTGAGAATATTTTTAATAGCCTCTATCTGTTTTTGATCTATTTTGTTTTGTATAGCCCCATCAACAACTCCTTTAAGTTCTTCTTTTAGCGTCCAAAACACACTTTCCTTGAAAATGTCAATAATGTCTTTTGGCTTTTCTATTTCAAGTTTAACTTCTTGTCTATTTAAGCGATCTTGAATAAAGGGCTGTAAGGTTTTCCAGTTCTCGGATAAAAATGAAGAGAAGCCTTCAATAAACTCCTTTTCATTATTTGAAAAAGCAGTAACGAAACCCATTAAAGCTTCCGCATGCGTAAGCTTTTTGCTGTCACGCCTAGCCTTCCAAGCAAGCAACTTAGGAACAATAATGAGGTAGTCGCGTGGGATTTTCACTTCTACCTCTCCCTCTGGAATACCCATAGCGGTTGAGTACACCTGAAGGCTCACTGTTAAAGAATGTTTTTCCAAAACTTCCCTTCTTACGCCAAATAATTCTTCGGGCGTACCTGCATGAATATCGACGTTTACCCTTCCGAAGTTAGGATAATCGAAGTGGTAGTTGCAATTTCCTTTGTTTCCGCATACTATGTTTATGTCGACATCATGGACTTTTAATTTTTTATCGTGAGGTAGCAGCATCTTTTGGGGGTTTTGCCTAGAAATTTCTAAGGCAGCACTTCCAACCAAATACCTAGAAATTTCTAAGGCAGCACTTCCAACCAAATAAAGGGTATCACCGTCCTTTAACTGGTCACAGATAGGCTTGATAATTCCGCCAATTACTCCCACTAGCAGATGGTCAAAGGAAGCATCTTCCCTCTTAAAGACAAGCTGCCCTTCCATCATATTATGAATAATGTTTTCCCTGCTTTTAAGCGTTTGTATTATTTAAAACGCTTACGAATCTTTCGGCTTAAAAAGATACTAATAAATACCAGGTAAGACATTGTATTTTGCAATTCTTTGAGGTAATTATCATGGCCATACTTATAGTCAGCGACCTTCACTACGAAAGAGGTGCATATAAAGGAGTAGATGAAAGCTATGCATTTAAAAACTTCCTAAAGCTAGTCTTGCGCACCAAAGCCGAAAATGTAATAGTGTTAGGAGATATAGGCCACGCATGGACTCTTGGCGATTTTGAAAGGCTGGCAGCTACAGGGGCGAAGTTCCACTTCATATATGGCAACCATGATCCTGTAGAACTACTAAAACAAGCAAAGAACAAGGACGGAAGCAGCATGCTGATGAAAGATGGCGAGGTTGTAAAAATAGGCACTTTTGCATTCGCATTCATCAACGGTGTGGCGGGGAATACAAAACTCGAAAAAGGCATGGAGCTGAAGGAAGTAGCTGACTTCGAAAAGATAGCTGAGAAAATACGCTCACAGAATTGCGATAATTTGGTATTGTGTACGCATCCTGGCCCTAGGACTACTTCCCTTATCGCCATGACTCCCCGGTCACAAAGCTTCTCGTTTACCATAGATGCTGCGAGCGAGGCTGTTACACGCGCGGTAGAGATTCTGACCCCTTTTATTTCGCTTTCTGGCCATGTAAAGTTCACAGGGCTAGGTACGTATACTTCAAATAGCAACACTACCATAGTAGTCAAAGTGCAGACAAGCACATTGGAAGGCACATACGCCTTAATAGATGAGACAGCTAACAAGCTTGAAATAGGCTCATTATACAACAACCTGCTGTTTACTAATAAGCCTCACGCGCTTTCTTTGAGTTTGAGCAAACTAAAGGAGGCAGCAAGGAGCGGCATTGAAATATCGGACATATTAGTAACCAATATTCAAGAAAAGCTTCCTTTAAGCAACCAGAATAATGTTGTATCGAATAGGAGCAAAACAAACAATGAACCTGAAAAGAAAGGCAGTAAATCAAAAGGTAGCGAAAAAAAGGTGGAAGAAAATATCTTCAATGCCCAGCAGCAAGAAGATATCGTTAGAAAAGATGATAATAATAAAACAAATCCACTCCTTTCTCTATTTAGAAAAGAGGATAGCAGAACAAAAAAGAATAAGGTAATTTAAGCGTTTCTTTTTCAATATGTTGAGAAAGCATGAATTCTCTCAGAGGAGACCTTGAGGGGGCGAAGCTTAGCAGGTCGCACATACGCGTTATGTTGATCTCTGGCATGAGCTTCTTTACCGACGCTTACGACCTCTTTGTAATAGGCGTCGCATTGCTCATGCTCAAGCAAGTCTTTTCACTAACCCCTACGCAGATGGGCTACGCTGCAAGCGCAGCGCTTTTTGGCGCTGTAATTGGGCCCGTTATATTTGGCAAGCTCGCAGATAAATACGGCAGGAAGAGGACATACTGGATTACCATCTCAATACTTATCGTAGGTGCAATAGGATCTTCGCTCTCATTTAGCTTAATGCAGCTTGTCTTTTGGCGATTCCTTCTAGGCCTGGGCATAGGAGGGGATTATCCATTAAGCTCTACGATAGTGGCAGAGTATGCCAATCGCAACGACCGAGGCAAGCTAGTCGCATCCACGTTTGCTATGCAGGGCTTTGGCATAGCCACAGGTGTGGTAGTTGCCCTTCTGCTATTGTATGCCAACGTGCCAGAAGGCATAGCCTGGAGGCTTCTTCTTGCAATAGGCGCCGTGCCTTCGCTGCTGATCATGTACTTTAGGCTGAAGTTCAAGGAAACGCCACTTTATGATATTTTCAGGGGCAAATTGTCAAGTGCAAGAAGCACGCTTAAAGAGATTACCAACAAAAGCATAAGCTCTGCAGATTTCATACCCGCGACCACCCTGGCTGAATTTGCAAGAAGGTATCCGAATGTCGTTTTGGGTACAGCGCTTGCATGGTTCCTCATGGACATTTCATACTATGGCACAGGCATTTTCACACCATACCTCGCCACCGTTTTTGGCTTTACCGGTACTTTCGCGGCTGTTAAAGTCTCCTCGGTGCTAATGCTCGCTATGGCAGTTCCGGGCTACTGGCTTGCTGTTGCGCTCATAGACAGAGAAGGAAGGAAAAAGATACAGGCAGTAGGCTTCCTGATGATGGGTTTGCTGTTTTTGCTTATCTCAGCCCTTGGCCCTGCAATGCTAAAAGCCTCTTCGCTTCTTTTCTTTTTTGTCTACGGCCTTACTTTCTTTTTCACCAACTATGGTCCGAACACAACTACCTATGTGTACCCTACGGAGCTCTATCCGACTAGCATAAGAGCTACAGGCCACGGTATTGCTTCGACAAGCGGAAAGCTTGGTGCTGCTATATCTACGCTCATATTTCCTCTGCTGATAAAATCAATCGGCGAATTTGCACTGATAGGCGTTCTTGGAATAATCGCGCTTGCCGGCTTTCTCATAACCTTGTTCCTCCTTCCAGAAACCAAGCGAAAGCCTCTCTCGGAGACTTCTGGAGAAGAAAGCCTTATGCTTATAACCTACTCACTCCAGGACAAATTCAGAAAGCACATACAATACACCATGAGAGCATCCAAGCTTCTCAGCGAAATGGCCTATAGAGGTAAAAATGCTAGATACTTCAGGAGAATAAAGCGATACGAGCATATCGCTGACAAGGAGATAAGAGAAATATTCGACATAATACTCAATTCCAAGCCCAGCTCAACCACTTATGTAGACGTATCTCACTTGGCGGGCAGACTCGATAATGTGATAGACGGCATAGAGAAGGTTGCATCGAGAATGGTCATATACGATGCAAAACCAAACGGCACAATAAGGAAGTTTGCAGAAGGCATAGAGAAGAGCGTAGGCATAATAAGCGAAAGCTTCGAGATGCTGGTGAGGCTTTCGCTAAACACCAGCAATTTTGAGAAAGAAAGGAGCAGGCTCAGGGATGCGGCTACAGCATATGAAAACGAAGGAGACATGCTCTTGAGAAAGTCGCTTAAGCAGCTTGCAAAAGAAAAGGATGCTGTAAAGATGGTAGAGTACAAGGATATCTACGAAGCGCTTGAAGAGGTAACAGATAGGTGCATAGACGTTCTAGATGTAATGAGCGACATCTCGCTGAGGTACTTGCAAAACAGGAAAGGCTCTCTTTTCTGAATGAGCATGCAAGTTTTTAATATTTGGCAACATAACAAGGATCATGCTGGCAGAACCTGAAGAAAGAGCAGACATAGGAATAATAGGAGGGTCAGGCCTTTACGACCCGACGTTTGTGCAAGACGCTAAGGAGGTTAAGGTGTACACGCCTTATGGCTCCCCAAGCGACAGCATCATAATGGGCTATGTAGGCAACAAGAAGGTTGCATTTTTACCGAGACACGGGCGAGGCCACAAGATACCGCCGCACAATGTAAATTACAGAGCAAACATCTGGGCCATGAAAGAGCTCGGGGTTAAGAAGCTCATAGGAGTTTCGGCGGTAGGCAGCCTAGACCTTTCAATAAAGCCCGGAGATTTTGTAGTGCCAGATCAGTTTGTGGACATGACAAAAGGAATAAGAAAGCATACATTCTTTGACGGCCCAGTAGTAGCGCATGTCTCAATGGCGGATCCTTTCTGTGGCTACCTAAGAAGGATTATTGTAAAAGAGGCAAAAGATGCCGGGCTAAGCGTGCACGAAAAAGGTACATACCTATGCATAGAAGGGCCGAGATTCTCGACAAGGGCTGAAAGCAACATATGGCATAATGTCTACAAAGCAGATATAATCGGCATGACACTAGTGCCTGAAGTGAACCTTGCATGCGAAGCTGAGATGTGCTACGCCACTATCGGCATGGTCACTGACTACGATGTGTTTGCTGAAGTGCCGGTGACCGCTGAGGAAGTTGAGGAAACAATGGCAAAGAATCTTAAAAACGTGAAGGAGCTGATAAATAGGGCAATAAACGACATCGATCCAAACGAAAATGGCGAATGTAGTTGCTGCAATGCGCTTAAAAAGGCGCTGATGTGACCAAGTGGGCTTTTTTGCTGGCTGCAATTGTGATAACGGCAGTAATTGCAACAACAGCCCTGCAAGCAAGAAGCAGACCTGCTTTTGGAGAGTATTTCAACGGCTCTGCCTACATTCAGCTTAACGCTTCGGTAACAGGCAACTTCACAGTCGTAACATGGGTAAACTACGCGCATGCAAACACATTGGGAGTCATAGTCTCGGGTGGCGTAGGAAACAACCAGCATTCTGGATGGTATCTAGGAGATGGGGGCGAAATAACAAACAAAACAGCATGCGGCATATTCAGCAACGAACGCGTAGGCAACTATACCGCGGGCTGGCGCTTTGCAGCAATAAACCAGCTTGAGCCTGGGAAGTGGTACCAATTAGCGTGCGTATACAACGGCTCATCTGTAGCGCTCTATGTTGACGGAAAGCTGGCAAACGCCACGCAGACTCCCTATCGCATGCTCAACACAAGCATAATACAAATAGGCAAACGGACCTCAACTTTCTACCTTAACGGATCTGTGCCTACCTTCGCATACTTCAACGGCTATATTGCAAACCTTCAGGTTTATCCATTAGCACTCACGCAAAATGAAATAATGGAGCTATACGAAGATGGAATAAAAAGCAAGCCGTTAAGCAGAACCTTGGTATATGCGCTCAACTCCTAAGCCTTAGCTTTCGGTATTCGAGTGCAGCGCCTACAAAACTTATGAATAAGGGAGCAGGCTCCAAAAGCTTTGATTTGAGCTCTGGATGGGCTTGGGTGCCTATTCCATAACCGTCGGGCCATTCTATTATTTCTACAAGCTTGTTGTCCAGGGTAAGGCCTGTTATCTTTAACCCGTGCTTTTTCATAATGGCCCTGTATGCGTTGTTAAACTCATATCTGTGCCTGTGCCTCTCTTCTATTTCCTGTTTGCCATAGGCTGAATAGGCTATCGAATCTTTTATTACAATCTTGCATGCCCAAGATCCGAGCCTCATTGTACCTCCTTTGTAAATAACCTTTAGCTGAGATGGCAAAAGGTCTACTACCTTGTATTTTGTATCAGGATCGAACTCTGTGGAATTGGCCCCATAAAGCCCACAGACGTTTCTGGCATATTCTACTGCCATTAGCTGCATGCCTAAGCAGAGGCCAAGATATGGTATCTTGTTTTCCCTTGCGTATCTTATCGCTTCAATCTTGCCTTCAACACCCCTGCTTCCAAATCCGCCTGGCACTATAATGCCGTCTACACCTGCAAGCAGCTCGCTCGGCTTGCCTTTTTCCAACTCCTCGGCCTCTACCCATCTTATCTTTACCTTTGCACGATGCCATCCGCCAGCATGCACAAGCGCCTCTTTCACACTCACATATGCATCGTGAAGCGCCGTATACTTTCCTACAATTGCTATATCAACTTCGCGTGCTGGCTTCTTTATCCTCTCAACAGCCCTTTTCCATTCCTCCAGCTTTGACTTGTTAATCTTTCCTTGCCTTATTCCAAATTCGCCAAATAGGACTTTATCGAAATTTTGCGAAAGCAGGTGCAAAGGAAGCTCGTATATAACCTCTCTGTCGCTGTCGTCAAAGATGTTGCTTTCCTTAAGATTCATGAACAATGCAAGCTTTCTTTTAGTCTCTTCTGCAAGCGGTTCGTCAACCCTGCAAATTACGATGTTAGGCCTTATGCCTGCCTGCATAAGCGACCTAAACGCAATCTGGGAAGGCTTTGTCTTCTGCTCGCCAACAGACTTCAGCACAGGTATGTAAGTAACATCAACAAAGACAACCTGCTCCTCAAGGGCTAGCTGGCGCATAGCTTCTATGAAGTAGCCGTTTTCAAGATCGCCTATTGTGCCTCCCACTTCAATGACGAGAAAGTCAAGCCTATTGTCGCTGGCAAGGCTCTTTATCTTTTCCTTTATAAGGCCGGTAAGGTGCGGGATTATTTGAACATCCTGGCCCAGATAATCTCCTCTTCGCTCCTTCTCTACTATCTCGCTAAAAATCTTGCCTCCAGTAAGAGAGCTTTTGCCGGTAAGGTTTAGGCCGCTAAACCTCTCGTAGGTGCCGAAATCCATATCTACCTCACTTTTGTCGTCTAGTACAAAGACTTCGCCGTGCCTATAAGGATTCATAGTTCCGCAATCGTAGTTGAGATAGCCGTCGAACTTGAAAGGCAGAACCTTGTAATCGTAGAATTGTAGAATTTTCACAATAGAAGAAGTTACGACCCCTTTTCCCAGCCCACTTAGCAAAGAACCCAGTACAACAACATACCTTGTAGGCATAACACCTATGCGATTAAAACATTTAAAAGATTGCCATCACGTGCAGGTTACAGAAATGCACAAGGATATAAACATGTAAAAAGCCTGCATTTTGCAGAGAAGGTTTAAAAACTATTCGCACAAAAACAATAACATGCAAAAACTTGCAAACACTAAGAAAACACGGTGTGATATCAGAGTCTGATTCTGAATGGGCAAGACGGTGTTCTGGCAGATAAGGAATTGCTTGATTGGTTTGATAAGCGCATCTACTCCAGGATCCCGCATATAGAAAACGGCAAGGTTGTAGCGCCAACGCCACTAATACAAATAACTGAGCTGGTAAGAGACGCAGCAAAAGAATTGTACGGATTAAACCTGGGCAGTTTTGAGGCCCTTGCCAAGCTCGAAAGCAACATGCCTAGCGGATCTATAAAGATGCGCTCGGCAGCAAACATTTTGAGAGATGCAATATTGCATGGCAAACTAAGAAGGGGCATGACGATTTTCGAGGCTACTTCTGGCAATTTCGGCATAGCGCTGGGCACGCTTAACGAGGCGGGCATAAACGTCGTTGCTATAATATCCAGAAAGCTGGAAGAAGGGGTAAAAAGTGCTCTAGCAGAAAAAGGGGTAAAAATACTAGACATGAACGCAGACATCTGCCCGGTGCCCATCTCTGGCAAAGTAAATATGCAAGACAATGCGCTGGTAAAAGACACAATAAGCAAGCTCGGCCAGTTTGGGCTTGATCCAGAAAAGGCAAAAGACAAAAGAGTCTATGAAGCAATTTCAAAGCAGGATGCAATAGAACTTGCGCACGAACTTGCACGCATCTATGGCGGCTTCTGCCCAAGCCAATACACCAATGCAAGCAACTGGCAAGCATACAAAACGATGGGCTTAGAAATTGAGCAGCAGCTTTGGCAGCTTGGCAAGAAAGCTAGCGATTTTAGCATCTTCTGCACATTTGGCACAGGTGGCACATCCACAGGGCTCAGCAAGTACTTTATAGAGAAACACAATCGCAGAAATGTGGTAGTAGTATTTCCAATGCCTTCGCAAGATGTAGCAGGGATACGCACGAAAGAGAAAGCCTACAAGCTGAAGTTTTATAACCCTGAGCTATATGCAAAGGAAATGGAAATGAATTTCGAAGAAGCCAGAGGTTTGATGGATTATGTGGCAAGAAGAGGAATAAGCATAGGGGAAAGCAGCGCGCTTGCATTATACGCAGCCATACGTGCAATAGAAAATGGGGAAAAGAGGGTAGTGGTAATATTTGCTGACAGCGCAGAAAAGTATGCCAGCAAAGAGGCAAAAGTGTTTAGCATTGATGAGATCGAAAAAGAAAGGCTTGGATTTGAAGCAGTAATATGGGCCCACAACAAGTACAAGCCAAATGCTGCTGGTATTTCGCTAATAGCTAAAGCCTTCGGCAAAAATCCTAACGAGATAATTGTCTTGGAACCTGAGACAGTAGCCAAGATAATATCTGGAAAGGACATGCCAGAAGCATTTCCGACAAACTCCATAGCAATCTGCATAGGTGGTGTTATCGCGAAGGCGTTTGCTAATTCATTATTGAAAAAGGGCATTCAAATAGCAAGCCTAAAAGGGGGCCTAATGGAAATTGCGGCAAAGCATGAAAAGCAAATAGAGGATTTGGTAGAAGAGGATAGGCTATCGCACTAAATCTGGAAAATAACCGCTGCGACCGTAGAATATAGAATTTATCTCAGCAGCATGATATGCCGAATTGGCCGCTATTTCAATATGGTTTAGCGCGCTTACCACAGCCTCACCGAGCTTTATGCTTATAGCAACCCGCCCTTCTTTATCATAAAAGTTGAGCGTGTTGCTTTGCAGATCTACGTCACCTATGGCGCCGTTCTTCTTGTATGCTAGCCTTATGCGCCTGTCTTCCAAAACGATCTCTTTCTCTGCATTAAGCTTTGACTCCTCCAAAAGCTTGAGAGCTTCATTAATTGCTGCTGCTAGAGCAGGATCGGCGCCTGCCTCTAGCTTTCTCCATAAATGCCTGCCGCTTCTATCTTTCTCTTCGAAATACAAAACAAAGACCTGTTCGTACTCACCAAATATTTCGTGATGCGCCAGATGCAGTCTTTGAAATCTTACCTTGCTTCGATTTTCTACCTCGCTGTTAACTAGAGAACCATCCAGTGTGAGTTGCTTTGACATTTTATCAAAACAGCTTAGTTTTTCCTGTTTAAAATACATTCCTCAAGCTTACCATAACAGTGTTAGAATTGCTATCAGTATGAACAGTATTCCTGTAATCAGGTGCAAGTATTGCTTTATTCTTCCTCCGCTGCGCCTGACTGTTTCTACCTTGCCCATCCCGAAATAAAGCGCCAACGTTATTATGATAAGCGGCAGGACCATGAAAAAGTTGTAGAGGACAAGAAGCGAAATTGCCATAGCCCCTTTTATCCCGTTTGAGACCAGATAGGAGGTATAGAAAAGGGTGAAGCCGCTTGCGCAAGGTATGTCGCCCAAAGCAACCAAGATGCCAAGCAAAATGACAGCTGGCAACGTTGCCTTTTCTATAAGCATGCCTGCACGGACTTTTACGCTGTGAGGCATTTCCATGCTTGGGCCCTTGCCAGACGCAAAGAAGTCCTTCAGCTCCAAAACGCCCCAGACTGTAAGGATTGTAGCCACAGCAATCTTAATCGCCTGCACATACGGGATCAAAGCCATAGTCTTGAAAAGGCCTACCATGAACAGGAAATAGATTAGGCCTATGACAAAGGAATAGAAAAGTCCATAGCCTATGATCTTTCCCTTGGAGTTGAGTTCTATCATGTATGCGATTAGGAAAAGCAAAACGCTTATTCCGCAAGGGTCGGCTATGCCGTCAGCTATGCCTGTCAGGGCGGTAACAGATAGCACGCTACTAGGAAGCATGGGACCTCCTTTTTGCAATGCCTTTTGCAAGCACAACCGCTGCTACTATTGCAATAACCAAGCCTACGCCGTAGACAATATTAAGCAGGTAGTTGGCACTTGCCTTTGCTCCAGCCTGTTGCGGAGTTACAACGCTGCACGTAGCGCTGTTGCAAACGAAAGAATTTAGTGAAAGAATGCTCGGGCATTCTGGCCCTGATTTCTGTATCGCAGAAATGATAGCGGAGCTAAAGCCAAGCTGCAATCTAGGATTTACATACTCGGTTGAGTTGCCGTATGCAAAGCCAACAAAAGCATAGTTGCCTACAAAAGCCAGAGGAACATCGCCACTCGAGTTGTACTCCCTTGAGAGGTTTTCAAAAAGCGGCAAAACGTTTTGGTTGAGCACGTCAAACTCGTTTATTGTAAGGTTGTAGGTTTTGCTTATTCCATAAAGAAAGTTGAGCTCTTCCTGGCAATGCGGGCATGTAGGATTGTAAAAGACATCTATGCACTTTGCTCCAGCCAGGTTAACAAGCATGAATGCAATGCTGAATGCGATGCCTGTGCTAAGCCCCTTGTGCTTCATGCAATCAAGCCTAATTCAACCTTTCTCTTGCTTTAGTGGCTTCAACAGACTGCCTCGCAATCTCTAAATTGCAGCTGTTGTGATGGCTGCACCACTGCTGGCACTTCTCAGCAAGCTCTTTGCTGGTATAGTGAAGCCCGCAAACTTCGCAGAAGTAAAGCCCTGTCTTAGCGTCAAAGCCTACCATATCATTCATACTCATTCGGCAATTGCGATAGCAGCTCGAAGGTCTCTTTTGTTATCTCTATTCTTTCATTGCCTTTATAGCCGTACAGCTTGCCTTTCTCTTCACCTTGTACAAGCTTATGGGAGCCGTCACAGAAAGGCTTGTGCTTTGAAAGACCGCACGCACAGATGTGCAGCTCCACATTTGCTAGGTCTGGACTTATCTTTTCTTTTATGCCTGGTATATCGCCAAGCTTCACCGAAAACGGATGGTCTCGACCTGTTTTATGAGCCGCATAATATGAATTAGGAATAAACATTAAAATAGCTTGTCTAGCCTTTCGACTTTGAAATGCCTGAGTAACGCTTTGAGTATCTTAGGATCTCTGCAAGTATGGCAGACCTTATCACCCTAGCTGGCACAGATTTGTTGAGCTAGAGTATAAGCAATGGTATCTGCATTTCTTCCTTCGTCAAGCCGCCGTGATGCCCCAAGCCAAATTTGCCTATCGTAGAGCCGGGTGGGACATATCTAAAAGTATAACCGCCTTTTGAAATTGCTACGTAGGTTCCAAACCTGTACCTAAGGGCAGGCTTTACATAACTTCTGCCAAACAAACCAGAACGAATTGCTTCCTCAGAGTCGTAAAGCAGGAACCTATTTCCAAAATGCTGTCCAAACCTTGTCTCAAAACTCTTTTCTCTCGACTCTGTCACTTCAAAAAACATTGTGCTTTCAGTTCCCCATGGCGGCATTGCAAGGTCTTGCATGATTTTTGAATTCGGACCTAAAAATATAGCATCCTTTCTTTTTGTCGACAGTTGGCCGTGGTCTGATGTTATTACTATTCGCCAACCTTCTTCCTTAAGATAAGGTATTACCTTCTCCGCAAGCCTCTCGAGCAAATAGGTTACAACTTCGAAACCCTGCTTGGCTGTTTTTGTGTAGACATGTTGGACATGATCTAATTCCCAAATGTATGCATAAACCAATCTTGCTGTTTTTGCAAGCTTCCTTGCTTGGAATACAAAATCATCCTGCGAAATATAGGGCAAAACCCTTATACTTTTCATCGCGTCCGCTTTTTCCGATTTCCTAACTATCTTCTCATCTTGCAAATAGAAAAAGCCTTTATGCTTGGCCATTTGCAGCACAGTCTTCGGCTGGGGAAACAGCACTACTGAATCTTCGTTAGCGGCAGGCCACCAGCTAACGCCAAAGATGTCACGAAGGGCGCCATATTCCTTTATCGGTAAAGGGCTTCCTATTATGCCGTGTTCTGAAGGCAGCAGGCCAGAGTCTATGCTGGTAAAGACAGTAGGTGTGAAAGAGGGGAATACTGTGCTTATCCTTTCTAGGCTTCCTTTTCCGAACACGCTTTTTAGCAATCGGCTTTTTGCCACTGCTTTTTCAAGCAAGTCATAACCAAGTGCATCTATTGTAAGAAAGAACAACTTGCTACGACCATTTCCAATTAGTGCGCCATCACCTTTTGCCACTTCCTTCGCCACTTCTACATTGCTCCTGCGAAAGTCGGGAAACACTAATCCTGCAGATTCTAATTCTGAACGGATGCTGCCCATAAAAACCAATATAATTCAACACTACACTAAAAATACTTTTGCATTCAGAATTAGCAAGGGCAGCTTTGACATTCAGCTCTCTTGTTATGAATTGAAAAACTTTATTAATTGTTCAGTGTTATTTTACATGCTATGGAGATAACACCTGAGTTTAGAGAGTTTGAAGCTGCAGTTTTCGATACTTTAGAGGGCAAGCTTTCACTGTATTCCAGCGAAGAAGAAAAGAAAAGTGTTATAGAAAGCATAGCAAAAAACATACATCCAAACGCAAGCCAGGAAGAAATAGAGCAGATAATAAACGATTCTAAAAGCTTCTCCCCCATAGACAAGTATTTGTATGCCGAAGACGTAGAGGACATAATGATAAATAACACCTCGAACATCTTCCTGTATATTTCAGGTGCGGGATCCAAAAAGGCGCCTGAAAGGCTCGAAAGCAGGGAAGATCTTGACCTTCTTGTAAAGAAGATGAAGATGTATGCTACCACAGCGGTTTCCAACAAGCAGATCTTTGATGTTCATTTGCCAAACGGATCTAGGGCCAATATAGTAAATTCGCCGCTTGGCGCCAACATAACAATAAGAAACTTCAAGAAGAAGGCGCTGAGCATAATAGACCTAATAAACGCTGGAGAACTTAGCTACAACATGGCAGGAAGACTTTGGCTTTACGTTGACGGGTTGAAGGTAAGGCCTGCAAACCTGCTTATCGGCGGCATGCCCGCAAGCGGCAAAACAACCTTGCTCAATGCAATGTTCAGCTTCTTCAGGCCTGAGATGAGGGTAATAGTGATAGAAGAGACGTATGAGCTCAACACCGAAACGCAGGAGAATGCGGTAAGGCTCGAAACAAGCCCAGACCTGCCTATGGAGGAGCTTGTGAAGAATGCATTGAGAATGAGGCCAGACATGATAATAATAGGTGAGGTGAGAGGAGCTGAGGCAAAGGACATGCTTACCGCAATGAACATAGGCAAAATCGCCATGGGCACAATCCATGCAAGCACAGCCAGAGACGTGGTAACAAGGCTTGAGCATACGCCAATGAATGTTGAAAAGGACATTATCCCGCTAATCGATGCGATAATCATAGTATCACAGGTCAACGAGAACGGAAAGTACATAAGGAAGATAACGCAAGTATCAGAGATATCAGGCATCGAGACACAGGTCCTGCTTAGCGATCTATATACTTATGACTACAAGACGCACAAAAGCTCTGACATACTGCCTAGTGTAACCTACAGGGATACGCTTGCAAAGCTCACAGGCTATACGCCTACTGAAATCGTAATAGAGGAGCAAAGAAGAGGAAAAATATTGCAGAGGCTTAATGAGCTCGGAATAAGGGGCCTGAAGGAAATAAACGAGTTCGTAAAAGAATACTATGACAATCCTAAGCAAGCGCTTGCAAAAATAGACCTTCTCAACCTTGGCACTCTTTGATAAATTAGCAATCAAGGCAGGAACTCCTTGTTCTTTATCTTTTCCCTTATATAGTCGTCTACGAATGTTAGCCTTGGGCCTTGCAATGCGTCCTGTTCGAGCTTCTTCTTGGTCTTTATCATAGTCTCAAGCTCCTTGACCCATTCCTCGTGCCTTTTAATCCAAGGATACTGCAGCATTTCCTGCGCTCGCTTAATGTCGGTATCGCTTGCATTTATGGTGAGCTTCTTTAGAAAGTCGTAGCGATCGAGGTCCGACATTGTTACGCCGATGAATCTTGCTTCAGGCGTTGCAACATCGTCTCCTATGTAGGCAAGGTTTATGCTTCCTGTCTTTATTGTCCAGTAGATATACCATCCCCATGCATCGCTGTCGGTAAAGACATAAACCGGCAGGCCCATGTCAGAGAGCTTTCTGATAAGCCGCCTTGTGCCTCTTGCCGCTTGGCCCTGCGGCGTAATGAGTATTGCGTTCTCCTTTTTCCAAAAGCCGTCTTCATTGAGCCTTTGCCAGAGTGCATCCTTCTCCACAACAAGCACATACTTTGCCTTGACGTCAAGAAACTTCATTCCAAAATCAACATCGCTGGGAATAGCCCAGCCGCTCCTTCCCTGTTTGCTGCAGTCTATCTCCTGCTCCTCCCCGCCAAAGTAGTCTATGACCTTCATGTTGCCTGCAAGAACGCCCTTTCTGTTTGCATTGAGATTAAGGCTTTCCCTCTTCACGCCCAGCGCGGCCTCAAGGTCTTCTATGAGCGGGTTCGATTCGGACTGCTCGCTAAATATGCTCTCGTCTATGTCCTCTCCCAATGAGTATTTGAGCTGGTAAAACAGGCCTCTGATTGTGGTATGCAAGTTTTCCTCAAGGAACTTGTGGCACTTGGCCGCAACCGCTATGGTTTGCATGAAACGCTTTGACTGGGCAACATTCACAAAGCTCCTTTCCTCTTTCGCATTGCCCAAAGTAAGGTAGCCTCTTTTATCAAATATAACATTGCTCTTTACCCTGCTTAAAGTCACAAACTTTGGATTCTTGCCTGCCTTTACGCTGTATACAATCTCCTTCCCAAGCTCCTCAAGCTTCTGCTTTGCAACATCAGGGCCTGCTTCCTTGACGCTTTCATCAACCATATTACCACTATTTATTCTGCTGATTTTGGTTCGGCTGGATAATCAGCGGCTCCTTTTCCTTGTAGTCTGTAAGAAGGTAGTGCCTTAATTCCTTTATTATCGCATCGCGCCTAGAACTCTTTTTCAGCGCGTATTCGAGCACATCAGCAATATTCTTTGCATAGACTATCTTTATCTTCCTAAGCTTTTCCTTGTCCAAGTAGACATCCTGCTTGTTGCTTGCAGGTATTATTACATACTTTAGCTTTGCATCTATCGCTGCCTCAACCTTTGCAGTAATGCCTCCTACAGGCAGGACATTGCCCCTTACATCAAGGGAGCCTGTCATGGCGACTTCCTGGCTTACGGGTATGCCTTCCATTGCTGAGATTACTGCGACTGCAACAGATACGCTGGCACTATCCCCTTCTACTCCGCTTGCAGCTTGGAGAATAAATTGCACGTGTATGTCGTAGCTTGCAAAATCTCTGTGCATGTGCCTCTTTATTACCGCGCTTATGTTCTGCACGGCCTCCTTGGCCTGCTTGCCAAGCTCGCCTGTGGCTATGAGCTTGCCCTCTGCCCTCGAACTTGCTGGAGTCACTTCAGCTACTATCGGCATGACTATGCCCGAAGAGGTTATTGTGTTCTTGCTTGCAAGCACAGCTAGCCCGTTCACTTTGCCAATCGCATAGCCGGAGTTGGAGAAGATCTTGTAGTCGTGTATCTGCTCAAGCACCTGATCTGCATACTGTGCCTCTATAGGCTTCGCAAGCGCCAATGCCTCAAGCACGTCTTCTTTTGTAACAACCTTCTTACCTTTCTCAACCGCTATGTCGCCAGAAGCTCTAACGAGCCCACCTAGATCTCTGAGCACAAGGGAAAGGCTGTTCTTCCTGCCGCTCCTTCTCCTTGCTTCGTTTATTATCTCCATGCAAGCGCCATAGTCAAAAGGAGGTATGCGCTTGTCCTTGCTTACTTCTTGGGCTATGAACCTTACGAGCTTTTCCCTGTTGGCTTCTGTGTCAGGCATTGTAGAATTGACATAGACCTCGTAGCCATAGCCACGTATCCTAGACCTCAAAGCCGGGTGCATGTGCGATATATCCTGCAAGTTGCCAGCTGCCACAAGCAAAAAGTCGCAAGGCACAGGCTCTGTCCTTACTATCGCACCTGAGCTAAGCTCGCTCTGGCCTGTTATCGGAAACTTCTTCTCCTGCATAGCAGTAAGAAGCTCCTGCTGCGATTTAAGGTCGAGGCTTGCAATCTCGTCTATAAACAAAACTCCCTTGTTTGCCCTGTGTATTGCGCCACTTTCCACGCGAAGATGCGGAGGGGTTCCTAATCCGCCACTCTGGAGAGGGTCGTGCTTTACATCTCCAAACAAGGCACCTGCCTTTGCCCCTGTCGCATCGACAAACGGCGCATGTGTAAGGCCCGTATTATCTACAATTAGCTTAGGCTCGTCAGACTCGAACATACCAGGCAGCATGCCTACTCCTCTGAAGCTTGTAACAAACACTGCTGCAGAGCCGAACACAAGGATCCCGAGTATTAGTGCGGCGAGCACTATGAGCTCGTAGCCTTTGAAAAGGTTGGTAAATGAAAAGGCGAACAAAACAAGCACTAGTATGGCAATGATTGGTATAAGGTTGCTCTTTTGCTGCGCTGCCACACGCCTGTTTGCCCTTTCCCTCTGTACAATCTGCCTGCCTTGCCCGTCTGGCAGTGGCTTTGTAGGGTCTATGCCGTTAGGGTACGTCTTAACTGTCTTTATTAGCGGCATATTTTCATTGTTAGGATTCTTGTAAACCAGCACATCCTCAAGGTCTGTAGCAGGCAGAAGCTCGGCCATTGCCTGCGCAAGCATCGTCTTGCCCGTGCCGGGCTCTCCTATAAGCAGCACGTTCCTGTGCTGCTTTGCTGCCTTCTTTATTATAGACACTGCTTTGTCCTGCCCTATTACCTGGTCTATCAGCCTCTCAGGTATTTTTATCTCGCTAGTGTCCTTAAATTTTTTCATACACCTTCCTTAACGCTTTTCATTTATTTATTACTTTCCCCTCTTCCGGCTTTTCTTTCGCGCTAATACAAGTGACCAAAAACAGGAAAAAGAAAGCGTTTAGAGGTGGGGATAACGGGTAAAATACGCACTCTAAACGCGTAATAGATTTAGAAGGAAAAGTATATAAACACATAGGTTTTTTGCTATCGGGATACTATCTGGCATGCAAAAGCTTTATCCTTTTAAGCTCTCTTGAAAGCACTTCTATGTCCTTAGGGCTCTCGATTGAGCGCCAGTATACGGAGCCGAACTTTATTCCCTTGAGAAGACCTTTCCAACTAAGCTCGACAAACGTCGTGCTCTCTAAATCGCCTCTTTTAGGCAGCATGTCGAAAATCTCGTTGCTGAAAAGATAAACACCGCCGTTGATCCAGTATTCCTTCAGCATAGGTTTTTCCTGGAATCCGATTACCTGGTTTCCTCTCAGCTTTACCACTCCGTAAGTAGCACGGAGGGGCACGAGCGCGATTGCTGCCACACTATTGCCTAAAGACATCTTGCTAAGCATAAGGTTTGTCACTATGTCCCCGTTCATCGCAGCGAACGCCTTATCAGATATATAGCGCTCTGCCAGCAGTATTGCGCCTGCTGTGCCTCTTGGCTTGTCCTCTAAGGAGAAATCCACGCGTATGCCTCTTTCCTTTCCCAGCTTAGAAGCTAGACTCACAACCTCCTTAGCCGCTTTGCTTGTAAGGAGCACGAGATGGTCAACCTTGTTTGCATGGAGCCAGTCAAATTGCCATTCAAGCAAAGGCTTGCTGTTGACTATTGAAAGCTGCCTGTGGAAAGAACCAGAGACTGAGTCTCCTGAAAGCATCATCAGCTCCATTTGACCACAATAAACAATATTAAACAGGAACGAGTATAAATACATTTCATTAATTTCTCAACTAATCAGGCAGCACAACAGTGCCAGACCTGCCAGCCATTATATCGTCTAGCCTTCTATAGTGGCCGATGTACGCCTTTTTCTTTGTCTGCTCAACAAATCTTATCGCTGCCAGCACCTTGGGTCTTATCGATCCTTCTTCGAAATTTTTAACCATTGATTTTAGCTCGCTAGCTTTTATCTTCCTTATTTCACTGTTTTTGTCAGAAAAATCTGCATAAACAAACTCAACATTCGTAAGCAGCACCATCATGTCAGCGTTTATTATAGTCGCGATAAGCTGTGTTGCGAAGTCTTTGTCTATCACTGCATTAACGCCCTTTAGCCTGCTGCCTTCCTTCACAACAGGTATGCCACCGCCACCACAGCAAATTACGTTGAATTTACCAAGCAAGGCCTTAACCGCATTTGCCTCAACAATTTCCTTCGGCTCAGGGGAAGGCACTACAAGCCTATATCCTTCTTTGAACCTGGCATAGCTCAGCCCGGTGCGGCTTGATAGCTTTGAAATCTGAGATTTGGTGTAGAACGGGCCGATAGGCTTAGAAGGCTCTTCAAAAGCTTTGTCATTAGGAGCAACTATTGCGTGAGTTATTAATGAAACAAACTTCTTCTTTGCAAACCTGTTTATATTCGCTTCAAGCATGGAACCTATGCTTGCCTGTGTCTCGGCAGTAAGAAGATAAAGCGGGAGAGGCTCAAGGCGCGTGTTCAAGTTCTTTAGCAGTTCATCGCCTACTTGAGGGCCATTGCCATGGGTAAGCACTATGTCAAATTTTTTTGAAGCGTTGGCGATTGAGGCCGCTACGCCGCTTAGTGCATTCAGCTCTTTGCTAAGCTCCTGGCCTTTTGATGGATTCATTATCGCGTTGCCGCCAAGACCTATTACGAGCCTCTTTTGCCTCATTTTCAAACCATCTTTCTTTTTCATTTTCTTCTATAATAATCCTTATAAATTAAGATGCAAAAATATAGTCATGGCGATTTTGGGAAGCGTAATGGAGGGCGTGGGAATAGCAATATTGGCAATAACGCTGTATTTTGCATATGAGCTGTATACGAGCATAGGCGGGCTAAGCGTGCTTTCTTCTCTTCCTTTGCTACCAGCAAATGCAAGCATAAGCAAAAGCGTAAGCGGCTTGGTGAGCGGGCTGCTTTCCAGCTCCAACTCATTCATGATGCTTCTTCTCAAGATAGTGCTTCTCTTCCTTTTTGCCAACATCGGCTACAAGTTCGTGGCGTTGGGAATAAACATGAACAAAGCAGTTGCAGCTGCACAAAACCAAAAGCAAACAGGCAAGGAAGGAATGAACAAGTACTGAGCTAGCTCATTCCTACAAGGAAAGTTCCTACTGCTATGACTGCTATGCCTATCCATCTAAGCAGAGGAATAGACTCTGCCAGAAGATAAAAGGCCATTATGCTGGCGAAGATGTAGCTTAGTCCTGTAAAGCCGTATGCCCAGCTGAGGTGCGTCCTGCTCAATACATAGAAGTAGATCACTGTTGAGGCAAGGTAGAAGACAAGCCCTATAATCACATACAGCGCTAGCCCAATGCCTGTTTCCTCAACTCCTATTTTGAAAAATATCTGCCCGAGCGCGCCGAGAAAAGTGCTCACAAGCAGGACAAGGGAAAGATAAAGCTTCTGTTGCATATACTCACTAGAATGTCAAAGAAACCACGACAATGCCTACAAAGATCAGCAACATGCCGGCAAGCCTGTACCAGTCAATAGGCTCGTGAAGATAGTATTTGGAAAGGAGGAGCACAAAGATGAAAGTGCTTGCAAATATAGGGTAGACAAAGGAGATTATAGGAGCTTCATGCAGCGCAAAAAGATAAAGCAGGAAGCTAATAAAATAGAGGAAAAGCCCGAGCAAAATTGCCTTGTTGGTGAAAGTAGCAAGTATGCCTTTAAGGTTGAATGGAAATGCCTTTAGCTGCCTCTTGAATACAAACTGGGCAACAGACGCGACAAAAGCAGCTACAAGGGTAAGCGCGATGACGCTTAACTCAGATACCATGAAAGAAATAAGGTGCCGAAGTTTAAATTTCTTGCTTCACAAAAGGCATGTGGCTTAGAAAGGAGAAGTGAGAATTATTAAACTTTTCATAAAATGTGTAGTTGTGATAATGTGGCGTATACGCCTACAGAGATGAAGAACATAGGTCTTTCATTAAGCGTGCTAATTGCAAGCGCGTTGGCGATAACTGCATTTGCATATTCTGCGATAGTACTTTTCTATGTGCTCGCAGTAGTGGCAGTGGCGCTTGGCTTTTATATGGCATACGCTTTATCCAAAGAAAGCAGCCAGGCGCAGTCAGCTACGCAGCCTGCACAAAGGGCAAAAAGGAGAAGGCAGGAGTGAAATGAACAAGCTTGTAATTGCAGAAAAGCCGAGTGTAGCCTTAAGGCTAGCTCTTTCTCTGGCTGAGGACAAGCCGAAAAGGCATTTCGACAATGGAGTAAGCTATTTCGAGCTTAGCAACAAACAAGACAAGCTTTTTGTTGTTGCTGCAGTAGGCCATTTGTTCACAATAACGCAAGCGGAAAAAGGGCAGAGCTTGCCTGTATTTTCAATAGAGTGGCAGCCTCTTTACAAAGTGGAAAAGAAGGCATATTTCACCAAGAAATATTTAGACGTCATTTCAGCTGTAGGCAAAGGCTGTGATGTACTCATCAACGCATGCGACTACGACATAGAAGGCAGCGTCATAGGAACAAACATCATAAGCTATCTGCTCTACGGCGATCCAAACAAGGGCGTAGGCAAAAAAGAAAGCTTGGAGAGAATAAGAAGGATGCACTTCTCCACCACCACAAAGCAAGACTTGCTTAAGGCATATGAGAATCTTGAGCCCTTTGACTTTGGAAATTTCGAGGCAGGAGCAACAAGGCACATACTGGATTGGCTGTGGGGCATAAACCTGAGCAGGGCACTAATGCGCGCGCTATCTAAGGCAGGAAAGTACAGAACCTTAAGCATTGGCAGAGTGCAGGGGCCTGCACTGGCAATCCTGGTAAGGAGAGAAGAGGAAATAGAAGGCTTTGTTCCAAAGGACTTCTGGAGCGTAGGCATAGTAGCAAAAGGAAAGGAGTTCTTGAATGTAAAAGGAAGGATATTCGACAGACAGCTTGCTGAAGGCATTGCAGAAAAAGCAAAAGCTGCTGGCAAGGCGGTTGTTTACAGTGTTGAGTCTGAAAAGAAAAAGGTGTTTCCTTTCCCTCCTTTCGACCTTACGGACTTGCAAGTAACAGCAAGCGCAGTATTGGGCCTTGACCCTTCAAGAACACTTGAAATTGCACAAAGCCTTTATGAGCGCTCTTATATTTCATATCCTAGAACTTCGTCACAAAAGCTTCCTTTTACACTCAACTTGCCGAGAATAATAAGCGAACTTGGCAAGCAGGAAGCATACAAAGAGCTTGCAAACGAGTTGATAAGCAAGCACAGATTTGTGCCTGTAGAGGGCAAAAAAGAAGATGAGGCGCACCCGGCAATCTTTCCTACAGGAGAAATGCCGAGCAAGCTGAGCAAAGAAGAAGAGAAGCTATACGACTTGATAGTAAGAAGATTTCTTTCCGTATTTGCAGAGCCAGCGACGGTTGAAAAGAAGACTGTAATGCTGAAGATAGAAGATGAGGCATACGTCGCTGAGGGCAATAGGGTTGTCGACCCAGGCTGGCTTTCTTACTATCGCTTCTATAGCGTAAAAGAGTCAACAATGCCTGATTTCAAACAGGGCGAGGCTGTAAAGATAGACAAGGTGTTCGAAAAGAAAGACACCACAAAGCCGCCTGAACGCTACACAAAGGCCATGCTTATACAGGTGCTCGAAAGCAAAAACCTTGGCACAAAAGCGACAAGGGCTGAGATTGTTGACACATTGTTCAGAAGGGGCTATGTAAAAGGCTCGCGCATGCAAGTAACTCCGCTAGGAAGAACTGTGTACAAAGCTCTAAGCATGTACGCCCCTGAGATCGTGGACGAGAACCTTACAAGAAAATTGGAAGAGGATATGGACGGCCTCGTACACGGCAGAACTACGAGGGAGCAGGTAATAGAAGAGGGAAAAGAGATAATAACAAGAGCGCTGAGCAAGTTCAGCATCCACGAGAAGGAAATAGGCACAGCTTTGCTGGGTGGCGTTACCGAAAGCGAAAAGCCGGTGGTGCTTGGAAAGTGCCCCCACTGTGGCGGGGATTTGCTGCTGAGGCATTCAAAAAGCGGAAAGAACTATGCAATTTGCAGCAACTGGCCCAATTGCAAGACAAGCTATCCCCTGCCTGCAAACGCAACGATAGTGCCAACAGGCAAAGTGTGCGAGATCTGCCACACGCCAATAGTGAAGGTGTTCATGAGAGGCAAGGTGTTTACTATGGACCTTGATCCAAATTGCCCTAGCAAGGCAGGTTGGAAGAAGAAAAAGAAGGAAAAGGCAAAGGGTCAAGCATGATAAGAGTAGGCACATGCGGCTGGTCTTACTTCTCGCCCTCGAACTTCATAAGAGAATGGAAGGAGAAGTATGCATCAAGGCTTCAGGCCTATGCGTCGATTTTCGACACTCTTGAGGTAGACTCTACATTCTACAAGCTGCCAAAGGTCGAGACTGCGATAAAGTGGCACGAGGAGGCAAAGGCAGTAAGCAAGGGCTTCGAGTTTATTCCGAAGGCACCGAAGAGCATAACGCACAACAACTTTGACACTGCAGACCTTGAAAAATTCATACAAGTTGCAAAAGCGATGAAAGCAAGCAAGCTTCTATTTCAAACCCCGCCAAGCTTCGGCTATTCCCAATCAAATTACAAGCTTGTAAAGGATTTCTTTGCAAAAATAGAGGGCTTTTCTGTTTTCTGGGAGCCGCGCGGCACGTGGCTCGAAGAGGCAAATGTGCAGAAGCTGAAAGGAATTGGAGCAGGCATAGTCACAGACCCTCTAAGGCTGGTTGTTCCATTTGAGCAAAAGACATATTACTTCAGGCTTCACGGCTTCGGGAAAGGAATGATGTACTCATACCGCTTTTCAGACGAGGAGCTGGAGAAGGTAAAGAAGACAGCAATCGATATAAGCAAGAAGGGAGATGTGTATGTAATGTTCAACAACACATACATGTTTGAAGACGCTTTGCGCTTCAAAAAGATGCTAGGAATATGATGCTTAGGGTGAAGAAGTGTTCATCTATCCAAAGGTTTTCAGAAAGTTGAGGAGGGGCCCGCAGGTTATCTTGCCAAAGGACATCGGCATTATAATTGCTTATTCAGACATAGACAAGAACAGCGCGTGCGTTGATGCAGGCACCGGCAGCGGCTGGCTTGCGGTTGCTTTGGCAAGAATCTGCAAGCAGGTAACGAGCTACGATGTAAGGGACGACTTCTTGGAAATAGCAAAAAAGAACAAAGAGATGCTTGGGCTTGACAACCTTGTGCTTAAGAAAGGGGATGTGTTCAAGAAAATAGAAGAGAAAGAAGTTGATTTGGTTACGCTCGACATGCCAAACCCAGAGAAGGCGCTAAAGAATGTGAAGAAAGCGCTCAAGAAAGGCGGCACAGTGGTAAGCTATTTGCCAAACGTGGAGCAGGTAAAGAAGTATGTAGAGAAGCTGCAGAAGCTTGGCTTCACCGACATCTACACCGTTGAGGTGATAGTAAGAGACATGCTTGTAAGGAAGGAAGGCACAAGGCCAACAAACAAAGGGCTATGGCATACTGGCTACATTACCTTTGCTAGGCTTTGAACCTTCTTGGCATTGCTATGCTTGCCAGCATGGCTTCTAGCTGTATTCTCTCGTTTGCACCCTCTACAATCCTGTAGTTGCAATCGCCAATTTCCTTTATCAGCCTTATCTTCTCCTCTTCGCTCACTTGCATGTTGAGGGCTTCCCTATAGGCTTGAAGAAGAATATCTTCGCCGCTCATTCCGTGGACGAGCATCAAGGTGTCAAGCTCGTTTCTCGCCTTTAAGAAATCGCCAGTAAGGGCGTAATGCAGCATGCTCTCTATTTCCTTGGGCCGCGCACGAGAGGCTATGTCATATATTTCCTTCTCAGTTATCCGCTTGCTTATCACAGCCGCGCTCTGGAGTATGTTCGTAAGCTTTCTCAAGTCCCCTTCGCCCACATAGATAAGGGCTTCTATCGCCTTGTCGTCTATTTCCAGGCCTTCTCCTTTCTCGATCCTCCTTATGTACTCCCTCATTTGCTCTTCGTTAAGGGCTTTGAACCTCAGCACTACGCATCTGCTTTGTATAGGCTCTATGATCTTGCTTGCATAGTTGGCGCTGAATATGAAGCGCGTTGTCTCTGAGTATTTCTCCATTGTTCGCCTCAGCGCGTGCTGGGCTTCTGGAGTGAGGGCATCGGCCTCGTCAAGGAAAGCAATCTTTACAAGCCCTCCAACTAATGGCATTGTCTTCGCAAAATCCTTTATCCTGCCCCTTATTACATCAATTCCCCTAGCATCGCTGGCATTGGTTTCTAGGAAATACGCTGGCATGTCTTCGCCATATAGCTCATTTGCAAAGGCTATTGCCGCTGTTGTTTTGCCGACGCCAGCTGGGCCAGCGAATATCATGTTGGGAAAGTTCTTAGTCTTTACGAACGCCTGAAGCCTTTCTACTATTGCGTCTTGTCCAATAATCTCGCTAAGCTTCTTTGGCCTGTACTTTTCAACCCAAGGAACATTAGAAACCTCCAAAAACTCCCCTTGATCTGCTCCTAGCCTTTATTGCTCAAAGAACTTATTTTAACTTTTCTGAGCCCTTGACATAGGGCCTGCTGTAATATTCGATCGATCAACGACGCCAAATAAAAATAGATGTTTTTCGCTGCCTGTTCTCTCAGGTGCTGCTACTGCTTTTCTTGGTTCTGTAACAGGAATACTTCAGAGTTGCGTCTGTCTAGACTGTATTTCCAGTATTTCCCGTACCTGCACGAAAGCCTTATAAATACAAACGTTTTAGGGGTATACAGGTGCTTAGGATGGAAGGCGGAACAGGAGGGGGAAGCTGAACCTTGAGTTAAAATAAATTTTATCTCTCTAGTTTATCATCTTGTTTGGTTAGTTCTTGTAAAATTTCATATGGTTTAGATTTTTGCATATCAAATTTCCTTGTTCCTAAGTCTCCTATAAGTATGTGGGTAACTATAGATGCTCTTATTTTTATTCCTTTTACCTTCTGCAGCAGTTCTTCTTTTGCCTTTTCCAAATCGCCATCTATGTAGATAGGCAGCAACATAACCATTCCATACGGTG
>JBMFIM010000010.1:0-30740 GCA_049976305.1 Candidatus Micrarchaeia archaeon | reverse complement strand
ACATAGACTGCAGCATGGAAAAAACGCTTCTAGATCCTGATATCAATGAGCTCGCAAACGATTATTATGTAGCAAAGATAAAGGTTATGAAAAGGGAGGAGATACTGGCAGAGAAGGTAAGGGCAATATATACAAGGCACAAAGGCAGGGACCTATACGACCTTTACATTCTTGCTGTCATCTTGAAGTCAAAAATTAGTGTTAGCCTTATCCATGAGAAATTCAAAAGCTACAAAATAGAAGAGAGATACTCATTTACTTCTTTCGAAAAGAAGGTTGAAGAATTGAGGCAGTATTGGGCCGATTTAAAGAGTCTTGTTGGAAATTTTGAGTCGCTTGATTTTGACAAGATAAAAGGAGAAGTGCTTGATGCATTTAGGAACGCATAGCTGCATATTAATAGCAAAGCGGCTTCACTGAGGAAATGAGGGGCATTGCTGAGAAGGAGCATGTGCTTCTTTTGACCTTGAGATGATTGAGAAAGCACTGGGCATTCAGTAAATGCATAACTGCAATTTGCGAGGGTAAAAGGTATAACTGCCCACACACTTAATTATTCAACAGAGCACATATTGTTGCTTATTTAATTGAATTGTTGGCCAACGCCGTATAAGGTATAAGGCAAATCTTTTAATATCTTATTATATCTTATAATATTTAATATTATTCAATAATTAATAAATTAAAAATTGTTGCATGTACGTCGAAGACGACTTTCGAGAGCTGAAGGAAAATGCGGGAGGAGACCTCTCTGAGATAGTGTGCGCCTTTGCAAATACAGAAGGAGGAGAAATAATAATTGGCGTAAAGAAAGATGGCAGCATAGTGGGTCTAAACGAAGAAGAATTGGATGCTGTGCAGCAAAAAATAGAAAACAGCATACAGGCGGTAAGTCCGGTACCGATGCACAGCATAGAAAGAAGAGTAGAAGAAGGCAAGAACATTTTGGTAGTAAGAATAAGTAAGCAGGAGGGCATCTGCACCTACAAGGGCATCGTGTACTATAGGCATGGCAGCGTAACCAACAAGCTAGAAGGAGGACAGCTTAGGGAATTTCTTGCAAATAAAGGCATGCTCTACTTTGACGGGCAAATCTGCGAAAACGCAACAATAGACGACATTGACAGAACGAAGATAGAAGAGTTCATTAAAAAGAGGTCCGTAGAGCAGAGTGAGTTGGCAAGCGTAGAGAACGCGCTTCTGAATCTGGGTGTTGCGCGCATGCGCCAGAACAAGCTCCAGTTGACAAATGCAGCAATACTTTTCTTCGGCAAGGATCCATTCAGGTTCTTCAAGCAAAACGAGATAAGGCTTGCAAGCTTTTCAGGCAGCGACGCCTCGAGCGAGATCCTTGACAAAACAGACCTTCGCGCAACAATACCTGAAAATGTAGAGGAAGCCATGAAATTTATCAAAAAGAACACAAGGACAATGTACGAAGTCAAGGGTCTGCAGCGAATAGAGCTGCCTGAGTACCCTGAGAGGGCGATAAGGGAAGCCATAGTCAATGCGGTTGCACACAGGGACTACTTTAGCGCAGACTCCGTGCAGATACGCATTTTCAGCAACAGAATAGAATTTATAAATCCTGGCAAGCCGCCAGAAGGCATAGATATAAGCCATATTGATGCTGGCATATCCATAAAGAGGAACCCGCTCATATACCAGCTAATGCGCGACATGGGCTACATGGAAGGCATGGCTACGGGCATACCTATGATAAAAAGGCTCATGAGTGAGGCAGGAATGCCTCTGCCTGAATTCAGCGTTGTAGGCTCTTTTTTTGTCCTAACTTTGTACAATAAGCTTGGAAGGAGGTTCAGCCTTGATCTGTTAAACGAAAGGCAAAAGCGCGGAATAGAGGAAATAAGAAGCAAAGGCAAAATAACAACAAAAGAGTATGCAAGGCTGAACAAGGTCTCTATACCAACAGCAATCGCTGACTTGAACATCTTGCTGAATGCAGGCTTGATAAAACGGGTAGGCAAGACGCGCGGAGCCTACTATGTTCTTAACGAGGCATAATTCTTTTAGAATCTTATACTATTTAATAATATTAAATACTTTATAAATGTTAATTGATTTGGAGGAAGTGCTCTTCAGAGGGGCATGTGCTGCTTTTTGATCTTGAGATGATTGAGAAAGCGTTAGATACGTAGTCAAAGTTATATAGTGGATCATGGTAGGGTTATTTGTTCCCTTCAGTGAACTAATTTTCAAAATTAGTGCAATAAAGTAAGTAATTTAATATGTGAGCAGGAATATATGTTTAAGTTATATAGTTAAGTATATAAATTTTATGCTTAATTATATAGTAAACTGTAAAATACCTGCAAAGGCAAAGCATATATACCCGCTTACCTTCGGCAAGCAATTTATGCTATCAAGAGGCGAATAAATGGACAAAGAAGCACTTAAGGTAATTATCAAAGAGCAGGAAGACATGATAAGGCAGAAGCTTAGCAACGAGCACATAATAACAAGGGATCTTGACCTGCGCAGGTACCTTTCCTCAAACATCGCTCTTTTCATTCTTGGCGTGAGGCACTGCGGCAAGTCTACCTTGGCAATGCAACTTTTCAATGGGCTAAAGCACGGCTACATAAACTTCGATGATGAAAGGTTGCTGAATATGAGCGCTGAAGACCTCAACACAGTATTGCTTGCATTCTACGAGCTTTATGGAAGCGATCTTGACAACATAATACTCGATGAGGTACAGAATGTAGAAGGCTGGGAGCTTTTTGTAAGCAGGCTAAGGGAAACAAAGCGCGTTATCGTTACAGGATCCAATTCGAAGCTGCTTAGCGGCGAACTTGCGACAAGGCTTACAGGCAGGCACATAGACGCGACGCTCTTTCCGTTCAGCTTTTCAGAATTTCTAAGATACAAGAATGTTGAGATAAGCGATGTCTTGACAACTCAGGAAAGAGCAACAGTAAACAGGCTTTTGCTCGACTACCTGCAAAATGGCGGGTTCCCTGAATTCTTCAAATACGGCAGGGCAGCATTGGAAAGCATATACAGCGACATAATCACAAAGGACATAATACAGAGGCACAGGATAAAGCAGGTTGAAGCACTTAGGCAGCTTGCAAGATTCTTGGTAAGCAATTCCTCGCAGGAGTTCACATATTCTTCTTTGCGAAGAACACTGCAAATGAAGAACCTCATTACTGTGACAAACTGGGTCAAATATTTGCAGGAAGCATATCTTATATTTGTCATAGAAAAGTTCTCTTACAAGCTGAAGGAGGTTGCCATCGCGCCAAAGAAAGCCTACGCAATAGACACTGGCCTAGTAAGCATGCTGGGCTTCAACACAGATAACCTTCTTTCCAGGCTTATGGAAACAAGCGTGGCGATAGAGCTTAAGCGGAGGGCCTCGCAAGACGGATTTGAAATATATTACTGGAAAGGCCGCTCACAGCGAAAGGTGGATTTTGTGATAAAGGCAGGCAACAGAGTGTCGCAGCTTATTCAGGTAACGCGAGCGGCATCTAGGGAAGAAATAAAGAGCAGGGAAATTGAAAATCTAATCGAGGCCAGCAAAGAGCTGAAGTGCGATGACCTTTTGGTAATAACATTGGATTACGAAGGCAGAGAAAAAATCAAAGAAAGCAGAATAGCCTTTGTTCCTCTATGGAAATGGCTGCTGAAAAGGCAATAGCGGCAATGACGCAATCTGCATAACACTTTGAGAAGGATAATTCACTTAGTAAATAATTTCTTGCGAAATAGCAGTTTGATGAGATTTATACTGGCACGCAAACGCCTCCAAAAGATTATGCTAGTTTTCTTTAGAGAATAAGAAAACGCCATACGCAACCGATGGAGATAAGTGGCACTTTAGTAAAAACCCAACCAAGGAGGGCTATGCCTGACTCTTCCACTCAGGCAAACTTTCTCACAGACTTTCTGTCAAACTTCCTCAATTTCTTTACGTCTATTGCAGGAGTAATGGGTATATTAGCAGGGACCCCAAAGCTTTGGGCGTATACCGCCTTTGAGTAAAGCTTCGGTGTTGGCTCTTCGCCTGCCGCATAGGCCATTACAAACTCCTTTAGGTTTACTAACGAGCAGTAGCCAGACCCTGTCTTGTGCAGCTTCTCATTGCTGAGCAATGCGAGCGGCACCCTTACCACTTCGTCGTAAAGCACAGTTCCGTGGCCTACGAACCCGTGCTCGCCAAAAGCTTGGCCGTGGTCGCTTGTCACTATTACCATTGTCTCGTTGTCAGACGTTTTGAGAAGTGTTTTTGCAATCTCTGCAGCATAGACGTAGGCCTTTGATGCAGCTTTGGCATAGAGCCTCTTCCAAAGAGTTATGACCTTCTGGTCAGGCCCTTTCTTTAGGAAAGGAGTGGCCCAGTTCAAGTCCATTCCCTTCTTCTCCACATAAGGCTCGTGGGCTTCCATCAAGTTCACAAAAAGGAAATACGGCTCCTTCAGCGACTCCTGCTTTATCTTCTTTACTATTCTGAAGCCCCCTTTCTCTATAGGCCAGCCTTCAAAAACCTTGGCTTTTATCTTTTTCAATGCCGCTATAGGCGTTCTTAGTGAAGCACTTGCAAGAAGCTCAAGGAAAAGGTCCGGCTCCTTATTGAGCACTGCCAGCGAGATCTTGAGAAGATTTGTGCCATACAGGTTCCTGTACTTTGCTACAAGTGGCTTAAGCCTGTCTGACACCTCAACTACGCTTCCGAAAATATCTGTGAAATAAGATTCCTCGTAGAAACGGGAAAAGCCGGAAAAGCCATAGATTGGGGTTACGTAGGGGTTTGCTGAAATGGCATAGGTGTTGTAGCCGAGTGCGTTTAGCTCTGAAACAAATGTTGGCATTTTAAGCCTTATGCGATCAATGTCCAAGGCTTTTATGCGCTTTGTTTCGTGAGCACCGTGCTCGCTTGGGTACAGGCCGGTAAAAATTGAAGCATGTGAAGGCAGGGTCCAAGGGGAAGGCGCTATGCAACTGTCAACAAAGGCGACGTAGCCAAGAGAAGAGAACAATTTGCGCCTCTGCTCCAGTCTGTTGAACTCGTCAAGGCGCATTGTGTCCATTACTATCAATGCCAAGTTCCTTTCCTTCACAGGCTCACGAAATTTTATTGCAAAATCAATTAATAAAGATGATTGTGGAAATTGCTTATAAATTATGAGTGGCTGGCAGAAGGCCCAGACAGTAATATGGTATTAGCATACACTATTTCGAGAGATTTCAACCTTTAATCTTGCTTATTTAAAAAGGTTGCAATCGTATAAAAGAGTCATGAACGTTGCGAATGATTTGAATTTGGCTGAAATGGGCAATTTTCCTTATCGGTATGACAAAACCCATGATAGCGTTGACATAAAAGCCAATTATGAAAAGCTCGAAGGGAAGGAGGTTTCGGTTGCAGGAAGGATTATGCAAATAAGAAGCTTGGGCGGTGTCCGCTTCTTTGATTTGCGAGATGAGAAGGGGGACATACAGATAATGATACTTAGAGGCAACCTTACAGAGAAAATGAGAGAAATCATTAATTCAATAAGCAGAGGGGACATAATAGGCGTTAGAGGAATCGTGACAAAAAGCAATGCAGGGGAAATAAGCGTGAGCTGCAAAGAAGCCACAATACTCGCAAAGAACCTCAGATCGCTTCCAGAGAAATTTCACGGCCTTACAGATGTGGAAGAGCGATATAGAAACAGGACACTAGACCTTATCGCTAACTTAAAGGTTAGGGAGATATTCAAAACAAGGGCGAAGATCCTAACCTACATCAGGTCTTTTCTTGACTCTCGCGGCTTTGTAGAGTTTGAAACGCCTGTTCTCCAGCCGACTTATGGCGGTGCTTTTGCAAAGCCTTTTGTTACCCACCTAAACGCCTTGAACCAGAAGATGTACTTGAGAATTGCTGATGAGCTTTATCTTAAAAGACTCATAATCGGTGGATATGAAGCTGTGTATGAGGTATCTAAAGACTTCAGGAATGAAGATATCGACTCGACGCACAACCCAGAATTTACGCAAGTAGAGTTTTATCAAGCATACAAAGACTACGAAGACTTTATGAAGCTAACCGAGGAGCTATTTAGGGGGATGGTAAAGCACATATTCAACACCGAAACGATAACATACCAAGGCCAAAAACTGGATTTCGGCAAACCTTTCCAAAAGATTTATTGGGTTGATGAGATAAAGAAGCAAACAGGCATAGACGTTGCTGATCTTGACGATGAAAAGGCGAAGGTAGTGGCAAAGCAGGAAAACCTGAGCACATCAATATTGAACGCGTCGCACGTGGCTGACGGGCTCCTAGACAAATACATAAAGCCGAAACTGATTCAGCCTTCGTTTGTCATAGACTACCCAGTATACATGAGCCCTCTGACAAGGGTAAAGAGAGGAAACCCTAAGCTAACAGAGAGGTTCGAGTTCTACATGGGTGGTATAGAGGTAGGCAATTGCTATTCTGAGCTTAACGATCCTATAGAGCAGAGAAAGAGGTTCGAGGAGCAGGAAATTGAGCGCAAAAAAGGCGACGAAGAAGCACCGCCAAGCGACCGCGACTTCCTGGCAGCCATGGAGTATGGCATGCCGCCAACAGCAGGCATGGGCATTGCAATAGAAAGAATAACAATGGTCTTGACCGACAATCCGTCGATAAAGGAGGTTATACCGTTCCCGCTTGTCAAGGGGCAGGATTCCAAGTGAACAAACCGATAGCGCTAGTCACAGAGGCTTTAGCAAGTCAACCTTTTACTTCTTTGAATTGGGGCGGCTTGGCGACATAACCCAGCTTCTCAGCAAGCTTTATGCCGCGAACATAGCCTGCTATTCCTATAACTACCACAACAAAGATTACTAGGAAGAAGCCAATGTCAAGGCTGTCTAGGTTGTGGATCTTTATGCCCGTTTGTATGCTAAAGTTGAGTATGTTTGGATATGCAAGAACAAGCAACCCAGCAACAACGAACGCTATGCCACCGTAGAAAAGTACGCTTCTGCTGATGTATTTGGAGACAAACGCCACGCCTTCTTGAGTAAGCTTCTTTGTCTTTGTCAGTAATGTGCCGAAGAACGCACCGAAGATTATCTGCATTACCATCGTGCCCAAGCCGAAGAGCGCACCAGGAAGCCAGGCAAGCCATGCATTTGGCATTGCAGGCACCATGACGGTCACTAGTATTAGAGCAAAGGCACCAAAGCCGAATCCGGCAATAAGGCCATGAATGAATGCAAGCCTAAGCGGCACCTCGCGAAGCTCTGGCTTGGCGTCTGTGGAAGTTATTGGGTTAAGCTTGTGTTCGAACTCCTGTTGTTGCTGCCTGCTGCCTTTCTCATGTACTCCAAGCCACTGGCCCAGGATTTTCTCAAAGTAATGCCAATGCAAGTACTTGCTGCGTTTTGAAAGGTAGTAGCCTGCAGCTGCCATGGCAATTCCTACTGCCACATATGTTATTCCGAAAGCAACTGATGTGGTAAAAATCGCCACTAAGGCAAAGTATGCAAGCTCAGACAGGAATGCACGCTGAAGCGTGAAACCGCTTGAGAAGATGAGCCCAGCTTTCATGCCCTTTCTTGTGCTGTAGCTGCCCACAGCATAGGAAAATGTTATCGGCCAAGTGTGCTCATCTGGCGTGGCTCCATGGACAAGGCCCAGAAGGAAAGAGAGCAGCAGGGCTAGCCAAAAAGTCACATGCTGCGGATTCCAAAGATTTATTGCAACAAACAGCAGGTTCATGCTACGCCCTCACTATTATGGGCTTGCCGTGCGGGCAGTTTGCAGGCTTGCCCAGATAAGCCCAAAGCCTCCTTGCATATGAGGGCTCAACAAGGTAATCTATCTTGCTTGCTTCTTTGCACGCACACTCCTTAGATATGCCTGCCTTCGAAAGCAGATATTCCAAGGTTCTGTGCGCCAGCATAATGTTTCTGTATGCCTGCACGCCCTTTTCTGTAAGCAAGACGCTTCCTCTGTTTTCGACTACTAGCCCTTTCTCCTTAAGGCGCCTCACAAGCCCTAATGCCGTTGGAGGCTTTACTACAAGCCTTTTCGCAAGGTCTACCAGCCTGACCGGAAATTCGGCGCTCAGCTCTTTCACAGCGACGAGGCACTCCCTTTCCTTCTTTGTGATCTGCATGGTTTTAATTTATGTTCTTCAGATATTTAAACATTACTAAAAAAATTAGCATTATACTAATACTAATCTACAGAAAGAGAAAAGGAAGAAAGACAAATGTTATATGAGCTGCTTGAGCTCAGCGTATTCTGTTATTTTCTGCGTTTCAGAAGAGAGCCCGTAGCGCTTGGCCTTGTCTATGTCAACATGGCTTTTCTTTGCAAAGCGCTCTATCAGCTTGAGTACCAGAAGCCCTCCAAAGGTTATTACGCTGAACACGCCGAGCCTTGCTATAGGGTTGTTCCTCTTGCTTTCTGTCTTAGCGTCCCTCAGCGCCATCTTTGCCAAGTGCCTGTAGCTGGCGTAGTAAACGGCGAGCTGCGATTGGGTAAGCTGCAAGTTTGTGAAGCCCCTGCTCTTTATGAGCCCCATTGGCACGTTCTGCATAGGCGTTACTGTAAATTCAAAAGGCCTTCCGTCAACATAGGAGTTGCTGAGCTGGTTTATCAAAGCCACAGTTTCCCAGTTGTCCTCGTCTGTTTCCTCTGCCTGGCCAACTTGCACAGTAAATGCAGGCCTCCACCAGTATTTGTTGAAGTTCCTAGTGCCTTGCCATACTATCTCCTTCCACGTGCCGTCTGGGCCTATCTTTAGAGGCAGGGTTTTGTTTGGCATGTGCCTCATTGCAAGCCTATCGCTTCCTGTTTCCACGCCAACCTGAACGCCTATCCAATTGTCGGGCCCTGCTTTTATTATCTTTGAAAGCTTTTCTATAAGCTCGGGATATGCTGCTGGTATTGAGATCCTTGCATGGGTCGGATTGGTTCTTGTAACGCCAGGTATGCTCATCACAGTCTGGAAAAGCTCTACAAGCGCGTCTTCGTTAGGCTCAAACCTTGCGTTGAGGTGCTTGTAGCCAAATATCTCATCGCTGTGGAGCCATGCATTTGATATGCCTCCTGCAACGTTTACCTCTATCTCCTTCCTTATCTTTTCAACAGGATAATATCTTAAAGGCCTCAGAGTGACCTCACAAAAGTCGCACCCTATGCCGCATCCCCGCATGACTTCGGTGAGGCCCATTATAGAGGGCCTTACAATTTCGGGTATCTCCTCTATCGGCGGCGCTGTCCTGTAGATTTGCTTCCTTACCAGGAACTTGCTGTGCGGAATGAAAGTCCTTCTGAAATTGTCGTCTATGAATAGGTAGCCGTTGAAGAACTCGTTGGAATCGAAGTTGCCGCTTGCGACTTGCTCAAACAGATCCGGAGCAATGTCGTCTGCTTCTCCTTGGAAAGCGTAATCTATGCCCTCATTCTCTAGCTCTTCGGGCCTTACGGTAAAATCCCAAACACCCGGGCCGCCAACAAGCAGCTTCGCCTTCTTCCCCTTCCTCGCCCTGTTTATGCGCTCTATCAGCGTTTCCCACTCTACTTGCACCCAAGGCTTGCCCTTCAGGCCAAGAAGCACATTGTATGACATTGTCAGTGGACCAAGGCCCAAGGGGTCCATCGTCGACACGCCTATAACCTCAGTATCGTCGGTTATGAACCTCTCAAGATGGTCCTGGTGCGCCACTACAACGTCTTCCCTCTTGAACCTCTTTAGCAACGCGGCTTCTAGCTTTCTCACAGCGTAAGGGGCGTATTTTGCTTCGCCGTTTGGAAGGGCAGGGAAAGGCTTGCCCTTAAGAAAGTAATAAATCGCAGGCGGCACAGAATTTGGAGCACTGGGCAGGAACTGCAAAAGAGGGAAATTTCTAAAAGGTGCCGTTAGCGAAGTATCCGAAATTAAGACATACTTTGCCATAATCCCACTATGTTTTATAACAGACTTATATAGAGAGTTAATTATATAGAAAGTTAATTAAACCTTGCTTTCAACGCCGCTTGCCTCCTTGCCACCAGGCTGCTTTTCGCCTTGGCCTGCCAGCTTTGCGCTGGCTCTGGCTTTGCCAGCATTCTCAGGCTTAGCATTGGCGTTGGGCTTGGCGCCGGCGCTGCCTGCAGCATCAGCATTGACTTTGTTCCCTGCCTGATGTTTCTTTTCCTTGCCTGCTTCTTTGGCGTTCTTCGAGCCTGACTGCGCCTCTGCGCCTTCCTTGACTTCTGCCTTGCCCTTATTCTCCTGCTGAGTTTTTGCCTGCTGCTGAGCTTGTGGAGCAGGAGGCTGCTGCTTTTTCAGCATTACAAAATTCTTCCCTTCTTTCTGCTCTATGCTTATCTCAAGCTTCCTAAGGTCTGAAAGCTTGCCCCTAAGCAAGAGCTTGTTTACTTCGCCAGATATCCTTATGCTGCGCTTGTCGAGGTTTGCAAACCTTGCCAGCTCTTGCCTGAGGTATTCGCTAGCCCTCTTTCTCCTGTTTCCTTTGTGCAGCACCCTAAGCTTTCTAGCCAAATTGACTACCATAGACTGCAAGCAACCACCTGCTAGTCAACGTGCAATCTCAGCTTTCTGTGTCGCCAGTCTCGCTGGAACTTGTTGAACGCTATGCGCCTATGCGTCCTCAGCAATGCAAGCACTGGAATCCTTCTGTTTTGCTTTAGCCTCTTACCCAGCATAAGCTTCTTTTTCAAAGACTTTTTGCTCATAATAGCACCTACTTGTGTTGAATATGAATAGTGGTCTCGGGCTTGCTTGTTAGCCTAACCAGTAGCTGCTTAAATTCCTCCTCGCTTATCTTCCTGCCGAGCTTGTTGTTCTGAGCCATTGCGACAAGCAAGTCCAGAAGCTGCTTGTAGAGCTCGTAGTTGGCAACCCTTATGTTCATAAGCCGCTCATACGCTGCTGGCTCAAGCAGCTGCCTTGCAACGGCCTTCTTCTGCTCCTCTATTTGCAGCTCCCTGTACCTCTTTGCGAGAATCTTCTGCAGCCTCTCGTTCTCGTCTGCGCCTTCTTCAGCATTTGCCATTTTGATCAGCCAGATACAAGCTCATTTGCGGTTTTGTCAAGCAGGGACCTGCCCTTTGGCGTTATGGCTCTGCCCTTCTTTGTTTTAACCACATACCCAAGCTTCTCAAGCGCATTCAGCGAATCAGTAATAAGGCTTCCGCCAGCCTTGTAGTGGTGGTGCTTGAAGATCCTCAAGTGCCTTCTCCTGTTGCCGAAATAGGTCCTAAGCCTTGAAATGCCTACAGGGCCCCTTAAGTAAAGCTGCCTTAGAATTGCAGCAGATCGCACATACCAGAAGTCGTCTTGCAAAGGCACTCGCTCTTTCCCTGCACCGCTTTTGACAAGCCCCACATATGCCGGCTTTGGCATTGCCTGCTCCTGGAGCTTCTTTGCAACCGCTTTGACAAGCTGCTGGGCGTTTACCTCATTTATGCTAACCATCACTACACCTTGTTAACTTTATCTTTAGCATAAAAAACATTTATATACTTTAGCGAATTCAATTCGAATCTTGAAAGCTTTTGCTGAAATTTCGGCACAAATAGTTATTTAATATTCAGCATTTCAATTAATAATGAAAAATAATGAAATATAACGAGGAGTTTAAATGGAAGTAAAAATAACGCAGGATGAAGGGAAAACATTTGCCATTGAGTTTGATGGAATAGACAGGAGCGTTGCAGAACTTATAAAGGCAAAGCTCTTTGAGATGGGCGTTGAGTTTGCCAGCGTTGAGCTAGACCATCCGCAAGTAGGGAAGCCAAGGCTAGTAGTAAAGGACAAGAATGCCAAGCAGGCTGTCAAGAAGGCAATTGAGGAACTTAGCAAGGAGCTCAAAGAGCTTCAAGGCCTTGTAGCCAAGGAGAAATAAGCATGAAGAGCGGAATAAGGATACTCGCCCTGGATGACGCTTCCTTTAAGCCAAAAGACAAGCATGTTCTCGTTATTGGTGCAGTTGGCAAGCTTGGCATGGTAGAAGGCGCAATCTCCTTTACTATACAGCACGACGGCAACGACGCAACAAAAAGGCTGATAAGCAGGCTCAGCTCTTCAAGGTTTGGCAAGCAGATAAAGCTCGTAGCGATTCAAAGCATGATGCTTGGCGGGCTTAACTATATCGACTTGTTTGAAGTAAAGAAGGCTTTGGGAATAGAATGCATAGCTGTAACTAGGAAGAAACCTGACGTGCAAGAGCTTCTAAATGCGATAGACGCTGCCAAGCCCAAAGGAGCAGAGGAAAAGAAAGAGGCAATAATGCGCATATACACAAAAGCTAAGAAGTTCAGCGATTCAGGCTTCTACTTCCTATCAACAGGCCCGACAAAGGAAGACGTGCATGGCCTTGTAGGCTACGTAACAAGCCTTCTGAGGCTTGTGCATATATTCGCAAGTGCCATTGGCAATGGCGAGTCCACAACAAGGCTTTAGTCAAGAGCCGAGCACAGAGTCTACAACAAACTCCTTGCTATATGGCATTAGGTCAGTGTGCTTCTCCCCTATGCCGAAGAAAAGAATAGGAATTCCTGCCTCGCTCAGCACCGAAATCGAGCCGCCTCCTTTTGCATCGCAATCCAGCTTGGTTAGTATGATGCCGTCAATCTTTACCACTTCATTGAACTCCTTTATTTGCTGAAGAAGGGCGTTGCCCGTTATGGCTTCGCCAACGAACACTACGAAGTCAGGCTTTGCAACTCTGGCAATCTTCCTAAGCTCCTCAAGCAGGCTTTTGTTTGTTTCCTGCCTGCCCGCTGTGTCAATGAGCACGCAGTCAAAGCCTTTTGCATTTGCATGCGCAATTGCATCAAAAGCAACGCTTGCAGGATCAGCACCATACTTTCCTTTTATCAACTCCACCCCTAAGGCTCTTGCGTGGTGCTCAAGCTGCTCTATCGCAGCAGCCCTGAACGTGTCACTTGCTGCAATTACACAGTTAAGCCCGTGCTGCTTTAGCATGTGCGCGATCTTTGCTATTGTGGTGGTCTTGCCGGCCCCATTTGGGCCAAGGAAAAGAATCTTCACCACTCCGTTCTTGCGGAGCTCAAGCACCTTGGCTACAAAATCTATGCTTGTGCTCGGCAGCATGTCAAGCATTGCCTTCCTCATGCTTTCCTGTATTGCCTCTTTCGCATTCTTTGCATCGATCTCTTTGCCAAGCATGTTAGATTTTATCTTCTCGGCCAGCTTCTCAGCCACGTCATAAGCCACATCGGACTTTATGAGGTCTATTTTCAGCGAATCTATGAAAGGCCCTACATCCTCTTCAGTTACTTTCACCTTGCCGAGCAATACGCCCTTGACTTTGCTTTTAAAAGTAATGTCTGCCTTTGCTCTTGCTTCTTTCTCCTTATTTTCCTTTTCTTTTTCTTTCTGTGCAGCCTGCTTGCCTTCCTTCTTTCTCTCGGCCTCTTCCCGCTCCTGCTCTCCTTCCTCTGCCTTTTCTTCTTTGCTTTCCTCCTTCTGCTCAAGCCCCTGCTTCCGCTCTTCCTTCTCTTTTTCCTCCTCTTCAGTCTCCTCCTTCTTTGCAAAAGCCTCTGCAAAAGCCCTAAGCTTGTTCTTTATGCCTTCGAACATCCGGTTCAGCCCTTCTGCAACTTGGCAATCTGGTAGCCTATCTTTGTAAGCTCTTTCTCTATAAGCTGCTTCTCCTCGTAAAGCCGCCTAAGTGTTTCGTCATTCTCCTTGGCAAGCGCATCTAGGAAAGACTTTGCTTCGTCTATTCCCTTCTCTACAAAATATCCTGCACCGACATAAACAGCGACCTTTTCGGATTTGTCTATTGTGGTGTCATAAAGCAAGACTCCATTTGCTGCGAATGTCTTTTTGCCGTAAAGCTCAGGGAGGTGCTCAAGGAACTCCCTGCTCTTTGCTATGGACTCTGTAGCTGCAAGCTGCGATGTTATTGCCTCGAGTACCGCCTGGTATTCTTGCGTATATGCTGCCTGCAGGTAGGTGAGCGTGTTTATATCGCTGCCAGCATCGTTTGCCATAATACCAATTTAGACTTGCCAGAAAAAGTTAATTTATCTTTGCCTTTGGCGTGGGCTTGGGCCTCTGCTCTGCTTCCTTCCTACAGTCTTTTGTTTTTTCATTATGCGGTAGAGGATTGCTGCGAAGGCTACGGTGAGTGCGAGCATCACTATTGCAGACTCTGCCCGGTACTGGTCAAGCTTAGCATAGGCCTGTGTAGCTTCTTTGTATGCAAGCTGGGCATACGCTATTGCGCTTTCCGGAGACGTATTTTCAGCCTTTTCAGCCATCTGGAGGTACTTGTATGCTAGTGTGAGGTTTGGAGAAAAAACCAGGTAGCCGCTTGTGTTTAGCATATCAACATAGGCCTTGACTTTTGCTATTGTCGCGTTTGCCTGAAGGCGCGAAGTAGAGTTAAGAGTGTTATTGGCTAAGCCGATTAGGCTTTCTTTGCCAAAAAACAGAATAAGAAAGAAAGGAAGCAAAAGAAAAATTAAAACCAGGCTGCGCATTTAACCGCGCTTCAGAGGTTGACATCTATGTTTAGCTCTTTCTTGAGCTCCCTGTAGCGGTTCCTTATTGTTACCTCTGTTACCCCTGCAACCTCTGCCACTTCCTTCTGCGTCCTTCTCTCGCCAACCAGCGCGCTGGCTATGTATACTGCAGCCGCGCACACGCCCGTAGGGCTTCTTCCGCTGACAAGGCCCTTCTTCATCGCCTGCCTTAGCAGGCTTTCTGCCTTTTCCTGCACCTCGCTGCTTAGCTTGAGCGCTGCAACATACCTAGGCACGTAGCTTATAGGGTTGGTAAGAGGTATCTTAAGCCCGAGTTCGTGCACTATGATCCTGTAGGTCCTGCCTATCTCCTTCTTTGGCACGCCCGAAATCTGCGATATCTCGTCAAGGGTTCTTGGCATGCCAGCTTGTCTGCAAACGGTGTAGAGGGCTGCGTTGACCACAGTCTCTATAGGCCTGCCCCTTATCAGGTTGTTCTTCACGCACTTCCTGTAGAGAAGTGCTGCACTTTCCCTTATGTTCTCAGGCAAGCCAAGGTAGCTGCCTACCCTGCTAAGTTCAGGCAATGCCACCAAGTAGTTCCTTTCGCTAGAGCTTGCTATGCTTGCGCGCTTGTGCCACTTCCTTATCCTGTAAAGCTGCGCCTGGCGCTTCGAAGGCAGTTTGGCGCCGCGGATGTCCTTGTTGTACATGTCTATCTCTGTTACGAGCCCTTTGTTGGACTTCATGTACTTTATAGGCGCACCTGTCCTTGCGCGCTCGTTCCTCTGGTCTGCGTCGAAGGCACGCCATTCTGGCCCTGTATCAACAACATTTGCCTCTATCACAAGGCCACAGTTATTGCATACATATTCGCCGCGTACTGCATCGTAGACTATGTCTGTGCTGCCGCAGCTAGGGCAGACTCTAGGCTTTTCGCCCGCAGGCGAAGGCTCTGTAACACTACCTAGCTCATGAGAGTGCTCTGCATGCTCACTGGGCGTTTCCTGAAGCTCCTCGTTTTTTGCCTCTGCCTCCTTGCTCTCGGCCTCCTTCTTCGATTTCGCATTCTTAGCCATCGTCTCACCAAGCATGAGAAAACTTTTTAAAGCTTTCTAAAATAAGGCATTTAAAACATGCTGCAAAAAGATATTTAAATGTTTCTGTTTTGTTTTGGCCCTGTGGGGCACTGCCAATTGAGTAAATGGAAAGGGGTATGCGTTAGGCCTAGATGCACAAAACCGCCTTGGCCTTTGACCTCAGGTCTATGTATAGGCTCTACTAGCAAGCATACCCAACTTTCAGAAAGAAGAAAAGAAGGGATTTTTAAGTTATTCAAGCTAAAAAGAAAAGGAGTAAGTATGGAAGACAAATATGACGCAAGCATAGAGGAGCCCAAGATACTGGCCTATTGGGAAGAGCATAAAATCTACAAGTTTGACGAACAAAGCAGCAAGCCTGTGTTCTCCATAGATACGCCTCCGCCTACGGTATCTGGAGACATACACATGGGGCATGTGTTCTCTTACTCGCAGGCAGAGTTCATAGCAAGGTACAAGCGTATGCGTGGCTTCAACGTGTTTTATCCGTTTGGCCTTGATAACAACGGTCTGCCAACAGAGCTGCTTATAGAGAAAAAGCATGGCATCGTAGCAGAGGACCTGGAAAGGGACAAGTTCGTGGAGCTGGTAATGCATGATGTCAGAGAGTACAACGAGCAGTACATAAGCCTTTTCAAGAGGCTTGGCCTTTCCATAGATTGGAGCCTGACCTATGAGACCATAAGCAAGGATGTGCAGAAAATTTCGCAAAAATCATTCATAGAGCTCTACAAGATGGGAAGGATTGTGAGGAAGAATTCCCCTGTCCTTTACTGCCCGAAGTGCAAGACAGTTGTTTCGCAAATGGAGCTTGAGGACAAGGTGCTAAAAAGCAAGCTCGTATACATAAAATTCGGAGACCTCACTATTGCAACCACAAGGCCTGAACTTCTTCCTGCGTGCGTAGGCCTATTCGTGAACCCGAAGGACGAGCGCTACAAGGGCTTCGTGGGGAAGAGCATAAAGGTGCCCCTGTTCAACTATGAAGTAAAGGTCTATGCTGACGACAGCATAAATCCAGAATTTGGTACTGGAGCAGAGATGTGCTGCACGTTCGGAGACCAGAATGATATAGCGCTTTACAAAGCATACAACCTGGACCTCAGAATAGTAATAGACGACAAAGGCAGGTTGAATACTGAACCTTATAAAGGGCTAAGCATAAAAGAGGCGAGAGAAAAAATTGTAGAAGACCTGAAGAAGGCAGGGCTGGTTGTAAAGGAGGAGGAGATAGAGCATTCGGTAAATGTGCACGAGAGGTGCGGAACAGAGATTGAATACCTCATGAAGGAACAATGGTACATAACCTATCTGGATCTTAAGGAAAAGCTTCTGGAACAGGGAAGAAAGATCCAGTGGCACCCGGAATACATGCGCGTGAGGTATGAGAACTGGGTAAATGGGCTAAAATGGGACTGGTGCATATCCAGGCAGAGATATTTTGGAGTGTATTTCCCTGTTTGGTACTGCAAGAAATGTGGCAAGCCAAAAATAGCTAAGGAGGAGGACTTGCCAGTAAATCCTTTTGTCGACAAGCCCAAGGAAAAGTGTGAATGCGGCTCAGACGAGTTCGTTCCCGAGACAGACGTCATGGACACTTGGGCGACTTCGTCTTTAACCCCGCTTATAAACGCAAGGTGGGGGCTTGACAACAAGTATGCGATGGTTTACCCAATGAGCATGAGATCCAATGCCTATGAGATAATTTCATTCTGGGATTTCACCACTATAGTAAAGTCGCTACTCCACACAAACAGCATACCTTGGCAGCATTTGATGATCTCAGGCCAAGGGCTCGACCCTCACGGCAGGCCGATGCACAAGTCGTGGGGCAATGTGGTAGATCCAAAAGTATATATTGAGAAATACGGTGCAGATCCAGTAAGGTACTGGGCAAGCTCTTCATCGCTAGGCGAGGATAACTCGTTCCAGGAAAAGGAGATAGTGGCAGGCGCAAGACTTGTGAACAAGCTGTGGAATATAGGCAGATTCATAACGCTTACAGGCACAGATAAGCAGGGCGTTGGGATAGAAAAAGACCTAACACCCATAGATCACTATTTCCTGCAAGAACTTGCAAAGGTGATAAAGGATTCTGTTGCATATTTCGAAGATTTTGACTATTTCAAAGCGAGGAATGAAATAGAGGCCTATTTCTGGCGCTTTGCGAATGAATACGTTGAGTTTGTGAAGAAGAGGGTATATGGCAAAGAAGTCTCTGTGAGCAAAACGATAAACACCATATTCTTAAACTTGCTGAAGCTCTTTGCACCATTCCTACCTTTTATAACAGAGGCGATTTATCTGAGAATATACAAAGACAAGCTCGGCTCTGAATCTGTGCACCTTCTAAACTGGCCAGAAGAAAGCGAAATAGAAAAAACGGTAGATGCAAAGGCAGCAGAGGTAGGCGCAAAAGCCTATGCAGTAATTTCATACATAAGGCAGTGGAAGCATATGAACAAACTTGCATTAAATGCGCCAATCAAACAGGTAGTGATAGAAGGCATTGACGAGTCCGCCTTCGCAGACATAGAAAATGCAATGAACATAGGCGAGATAAAGCATGGTGCTGGCGAGTTGCAGATACCTGAAACAAATATAAGGATTAAGATTCTAAACTAAATAGAAAATTGATAAATCCAAGCAAGCATAACATATTTATAGTTGTTTGGCACTGATTAAGTGTTTATTGCTTGCAACTGGAAAAATGTTAAAGTGAGTTAAATGGCAAGAATGCATACGAGAAAGCACGGCAGATCGAAATCGAGAAAGCCTCCGGCTGAAGAGCTAAAGGCAGACACCAGCAGGAAGGCTGAAGTAGAAGATCTTATTGTAAAGTATTTCAAGCAGGGCTTTTCCCCTGCACAAATAGGACAGGTGCTCAAAGACAAGCACGGAGTAAAATATGTTAAGCCTATAATAGGAATGAGGCTCAATGAATTCCTTGAGAGCAAAGGCTTGAAGAGGTCTTTGCCTCCGGACCTGCTGGATTTGGTAAAGAAGGCAGTCAACATGAGAGACCATTTGGCAAAGAACCACAAAGATGTGCATAACAAAGTTAGGCTTAGCAGGGTAGAGTCAAAGATTTGGAGGCTAACAAAGTATTACAAGCGAGTAGGTAAGTTGCCAAAAGATTGGGCTTATGATCCGCAGCAGGCAGCGTTGCTGATTAAGGGAGGCTAAGGTTTTTAGATGACCACGCAAAAAGGACTTGAAAAATGGAAATCCAAGCAATGGTTTGATGTGCAAACGCCAGCTGTGCTGGGCAGCGAAGTCATAGGCAGTGTGCCAGCAGCAGATGAGAAGGCAGTAACAGGGAGAATAATGAAGGTGAGTCTTGCTTGGGTAACACATGATCCTTCGCATTCTTTCTACACTACAGGCCTTAGGATTATAAATGCAGCAAACGGCAAGGCGGATACAGAGGTGGCATATCTTGAAAGCCAGTTCAGCTATTTGAGATCGCTTGTAAAAAGGCATTCCGATGCTGTTTATACTTATGACAAGCTAAAGTCCAAGGACGGCTCCGACGTAGTGGTTAAGCTCCTCATTACCACAAGAAACAAAGTACCGTATTCCAAGACCCATGCAATAAGATTAGCAGTTAGCAACCTTCTAAAAGAGCATTTCGCAAAACACACAAAGGATGAGATAATAAAGGGCTTGCTTAACGGGGAGATAAGGAAAGAGGCCATCGAAATACTCAACAAAATTGCCCCGATTTCGAAGTTTGAGATAAAGAGGGTAGAGTTTTCGAGAAAGATTGTATGACTAGGAAGCCTGCGGTCGCAGGTGCTTTCTATCCCGGCACAAGAACCGAGCTTGAAAAGACTATCGACTTTCTGCTAAGCAGCGTTGACAAAAAGGGTTTGGAAAGGCTTGACTTTTCAAAAGCTCTCGCATTTGTTGCGCCTCACGCAGGCTATGTGTATTCAGGCTATGTCGCCGCATACACCTACTATGCCCTTTCTGAGGCTGCTAAAAAGAGAAAAATAGACACTATTGCAGTAATAGGTCCAAACCATATGGGGCTAGGAGATTTTGCCAATGTGTCGCTTGAAGATTGGGAGACTCCTTTAGGAATTGCTAAAAACGATGTAGAGCTTGCTAAGGAGCTGTGCAAGGAAGAGCCACGCTTTTCAACAGACTCTTCAGAAATAAAAGAGGAGCATTCTGTAGAGGTGCAGGTTCCGTTTATTCAACGCCTGCTAGGTCACTGCCGCTTACTTTTTATTTGCATGGCGGATCAGAGCGAAGAGGCAAGCAAAGCAGTTGCAGAAGCGCTGATAAAAGCTAGCGGAAAGCTTGGTAGAGAGGTTATAGTGGTTGCCAGCTCAGACTTCGACCACTATGAGCCAGCGAGCGTTGCAGAGAGCAAGGACATGCCTGCTATAAAGGCTCTCGAGAAGCTTGATGTCGGCTTATTCAACAGGCTTCTTGCTGAAGCAGATGACACTGCCTGCGGCTATGGGGCAATCTCAGCAGCAGCATTTTTTGCAAAGGCAAAGGGAGCTGATAAAGGAGTTTTGCTGAAGTATGGCAACTCTGGAAATATGACAAATGATTATAGCTCTGTAGTGGCCTATGCAAGCATAGCATTTATGAAACAATAATGAGGAATAGATACCATGGCAATTTTAGGAATTCATGATGCGCATGACGCTGGCGCTGCGCTTGTAAACAATGGCAACATAATAGCAGCAATAAACGAAGAAAGGTTTACAAAAAGGAAGAATGATGTTGGATTCCCTGTCAACTCTATAAAGTATTTGGCTAAGCAAGGCGAAGAGATAGAAAAGGTGGCCGTTGCCTGGTATGGTGGCAGCGCCCTTTTTGCCAGGGTTATGCCAAGCCTAGAAAGAAAGAGAAGAGACTTATGGAGAAAGGCAGCGAAAAAGCCCAGCAGAATACGCATGCATCTTCATAACTTAGTGTTTAGGCTGATACAGGACCAGAAGCCTCATGCCATATGGAGGTACATGGGCACCCACATTGGTGGCAGCATTATTGCTAGGCGCCTAAAGGCTGTAGGCCTGGATAAAAAGATTGTATTTGTAGAGCACCATCTTGCCCATGCCGCTTCAGCCTACTACGCCTCTGGGTTCAAGGAGGCTCTGGTTATAACACTTGACGGCGCTGGAGACGGGCTTAGCGGCACTGTAAGCATAGGAGACAAAGGCAAGCTCGAAAGGCTTGCATCTTTCAAAGCCAGTGCAAGCCTTGGCCTTCTATATGGCGCTGCAACATTGGCTTGCGACCTCAAATACAGCGAAGACGAGGGCAAGCTCATGTCCCTTGCTGCATACTCATACCCTGAGACAATACCGGAGCTTGAGAAGATAGTGAGGTATGACGAGAAAAAGAAGCAGCTTGTAAGCAATTTTGGGGTCAAATACGAGTTTGAATTGGCTGAGTACATAAAAGACCATTTGCTGTGGAAGTACAACAGGGAAGCCCTCGCTTATGGCGTGCAGAAATATGTTGAGGAGCAGGTGATGAAGATAGTAAACCAGTTCATAAAGGAAACAGGAATAAGGAACGTGTGCGTTGCAGGAGGCCTCTTCTCGAACATCATAATAAACATGCTTATCAACGAGTCCCCTGAGGTCAAAGACTTCTTTGTATTCCCTCACATGGGTGACGGCGGACTTGCAGCAGGGGCTGCGCTTTATGAAGACTTTATGGAACATGGAAGGTTGGGTAAAGGTATAAGGGACCTCTACTTCGGCCCTGAATATTCAAACCTAGAAATAGAAGAAATTGTCAAAAAAGAGGCAAAGGAGGAGAAGATAGAATATGAGGAGGTAGAAGACATTGCAAAATATGCTGCTGAGAAAATTGCTGAGGAAAACAAAATAGTTTTGTGGTTCCAAGGGCGCATGGAATATGGGCCAAGAGCACTTGGCAATAGGAGCGTTCTTGCATTGCCGAATTATCCTGAAAATAGGGACCAAGTAAACATAATAATAAAGAGAAGACCTTACTACCAGCCTTTTGCCAGCACGATACTTGAGGAGGATGCAGCAAAGCTGCTCAGCCCATATCCAAGGCCAAACAGGTTCATGACAGTAGGCTACAAAATAAAGCCAGAGGAGTTTCCGAAGCTTGTCGCAGCTTCGCACATAGACAAGACAACTAGGCCTCAGATACTTGGCAGTGAGAACAAGCTTTATAGAGAGCTTATAGAAGCAGTTAAGAAAAAGACAGGAGTGGGCGCAGTACTCAATACAAGCTTCAACAAGCACGGCATGCCAATAGTCATGACTCCTGAGGATGCACTTTGGACTTTGCACAACACAGGAGCAAGGTACCTAGCAATAGGCAATTTCTTCGTTACAAAGAAATAGGCTGCACAAAACAATTTTTAATGTTTAATGCACATTCCTAACTAGGCTTTTGCATGAGGGTTCTACAGCTAGATGTCGATAAGATAGAATACGCGCTCGTTAAGCCGGAATCGAAGGTCTACGAAGAAAGCGACAAGAAAAGGCAAGCGGTTGAGAATGCACTTGCATTGTTTGTGTGTGTTGAAAAGGGTGATACAGAGGCAGAGGCCAAGCAGGCAATAGATGATGCCATAAATTTTGCAAAGAAACAGAAGATTGGCAGACTTGTGCTTTATCCTTTTGCCCATCTAAGCAGCGATCTTGCCTCTCCAGAAGAATCTTATGCCCTATTCAAGAAAATGAGGGAGCTGGCAGAAGGAAAAGGCCTGGAGGTCTTTGCAGCACCATTTGGATGGAACAAGCAGCTTAGCGTTAGCATAAAAGGTTACCCATTGGCAGAGCAGTCAAGAAGCTATGGAAAGCAGAGGAGAGAAGTCAAGAAAAGCCAGAAAATTGACACCTCAATAGTAAGGAAGAGTGACTGGTCTGGCTTGCCAGAGACTGATCATAGGATAATAGGGGAGAAGCTTGATCTATACAGCTTCCAGGAAGTCTCGCCTGGCATGGTTTACTGGCATCCTAAGGGCTTCCTAATATTTAGGCAGCTTGTGGAGTTTATGAGGGAGAAGGAAGCAGAGTATGGATATGAGGAGATAAGCACGCCTGAGCTTGCAAATATAGCCCTTTGGGAGGTCAGCGGCCATCTCGAGCATTATCGCAACGATATGTTCATCTTCGACTCGAGCATCGGGACTGTGGGCCTCAAGCCCATGAACTGCCCTTCTACAATGCTAATATACATGACCAGAAAATGGAGCTACAGGGAATTGCCGTTCAGGACCGCAATCTTCGACAAAGTGCATAGGAGCGAGCTAAGCGGCGTTGCGACAGGCCTTTTCAGAGTCAAAGAGTTCACGCAAGATGACGGCCACATATTTGCAAGAGAGGATCAGATAGAAAGCGAGATAACTGCATTGCTCAAAATGGTTAACGAAGTCTATTCCACATTTGGAATGAAGTACAAGGCAAAGCTATCAACAATGCCAGACAACCATATGGGCGATGAGAAGCTGTGGGAAAGGGCTACAAACGCACTCAAAGCTGCACTGGCGAACAACCATATGGATTATGAGATAAAGGAGAAGGAAGGCGCGTTCTACGGCCCGAAGATAGACTTTGACGTTTACGACTCGCAGGGCAGGGCCTGGCAATGCGCTACAATACAGCTAGACTACCAAATGCCTTTAAGGTTCAAGCTGACCTATACTGACAAGGATGGCAGGCAACAAACGCCGGTGGTGATACACAGGGCGATCTATGGCACTTTGGAGAGGTTTATAGGAGTGCTTGTAGAGCATTACCAAGGAAAGTTTCCGACTTGGCTAGCGCCCGTGCAGGTAATAGTGGTTTCGGTTTCTGAAAAATCCAATGCCTATGCAGAAACAGTTTACAAGGAGCTCAAGAAAAAGGGCGTAAGGGTTGAAGCTGATTTGAGCGATAGGACCATAGACTACAAGGTCAGGCAGGCAATAAGCCAAAAAGTGCCATACATTGTAGTGGTCGGCGAAAAAGAGGCAGAGAAAAAGAGCATTACTGTAAGAAGCAGAAGTGGCAAGCAGAAGGAGATGAAAGCAGAGGAGCTGGCAGAGATTATTGGCAAGGAAACAGCAAGCAGGTCAAACACGCTGGCCTTCTGAGCAAAGCTAGCCCACGTTTGCAGATACATTCAAAAGCAAATTGCCGCTGTAGCCCGTGCTTGGCATTTTGATAATTGCTGTAAAGTTCCCAATGCCTCCGGGGCTTATTTCATGCGGCAGCTTTGGAAATACATATGCCACTTCAAACCCAGGGGTTGCTGCCTCAACGCTTATTATATTCATAGGGAATTGGGTATCGTCAGGAATTGAGAAGGTGTAGTTCGATACGCTGCCTGTTCGGGATACAAACCCATTGCCTGCTTGCTTGTATGTAAGAAGGCCCAACATGCTAGCGTTTTTCTTCGATTCATTCACGTTAAGCCTTGCTACAATAACTACTTCGCTAACGTTTATGTAGCTCTTTTGCGATGTTTGCTTAGTTATGTTTGCTAGATTTTTTAGGCTTGTTATGTTTATTCCCTTTATCGCGGACAGGTTCAAGCTGGAAAGCTGAGGAATGGAGCTTAGCACCGATTTCACGAATTGAAAAGGATTCTTGACTCCTTGGCTGCTCAGAAAAGCAAGGGCAACAAGCGTCTCTAGCGCTATAACTATTATGATCCCAAGTATTATGCCCCCTAGCAGCGCCTTGCCCGCAGAAGCCATGATTTAGATAGCAGCTTCAACCTTTTATACTTTTGCAAAAACTCTAGATGAACAGCCTAAAATATAGACACCAAGAAAGCAAGGTTCACTTTCTATGGACAAATGCGAAGTTTTCTAATTTGTCTACTAAAAGCATAGCTGGCATATACTTTTTATGTACTTCGGAGCATTCCCCATTCTTTCACCTGCAAAAATTATTTGATTTTTCCTCTATTTGTATTGATTTAAGGCTTTAATTCTCTCCGAAATGCGTACTACGCACACTACTAATCTTTGTCATATTTTTGCAAACCAAAGAGATATTCGCGCATTTCTTTGAAGGTTAGGCCTTCTGAAAGCCTAGAGAAAGAGGCGGAGACTTCCTGCCCGAGCCTTCCGTTGAGGATAAGGGGTATGTTGAGGTCTGCAGCAAGCCTCCTTATTTCGTAGTCTGTCTCCTTCATATAGTTGTCCGTAACAAGCAAGTCTATGCCTCCAGATTTAAGCATGCCTATTGCATTCTCCATGCTAAGCTCTTTTGCACCGCTTATCTTCGCATTAGCTAATGTGTAAACCTCTGCATACTGCTTCAGGTTTTCTACCGCTGCCGAAAGGCTTTGCACATTCGAAAGGCCGTAGACTAGCACGCCCTTTTTAGGTATTTTGTTTGGCGTTGCAGCAAGCCAGCTCTTCACAAGCGCATCGTGCAGGGAATCGCCAAAAGCTGCAACCTCCCCTGTGCTTTTCATTTCAGGGCTAAGGTAAGGATAAGCCCCTCTGAGCTGCGACCATGAGAATTGTGGGGATTTAACAGCAAAGCTCTTGTGCTCAGGCTCGTAGAATCCAGTCCAGCCAAAACTCTGGTATATGCCTTTCATTGCGTACTCTATCAGGTTTATGCCAACAGACTTGCTTGAAAAAGGCATCGACCTACTCGCGCGCAGGTTGAGCTCTATCACATATGGCTCCCCTTTGCTTACGACAAACTGCAGGTTGAAAGCTCCTTTTATACGCAAAGCCTTTGCAAGGTCGAGCGCTATATCTTGCATTTTTTCAGTATCATTAGATTCGAAAGGAGTGACAATGGTTGCGTCGCCACTATGCACCCCCGCCTCTTCTATGTGCCTCATCGTAACCCCGATAATGCTTTTGCCATCGCTTGCACAGTCAAGCTCGGCCTCTGTGCTGTCTTTTATGAACTTAGAAACTACCACAGAATGGCCTTTGTGGTTGCTTCGCACATCGCGTAGGTATCTTTCAAGCTCCTCCTGGCTATTTGCTATTCTCATTCTTGTACCGCTCAGAACATAGCTGGGCCTTATTAGGACAGGAAAGCCACTTCTTTCTACGAACTCCTCAACCTCCTTCTTGTTCCTTGCCACAGCCCATTCCGGCTGCTTTATGCCAAGATCTGCAAGAAGCTTTGAAAACTTGCTTCTCTCTTCTGCGATATCTATAGACCTTGCATCTGTTCCTATAAGCCTCAATCCTGCCTTCTTCAATGCTATCGCAATGTTGTTGCCTATCTGCCCTGCGCCAAAGATTGCTACCTCCTTTATGCCCTCTTTTTTCGCAATCCCGCTTACTGTCTCTGCATTTACCTCATCAAAATAAAGCTTTTCTGAAACATCCCAATCAGTCGATACAGTTTCGGGATTGTAGTTGAGCACATCAACCTCGTCAAAATACTTCCTTGCGGCATTTACCAGCGAAACAACGCTCCAGTCAAATTCAACACTTACCCCAATCCTGAAGCCTCCAGCGCCAAGGACAAGAAGCTTATGCTTGCCTTTGTTAAACTCTAAGTCGTCTTCGCTGCCATCGTGTGTGGTATACAAGTAATTTGCTTTTGCAGGCCATTCCCCTGCAAGAGTGTCTATCTGCTTGACCACTATCTTGCTTGCCCTCCTCCCAATTCCAAGTTCATCGTCACTGAAGCCGTATCGCTTTAGCAGTTCATAATTTTTAAAGCCATCCTTCTTGCCTTCCTCAAACATTTCTACAAGCTGCTTGATCTTGTTGAGGAAATAGGGATCTACATGCGTTAGCCTCTCCACTTGTTCTACAGAAAAGCCTTCTTTAAAGGCCTTTGCAGCATAAAGGAACCAGTACGGCCTTCTCGACCTTAGCGCCTCCTCAATCTCCTGTTTGTTCATGCGAGCTTTGTAGACTCTGCCGTTCACAATGCCAAGCTCTCCTATGTCAAGCATGCGTATAGCCTTCTGGAATGCTTCCTCGAAGTTTCTGCCTATACCCATAACTTCTCCTATGCTCCTCATTTCAGTACCTATCTCCTCCTTTACATCCTCAAATTTGGCGAAGTCCCATCTTGGTATTTTGACAACTATGTAATCCAAGCTTGGCTCGAAAAATGCAGTAGTTGCTTTTGAAACGCTGTTTTGTATTTCATAAAGCCTATAGCCTAAGGCAAGCTTTGCGCTCACATATGCCAAAGGATAGCCCGTTGCTTTGCTGGCTAAGGCGCTTGATCTGGACATTCTTGGGTTTGTTTCTATGGCATAAAACCTATGACTTTTAGTATCAAGTGCAAATTGAACATTACATTCGCCCACAATGCCAACCGCCCTGGCCACTTGTATCGCTGCGCTCCTCATGCTCTGGTATTCAAAATTGTCCAAGGTTTGGGCTGGTGTTACCACAGTTCCTTCTCCGGTGTGAACGCCCATTGGGTCAAGCTTTTCCAAACACGCCACTACAGCTACGTTATCAAAAGAATCGCGAACTACCTCGTACTCGATCTCTTTCCAGCCTTCCAAATACTCCTCAAGCAAAATTTCATGAACGCTTGTCTGGGCAAAAGCTTTCTTAAGCCAGGCCTTAAGCTCCTGCATGTTCCTGGCTACTGTCGAGCCCCTGCCGCCAAGGTTAAAGCTTACCCTTATCATTATAGGGAACCCTATTCGTTCTGCAGCGGAAATAGCCTCTTCCTCTGTTCTGGCAGACATACTCCTAGGTATCGGCACCCCTGCCCTTAGCATTGTTTCCCTGAACTTCTCTCGGCTAAGTGCCCTCTCTATCGCATCTACGCCGGTTCCTATCACTCTGACATTATAGCGCTGAAGAATACCGCTTTTGTAAAGCTCTACACCTGTGCTGAGTGCGCTTTGGCCTCCAAAGCCGAGGGCTATTGCGTCAGGCCTTTCCTGCTCTATCACCTTCTCTACGAAATCCTTTGTTATGGGAAGCAGATAGACCCTGTCTGCGCTTACATGGCTTGTCTGCACAGTAGCTATGTTAGGATTGACAAGCACAGTCTTTATGCCTTCTTCTCTGAAGGCCTTCAAAGCTTGGCTGCCGCTATAGTCAAACTCTGCAGCTTCGGCTATCTTTATGGCGCCTGAGCCCAACACAAGTATCTTCTTAGGCTTCTCCATCTCAGCCAACCCATTTCTTGAACATAGCAAACACAAACTTAGTATCGTTTGTACCAGGCCTTGATTCTGGATGAAACTGAGTAGTCATGAGCCTTTTGTCTGGATAGTAAGCCCCTTCTACTGTTTTGTCATCAGGGTCTATAAACCAAATCTCATTTTTCGGCATGTCTAATGCATAGACTGCATAGCCGTGGTTGTGCGTAGTAATGTATGCCCTGCCATCGTGCATGTCAACAACTGCTTTGTTTATTGCTCTATGGCCGAACTTCATCTTCCTTATTCTATAACCAAGAGCATGCATTGCTATTTGATGACCAAGGCATATGCCAAGCATCGGCACTTTATATTCAAGCAGGTCTGAGAAGGTCTTTGTCTGTGCATCTAGCAACATTGGATTCCCTGGCCCGTTGCTCAATACTATGCCTGCTGGTTCATACTTCATTATCTTGTCTGCGGTATAGGAGTAAGGGACGCGTATAAGTGTGTATCCAAGTCTGTAAAGCTCGGTGAGTATGCCATGTTTTATTCCGAAATCAACCACTACTATGCGTTTCCTTTTGTTTTTGTTTTGGTAGATTATAGGCCGCTTTGTACTAACCTGCTCTACAAAGTTTATTTTTGTATAGTCCTCGAACTCTAACTCTTCTTTGTCCACATCACCGAGCACTGCATTCATGCTACCGCTATCCCTGATCCTTTTGACAAGCATCCTTGTATCTACCCCGAATATGCCTGGCACGCCCTCTTTCTTTAACCACTTATCTAGTGTCATCGCCGAATTCCACTTGCTGCCGAAGGTAAGCTGGCTTATTACAAGACCCTCCACCATTATGTGCTCCGATTCAAAATTCGTAAGTATGCCATGCTCCTTATGCGGTTTAGGCACGCCGTAGTTTCCGATATGAGGTTGTGTGAGCACGAGTATTTGACCCTTGTAAGAAGGGTCTGTAAGAGCTTCGGGATAGCCGTTCATTACTGTGGAGAAAACAAGCTCTCCCTTTGCAACCTTCTTAGCCCCAAATGCAGTTCCTTTTACCTGCAGTCCATCCTCGAGATAAAGCCCAATTTCGTCTGAACTCATTTTAACACCATCCAAAAATATGCATAGGAGCAGCACATGCAAAAACATTAGAAACGGAAAGAGAGAAAGAGATGCCCAATTTATTCTCGTGCTCGAAAATTTCCCACAAATCAAACATTAATCATTTTTCTTTGATTAAGCTTAAAAACATTTTCTTAGCAAAAGTCTTTAATGTTAAGCTACCGCCTTTCCGCAAACGAAAAAATGCTGCTTGTTTTGGGCACGGCTTCTCCAGATGTTTTCATAGAAAAAACCAGGCCGATGCTTTATCGCAAGTTCAAAGACGCAGAAGCAGTACACAACGCGATGCTAGAGCTGCTAAGGTCTGAATCGCAATTACTTAAACCTTTTGAAAAGCTGTACAGGCCAACACCCAGGCTTGAAATTAGCATAAGAAACATAAGGCTAACGCCATTTGGCATAGCGGCAGGCTTTGACAAAGATGCTTCCGCCCTTCTGCCACTATCATATTTCTTCGGCTTTTTGGAGCCAGGCACAGTAACGCTGGGTCCTAGAACTGGCAATCCAAAGCCTCGTGTGTTCGCAGATCCTTCAAGGCTTGCTGCCTTCAATGCACAAGGCTTTCCAAGCGGCGGCCTAGCGGCATTCAAAGCAAACTTACAAGCTTACAGGGACCTTGGGGGCAAAAAACCTGTGTTTGCAAACATCTGCGGGCTTCCGATCCCGAATTTAGATAACGCATTCGAAGAACTTGAGGTCATAGTAAAAGAGCTCAATGGATTGGTTGAGGGCTTTGTATGGAATCCTGCGTCGCCAAATACAGAAAGCCTTAAGCAACTGAGGAACAAAGATGTTTTCGCTGAAACTGCAAAGTTGCTCAGGAAGCGTGCAGGCGACAAAATTAGGCTTGTGAAGATGTGGCCGTATGAAAGCGAAGAAAGGGAAAGCTTCATGCAGTTACTCCGTTCATTCATAGACAACGGCGGCGATGGTACTGTGTTGGTAAATACAAAACAAGTGCCGAGAAACGAGGTTCCTGCACTTAGCTGGGGCTACAATTCTGCGGGCATTAGCGGCCTGCCTTTGAAAAAGTATAGGCTAAAGGCTGTAAAAGAGGCAAGGCAGCGGTTTGAGGATGCGATTATCGTAGCCACAGGCGGCATATTTGACGGCAACGATGCCTATGAGACCTTCAAAGCAGGAGCAAACATGATAGAGGGCTTCACGCCTTACGTCTTCTACGGCATTGGACTTCTTAGGCAAATAGAAAGGCACGTGGACGAGCTTCTGAAGCGTGATGAAACAAACCTGCAAAGCCTTAAACCTAGGCTAACGTAATAGTGTATTTACTCTCTTAGTGATTTTCCTAAAAATATTTCTTTTTCCTTAGCTCGCAAGGCTTCTTGGATATTAGAAATCTCAGAAGTTTCCGATTCCCCTAGTGCTTCCACAGCTTTATGAATCGCCCAAAATGATGCCTTATCGGCACGTCTTATAAGCTCGAATATAGGCTCTGTATACTTTAACCTATTGGCGGCATATACTAGGGATTCTGCAACGGTGTCGTTATAGTATTTTGACGTTAGAACTGCGTTCAGATTTTCATCCTTTAAGACAATATCAAACAGCTTTTCGAGAATTTCTTTTTCACTTTCGTCGCTTAATTTATGTTCTAAGTACTTGTAAGCCAATTCATAACTTATTTTTGGAAGTATAGAATGAAGCAACGCTCTATCGTTAGAGTAAAGATATTCAAGTAACTCTATAACGCTTTGTGTTTCGCCAGTCTCAAATATTTGCTCAGCTACAGAAGCTATTATAACCTCTCTATTTACGTAAACCACCGGAATTTCTTTCGTTGCTTTCATTTGCAATTCCAAAAGTTCAGGATGGTGCGAATTTTTAACATAGTTTATAACTTGTGGTATCAGGTTTGGCCTTTTAGAAAGTAGCATATTTATGAAATGCTGTTGAATAGTTGTCCTCCTCTTTATATAGCCACCAAAGTGATACCATATTAAATCTTCTATTACCTCATTCTCGGCTTCGCCCATCATCGAGTCCAATATTTTAT
>JBMFIM010000009.1:0-34434 GCA_049976305.1 Candidatus Micrarchaeia archaeon | reverse complement strand
TGCCTGACGATCATTTATTCACTGTAAAAGTCTATATATTCTTCTGTTCGCTTTCATCCCACGATTGAAATCGTGGGTTTTCCCGCTCACTTTTATAAAACCTCTCTGCCTTCTGCTTCTTTGTAAGCATAAGCTCCTTTTCCTTCTTAGCCATTTCATACAGCTTGACTGCAAGCTCCTTTATCGCCTTGTCAAAGCTTGGGTCGCTGGCCTTTGCATGCAGCTCCTTTCCCTTTGCAAACCTTATGCTGGCGCTAAGCTCATAAAGGCTTTTTGCAATCTTCACGTTTGCATATACGCCTTCTGCTGTGAGCTTAGTAAACTTGGCAATCTTCTCAGCTGTTTTTGCAAGGGCCTGCTTGATGTCTTCCTCGTTCTCCTTGGCATAGCCCTCTAAGCCTGAAACATAGACTGGCACCTCCTTCTTGGAAGAAAGCAGTATAGCCTTGAAAAGCTCCCTAGCAGTAAGCAAGCCTACTACCTTGTTTTCCTTGGTGACTGCAAGGGCGAGCACGCCCTGCTGGAGCATTTCCCTCGCTGCCTCTTCAAGGCTCTTTGAGTGGTCTATCGTGTGGAAGTATGGAGTACCTATGCTTTCCACAATTATGCCCTCAAGCCCATATGCCTCTTTTTTCATGTGCGGCAGCCTCTCAGGAGGCTTTGCAACTGCGAACATAATGTCTGTGTTGGTTATTATGCCGCTGGGCTTGCCCTTGCTTATTATCAGCAGCCTATCTATCTTGTTCTTCTGCATTGTCGCTATGGCCTCTGCCACATTCGCCTTCGCGTCTATTCCTATTACTGGCGAGGCCATTACCTCCTCTACTTTCATCTTTGGAAAAGCCTTTGCGTCAAGCAAAAAGCCAAGCATCTTGCTTGCCTTCACCTTCCCGAGAACCTTGCCCTCTTCCCCAAACGGAATAGCTCTTGCGTTCGAATCGTAGAATATCTTCACCGCCTCTTCTACCTCAACGGCGTCGGAGAGCAATGGCACACGTATAGCATATTTGCCAACCGCAGTATTCTGCAGCTTGGCAATACTGGCCTGGGTAAGGGCCCTGTCGTCGACTATTCCGAAATATTCGCCATTCCTTGTTATTACCACTGCACCCTCTTCTTTTATCTTGCTAAGCACCTTTGATACTGCTTCCTCATAATCGTAAATCTGCGCTTCTTCAACAATGTCTCTAGGGAGGTTCTGCATAATATCAGTATATATGAAAAAGAAACAAATAATAACAATTTGCTAAGAAGCCCAAAGTGTAAAAATAAAAAGGCCATTTGGCTTCTGCCTTGCCCGAGAATAGTGACGCGTGGCTTTATTGCTTGCATCAATCTTTTATTTTGTTTGCAAATAATACAATTATGCAGATAGAGCTTGATTACACGAAAACGGCACAGGAAAACGCCGAAGAATATTTCAAAAAGGCCAAAGAGCTTGAGAAAAAGGCTCGGGGCGCTGAGGAGGCCATAGAAAAGCTAGAAGAGGCTAAGGCGAAGCTAGAAAGCGAGCCTGCCGAGAAAAGAAAGCTAAAGCTTATGAGGAAAAAAGAATGGTATGAAAAGTTCAATTGGTTCTTCACCACAAACGGCATGCTGGTAATAAGCGGAAGAAGCGCGCAGCAGAACGAGGAGCTGTATGCCAAATATTTCTCTCAAAACGACCTATTCTTTCATGCAAACATATTCGGGGCTTCTGTGACATTGCTGAAAAATGGGGCAAACGCGAAGAAGGAGGACAAGGAAGAGGCGGCACAATTTGCTGCTTGCTTTTCCAAAGCCTGGGAAAACGGCCTCAGCAGCATAGACGTATTCGCCGCAAAGAAAGAGCAGGTAAGCAAGTCTTCTCAGAAAGGCTACCTCGCGACAGGCAGCTTCCTTATAAGCGGCGAGCGAGAGTGGTTCAAGAACATGCCACTGGAGCTCTGCGCCTTCGTTGGCCAGGTAAAGATAGAGCTGAGCAATCCAGAGGCCAACGCTGTTACAAACCTTGTGCCCACAAGCCTTTTGGTTTCAAGCACAGCTGTGCTTAACGTAATACCGAAAAAGGCCTGCGAGAAGAAAAGGCTGATGAACGCAATTGCATTGAAGCCTGGGCCAATTAAGAAGTCTGAGATAGCAAAGGAGCTTGCAAAGAAGCTTGGATTTGACGACCTTGACTACATAATGCAGCACCTGCCCGCAGGCGGGTTTGCGATAGAAAGGTGACAAAATGCCTTATGAACTGGACCGCGCATTGGCCAGGGTTGCAGAGAAAACTTCGGCCAAATTCGAGGAGAAGATAAGGTCTTTTCTCAGCCTTTTGCCGGAAGACGACAAAGACTCAAAGACAGCAATTGCATATGAGCTTGAAAGCCTTTGCGAATGTGCAAAAGATCCTTATCCTGTGCTCAACAGCGCAATGGGCGTTATCTTGGCCTATGAGAGAAACCCTAGAATCGCTTTGGGGATAATCTCAGACGCCGCAGAGCTGCTTTCCAAGCATTTTAAAGATGAGGAAGTAATTGCGAGAATGAATGCTGCTGTGAAAAACAAGGAGAACATTGAGCGGCCTGAAGAGCTTATTATGTTTTTGAAAAGAAAGGATCAAGAACTATGAACGTAAAAGCGGCAATCTTTGACATGGGAGGCGTGGTAGTGGACTATAGCAACTACAGAGACTACTATGCCGGATACCTTCAAAAGGAGCTTGGCGTAGACGCGGAGCTGGCGCGGAAGATAGTTGAGGGAGAGCTTCTCCCGAAGTTCTACGAAGCCAAAATTCCGGCAAGGAAATTCTACGATGAGATGGCGGAAAGGCTCGGAATAAGGAAAAAAGAGGTCAAATGGGTGGAAAACTTTGTGGAGAGGGCAAAAGTGAATGCAAAAACCATAAACACAATAAAAAGGCTAAAGCCAAAATATACAACTGCCTTCTTCTCTAATGTCGATAATGCCGTATATGTGAAGATGCTGAAGCTTATGGCACCCTACATGCACCTATTTGACTACCACTTTGCTTCGTGCAAGCTTGGAATTGCAAAGCCTAAGCATGCCGCTTTTAGGCTTGTGCTCAGCAAAATGGATGTCAAGCCTAAAGAGGCTGTTTTTATAGACAATGACAAAAACAATATCAAGGGGGCTAGGGAGATTGGTATAAAAGCTATCCTGTTTAAAAACAATATGCAGCTAGACAAGGATCTTCGCAGGCTGGGATTGCTATGAACGAAGAAGGCATAAAGGCTAAAAAGGAGGAAAACTTCTCTGAATGGTACACAGAGGTATTGATAAAGTCAAGATTCGTAGACTACAGCGAGGTTTCTGGTACGCTTGTTTTCAGGCCAGCTGCTTACTTTGCTTGGCAGACAGTAGCGAACGCTGTAGACAAGGAGCTAAGAGCAGTGGGCGTAGAGGATGTTTACTTCCCTCTGTTCATTCCTGAAAGGCTCCTCAAGAAAGAGGCAGAGCATTTCAAGGGCTTCACCCCAGAGGTCGCTTGGGTTACCGAAGCAGGCAACTCAAAGCTTGATGAGAGGCTTGCAGTAAGGCCTACTTCTGAAACCATAATGTATGCAAGCTATGCAAAGTGGATAAGGTCGTGGCGCGATCTGCCGCTGCGCTACAACCAATGGAACAACGTAGTGAGGTGGGAGTTCAAGCACCCTACTCCTTTCATACGCACAAGAGAATTCCTGTGGAATGAGGGCCATAGCGTATTTGCAAGCAGAGAGGAGGCTGAGGCTGAGAGAGACGTCATCCTGGGAATTTACACAAAAATTCTCAGGGAGTACTTTGCATTGGCAGGCATTGTTGGAGTGAAGAGCGAAAGCGAGAAGTTCGCCGGCGCAGTGAATAGCTACAGCATTGAGCACGTTCTTCCTGACGGCTTTGCTATACAAGGGCCTGATTTCCATTTCGACGGCCAGAATTTTGCAAAGGCCTTTGGAATAAGGTTCCTGAACAAAGAAGGCAAGTATGAATACGCTTGGCAGAACACATATGCGATAACCACCAGGGAGCTTGGGGTAATGATAGCTACGCATGGAGACAATAAAGGGCTTGTGCTTCCTCCAAAGCTCGCGTATGTACAAGTAGTAATAGTGCCCATACCAAAGAAAGGAATGGAGGAGAAGCTTGTAGCTTATGCCAACGAAATAAAATCAATGCTGAAAGATCTAAGGGTGAAGATAGATGCCAGCGAAGAATACTCTCCTGGCTACAAATTCAACAAGTACGAGCTTGAAGGCGTACCCATAAGGATAGAGATCGGTGCCGAGGAATTGAAGAACTCTAGCGCAACCTGCGTAATGCGAGACACAGGAAAGAAGGAAAAGATAAGCAAGGAAAATATTGGGCAGAGAGTCAAAGAAATGCTGGACGAAATGCAGAAAAGGCTCTACGAGAAGTCTGAAGAAATGCTTAGGAAAAGCGTGCACATAGCGTATGACTATGAATCCCTGAAGAAGACGCTAAAAGAAAAGAAGGGCATAGTGCATGCACCATGGTGCGGCGGCGCCGAATGCGAAGCAAAGATAAAGGAGGAGACAGGTGCAAAGATAACAAACATTCCTTTCGACCAAAGCGCACTAAAAGAAGATGCTGTATGCATATACTGCGGCAAAAAGGCAAAGTACATGGCTAATTTTGCGAGGTCCTATTAGCTTTCAGCTAACCTTCTTCTCATCACAGGTCAGAAATACCTCGTTTCATCAACATTGGTGTTTCGCAGCCGAACTATAAATAGATTTTGCTAGCAAGATAAGGCACTCTCCTGACCGTTGCTTGGAGCGGAAAATGATTAATTTTTAAAAGTTAGCAGAGATAGGGTAGCGTGAGCCTATGTCACTATGGAACGACACGAAAAGAGCTTTTAGAGGAATGCTGCATCCGAGCTTAAACACCGAGGAAATGAGTACAGGCGCCGCATTGAAATTCTACTATAGGGCTGCTGTAATTCCTTTTGTTATCTCTGCAATATTAGGCGTTATTGTTTCGTACATTCTACTCAGCATTGCTACAAGCTCCAGCTCCAGCTTGACTACAATGGGCAAGGCTACTATACAATCGTCACTTCTGGCGCTGGTTGTGGTTGGGTATCTTGTTGATGTATTTATATTTATACCAATAGGAATAGTCGTTTTCTCCGCAATATTGCAGTTCTTCTCCAAAAACCTTTTCAAGTTCTGGCAAGGAGGCTACAACAGGACTCTCACCGCAAGCGTATTCTCTATTTTTCCAAGTATATTCTTTCTTTGGCTTACCCAATTGCCATATGTAGAATTCGTAATCGCCATATGGGTTGCGGTAGTGATGATAATTACCTTGGCAAAGCAGCACCAGATAAGTATCAAAATGGCTTTTGTAGGTTGGCTTGTACCTTCCATAGTGGTAGGCATTATAGTTGGTTTGGTGGTTGCGCTTCCTTTCTGGTTAGGAGTATACAACTCTAGCAGCTTAGTAAGCAATCTGTGCATTCCTCAGGCAGGCTTTTTGTGTTCAAACCTGACAGTTGCTCCTAGCAAATTAACAATTAGCCTTGGCCAGGCCGCAGGCCAGTGGTCCAATGTCACTTTCTGCTTGGTAAACAGCAATGTCACGCTAACACCACAAAGCTGCCCAGGAATAGAAAGTGCAAAAATTTCGACACTGCAACTTGGCCAGGTGGTAAATGTGGCATTTACCGACTCAACAGGCAAGATAATCCCGTATTCAAAAGGTAAGCAGTTCACTGCTTATGTGTGGGCCCTCTATACCAGCAACGGAACCCCTGAAGCCACGAAGATAGGCACCATTTACGGAACGTCTTGAAAGCAAAGAAACTTAGATTTTGCGAAGGCAATAAATGATTGATAGCATGCAGTATGAAATTCTTGGAGAGAACATGCAGGCTCTGAAGCTGACGCTAAGCGAAGGCGACGTTGTCTACGCAGACGCAGGCAAGCTTGTAAGCAAGCATGCAAACGTCAAAATGGTGCCAAGAATGAAGGGCGACCTTCTCGGAGCAATAGAGAGGAAAATGGTCAGCGTGTCTGCTTTCGTGACCGATTTCAGCATAGAGCCTGGAAGTGGGCAGGGGTGGTGACGCTTGCCGGCATAATGCCTGGCAAGGTGTTTCCGATAGAGCTTAAAGAAGGCGAAGAGTTCATCGCAGAGGACAAGTCTTTCCTTGCAGCAACGGACTCTGTTGCGTTTAGCATAGAGCCCGTAAATATCGGCGCAGCGTTGTTTGGCGGGGCAGGCTTTATTTTGCAAAGGTTCAAGGGCCCCGGCACTGTGTTTTTGCATGTGACAGGCAGCGTTGTAGTGCACACGCTAGACGGCACAACTCAGCTTGAAGTAGACCCTAGGCATATTGCAGGGTTTGATGCTGGGCTGGCATACAAAATAACCTTCGTTGACAACATAAAAAGCGCCATGTTTGCCGGGTAGGCTTGTTCCTTGCAAAGTTCGAAGGAAAAGGCAGGGTGCTTACCCATACTGTGTCGAGATACAAGCTTTCGAATGAAATATACCAGGAAGGCCTTGCTCTGAACCCGCCAAAGAAGCAGCAATGAATAGCGGCAGGCTCAGGTTCTATATGGCCTAGTCAGTATATAGAACCTGCTTCCTCCTTTGAGCTCTTCTATCACGCGCTCTGTCAACAGCTTCACTGGGTCCTGAAGCAGCGGCACCCTTGAGGCAAGGTCTTGAAAGCTCTCGAAAGGCTTTTCTTCCCTTGCCTGCAAAATGGCTTCAAGGTGCTTCTTGCCTATACCTGGCAGAAGCTCTAAGGAATGAAGCCTCATGTTTAGAGGGCCTGCTGTGTTGAACAACTTCACAAACTTGGCCTCATTCTGCTTTATTATGTTTGCAACTTGCACAGGCAGCTCGCCCTTTGCAGTTTCTGTCAATTCCTCGTAGGTTATCCTGCCCTTTATCTGCTGGATCTTGTCCCGCTCGCCCCTGCCGATGTATACCCTCTCGCCTATTCTAATTTCCTTGGTCTTGGTGACCGCTTCGAGAAGCGTAAATTTGCTTTCGCCAACAAGCTGGACTATAGGCTCCGAGCGCAAGGAAGAAGACTTGCCAGTAGGCAAAAAGTCAAGCACATACGCATACTCCTCAAGTTCTTCGTTCTCTTCCATGCGCAAGCACCATTCATGCTATTTGCCCCTGTACTTCTCTACTATCTTCATTATTTCCTCCACTTGGCTTTCTTCAATAGGCCTTTTCTCTATTATCAGCACCTGCTTTAGCTGGTCTTTGCTTATCGGCAAGATATCCACTACCTTCACTGCAGTAGGCTTGGACAAGCCCATGCCTTCAAGCTCTTGCAGCATTGCTTTTGCTTTCTCAGCGCTGAGCTTCTTGAACTTGCTAGCATGCTCGAAAGCAAGCTTTTGCTCGTAGCCAAGCTCGCCATCTTTTTGCCTCTTTGCCAGTATCTCGTAAGCCTCTGCCAGCGTGACGGGCTTCTTGTCTATTGGGTTTAACATTCAAAGCACGATTGTATTTTCCAAATCAACCTTATATACTTTTCTACAAGGCACTTCTTAACCAAAAGAAAAGGAGCTTAGCTTGCAGGGTGGCTACTGCTTTGAAATGCGCTTTGCAACCACAAAGTAGTAAACAAGAATAACGATTATGAGTATCACTACCAAAGCTGCCAGCCACTCAAGGCCAAATGGGGAAACAGGCGCTGAAGGTGCTGGTGAGGGGGTTGTTGCAGGAGCAGGTACTGTTGTGGCGATGGTAGTAGTATTGACCTGGAGTGTGGCGTTTAGGCTTGTAGCTACTGGCATGCCGTTGTTAGGGTATTTGCAACCCCATTTTATAAAGCCGTTAGGGCATGTACCTATATTGCCACAGACAGTGCCAGCAGGGCATGTGACGTTGCTGCAACTTACACAAGAAACTAGATTTGCAGCAGAAATCAGGGAAGGCAGTAAAAGCGCCAGAGACGCGAGCAGTGGTAAATAATATTTTGTTTTCATGTCTATTCCACCTTTCATTATTCAAACGCAAAAAATAAAAACCTAATTACTTTCTAACAGGCTGGCTTGCAGATAGAGGCTCGGCATTGGGCTCTACGCTCCACTTTATTAGCTTGTATTCTTTTGCAGTATCAATGCTGCGTATTGGCAAGTAGCCAAGGAGCACCTTATCAACCACCGCATATTCCATCCTTATCTTGTGCTTCACAAACAGCTCTTGTGGTATTGCACATCCTGCCTCAGCGCTGTCTTGAAATTGTCAAACACCCCAAGGGTAAAGAAATCATAGCTGCCAATAAGTGGCGCGCAGACAAGATACCTGCTAATCAGCGAATATGGGTCGTCGCTCATGAAGGCCTTTCTAGCCTGTGCAGAGCTTTCTTCATAGCCTTCTGAAGGGCTGTACTTGGTGAAGAAAGACATAAAGGTGAGCTCTGGTCTAGGCTGCATCACTATAGTCGGCCTGACAACATAGCCACTGAGCATAAGCTTCCTGAAATTGTATGCGACAGTGTTGAAATGCATGCCAAGCCTTCTTGAAATCTCGCTGAATGAGAGCCTTGCATTGGAATTAAGCAGCTCGAGCAGAGGTTTGTACTTATGGTTTATTTGCAACCTTTCGAGGAGCTCGTTCCGCAAAGGAAAGAAGCCGAGCTGCCTGTGGACAACCCACGAAGAACGCCAGGTTACGCCATACTTTGAGAGCAGGATCTGCATGCTTTTGTCCCATCTCGCATATTCCCCGCTGCTTGGCGAAGCAATAAAACCTTATTACATAGCAATCGCTGCATTGGTTGCGGTGGGCATTTTAATACAGAAATTTGACAGGCCGGCTACAAACTATGTCAGAAAGCAGAGACATGCTCGCACTCTTCTTTTTGACGTTACCAGCGCTTTCGTTAATACAAAAAGGCCTGAGATACAAAACGTAATCAGCAAAGGCGGCCGGGTGCTGGCACTTAACGCAAAAGCAAACGCAATAAAGAGCATGGAAAGCATAATAGGCAACATAAGAGACGCCGATGCCTTTGTCTATACCGATGCACACGAAATGGTAAGCGAAGATGAAAGGGCTTTCATAAGAGAGATAGTAGGCGCAGGTGAGGCGGACAGAATAATTATGTGCGCAGGGCCTGTGGAAAAGTCAGAGGAGCTGCTTGACAAGCTTGCAGGCATAACCGGTCTGGGGATAAGCGAGGAGAGCATACAGCAAGAAGGCAAGAAGGTGTAAGCGCAAAGCGTTAGGTATAAAAGTTTAGAATGCCTGCTTATTCTTGGTGCTTTTGTTGGAGCCCAGAGAAATATACCAAGCAGTGCTTAGAGAAGTGAAAAAGCAGATTTCAGGCAATGAACAAGTAATCGAGCTTATGTTCATTTCTCTCCTAGCAAATGGCCATGCGCTTCTGGAAGGCGTGCCTGGCGTTGCAAAGACAACTATGGCAAAGGCCCTTGCAAGCACTATACAGGCAGATTTCAAGAGAATACAAGGCACGCCAGACTTGGAGCCCAGGGACATAATCGGCTTTACATATCTGGAAGGAGGCGAGGTAAAGATCGCAAAAGGCCCCATCTTCACAAACATACTGCTTGTAGACGAGATAAACAGGATGCAGCCAAAGACTATGAGCGCATTCCTTGAAACCCTTGCAGAAAGGCAGGTGTCAATAGGAAACCAAACTTTGCCCTTGCTGAAACCTTTCATAGCCTTTGCAACCCAGAACCCGCTCAACATAGAAGGCACAGTGCCTATACCAAAGGTCCTTGCAGACAGGTTTCTTGTAAAGATTGATGTCGGCTATGTAAGCCAAGAGGAAGAGAAGGAGATGCTAAGACTGAAGGAACAGGAAGCTGTGCAGCAAGAAATAAAACCCGTTATCGACACTCTCCAAGTTATACAGCTACAAGAAGCGATTAAGCAGGTAAAGATGCCTGAAGAAGTGGCGGACTACATTACCAAGCTTGTTGCTGCTACAAGGAATGACATACACGTGGTTATGGGAGCAAGCCCTAGGGCAGACATCGCCTTTATGCTTTGCGGCAAGGCGCGGGCACTAATATATGGCAGAAGAGAGGTAAGCATAGAAGACATAAAAGCGCTGGCAAAGCCCGTGCTTAGCCACAGAATAGTAGTAAGGGCTACAGGGGGCATAGGTGTAAAGGGAATAATTGACGGGCTTGTAGCGACAGTATCGTAACCCCAAGAGAGCTAAATAATCTTGGCGATAAATAAAGCATATATGTCAATTGGTGTCGTCATATTTATAGAAAAGTATAAATATCTTAACATTATGTGCTTGTGACACCCACCGTAAACATGTTGAGGTCTTACACTCTCTCCCTGAGCGTCTTCCCCTCTGCCCGAATTAGAAGAGGTTAAAAATTTCGTGCTAAGCCAAATAGTTGTTGACCGCCATAACAGTTTCTAAGCTATTTATACTTAACTATCACTCGTTTTTATTGATTACCCAAACTCAACTCGTTTAATATGTCTGACATCGTTGATCAACCGAATATGGCACTACCTGCATAGGTGCGTAGGCGAAAAGGTAAAATATTTAAATACGAAAGATGAGAAGATATTGTGGTGTTATGAATTTGCTGGCTTGGGACTTTAGAAAGGCAATCTATATACTAGCAGCAATTACCTTGGCAACAGGTGTTGTAACTGCTGCACAATCCTCCTCTTTACAGGCATCAGTTCTTTCACTTCTTTGCGGCATAGTAGGTTTTGTAAGGGCAATAGTAGGAGTACTCGCCGTAGTGCTGTTTATACTTGGTGGCGTCCTTTATGCTGTAGGTCACTTCCTGCCTTCAACTGGTAATCTTAGGAGCAGCATACAAGGATGGGCAATGGGTATGCTTTTTGCAGGAGTAGTAGCTGTAATAATATTCATAATCGCACAGCCTCTTGTTTCAATGATAACAGGTTTGGGTGTGGCTGCTGGTAGCGCTGGAGTAAAGGTAAGCTGCCCATGAGAAAAGTGGCCGGTATATGAATGCTACAAGGGCTAGTTAAGGAAAAGTTTGAATTTTCATTGTTGCTTTTTCTGTTTTTCAGTTTTGAAATCACAGCATACATTCTCCCGCTATTCTCTTTACTAAGCTATATTATATTTGTGCTTTTTGCAGTGCTAACATCCGCTTATTTTTACTATTTTTCGCTTGAACCTCCAAAGCACAAAAACACCCATCTACTTTTTATAATAGCAATTGCGTTGCTTGGTTTTGCAATTTTTGTTTCGCATGCTGCGGTACAATTCATAAAAGCCACCGTAATTTGGGGCATAGTCTCGCTCGTATTCTTCGTGGAGTTGTTTGCAACGTTCTTTATGCTTTCGCTTGCAGCCTACTTCGCAAAGAAAAACAAGAGCGCTTTTGCCGTACTTTTATTTTCTGCCTTTGTAGTGATAATGCTTTTATTTGGCACTATGCTTGTTCTCAAAGGAATGGGGGAAGACGACGAAATGTTCATAGTAGTAAAAGCTACACAGCTACTGCTCAGGGGAGTCAATCCTTATGCAGTTTCTTTCTCCAGCCAACTTCTTTCGAACAGCTCTCGCTTTTTGCCTACTGTCAGCCTGCAAAACACAATTCTTGGAAACCTACAATATCCTCCGTTGTTCCTGCTTGCATATGCCCCATTCTACATAATCTCGCACGGCAATGCTGAAGCAAGCTTTCTTGTTTCGTATGGCTTTTATCTTTTCTTCTTTTTAGCTACTTTGTTCTTGGTGAGGAAGAGCAGCAGATCTTTAGCGCCGCTATCGCTTCCCTTTGCTTTTGTCGTAGCAGTATCAATTGTGTTGGTTTCTGCGGTTATGGATATGCTTCTTGTAGCTGTATTACTGCTTGCATATTCAAAACTCGAGTCTAAATATGCTTGGCTCTTTATAGGCGTAGCAATTTCGTTGCAGGAGCTCTTGTGGGTACCAGTTATGTTTATGCTTGTCTATCTAGCTAACGAGAAGGGCGTGAAGCATGCGGCAAAGCAGTTTGCCGGGGCAATCGGCGTGTTTCTCGCAATAAGTGCGTGGTTCATTGCATCAAAGCCTGGCGCTTTTTTTGCAAGCATGTTCATGCCGCTTTACCAGCCTTTGCCATCTAATACCTCGCCAATCGGTTTTGCGCTTATAAAATTGTTGGGCGTAGATGTTTCTGTTTACCCTCTTCTTTTCGGCCTATATTTACTTGTTTTCAGCCTTTTGCTCCTTTACCACAATAGAAAGCCCATGGTATTCCTCTTCAGCATGCTTGTCTTCTTACTGTTTGACAGGTCTATAGTAACTTACTACACTATGTTTGGCGTCCTCTTTGCGTTTGCGCTGTTCGAAGCAGAAGAAAAGAGGAAAAAAGGTATACTAACTAAAGCAATAAGAAAAAACAAGCGCGACTTTTTCATCATTGTGGCCTTGATTGTGAGCTTAGCGCTTTTTCTTATTATTCGAGCGCACACCGCCTATTTGAAAGGCTTTAACATCGAACTTACGAATCAATCGCTGCGATCAATTAACGGCACTTCCTTAATAACAGGCACGCTCAGATACTCAGTAACAGGCAATAAAACAGTCTATGCTTTTATCGGAGTAATTAATGCAACCCACGCATATGAATTTGGCCTGGTTAATCAAACAATACTTTTGCCAAAGGGGAAACTGAAGCAAGAACTATGCAACACGGATACATGCTATGCGAACACAAACAAAATACTGCTCAATGGCACTGGAACTTACAACTTTGTTGCAGTAGCTAATATCTCCAAAGCCAAATGTGCATATGCTGCCTTTTACTCAAGCAACTATTACTACGTCTCTAACCCGGTTTGTGGCTGATTATATGCTGCTCGTAGATGCACATTGCCATATCAACTTGGCCAAGAATCCAAAAGAGGCAATAAGCGCAGCGTTGGAAAAAGGCGTAGCGGTAATAATCTGCTCTGGAGACAGCTTGAAAGATAGCGAGGAGTGCATAGAGCTTGCAGACGGCAAGCACATATTTGCCACAATAGGCGTTGGGCCTGATTTTGCATGCAAAGAAACAGATTATGCAGAGTGGATGAAAGAAAAGGTAAAAGAAAACAAAGGAAAAGTAGTAGGGATTGGCGAAATAGGCCTTGATGCGAAGGTAGAATGCAGCGTGAAGAAGCAAGAAGAGGTATTTAGAGAGCAAATAAAACTTGCAAAAGAGTTTGGCATGCCGATAGTGGTGCATTCAAGGCAAATGATAGACAGGGTAATAGAGATACTCAAAGAAGAGAAAGTTGAGAAGGCAATGCTGCACTTCTTCGAAGGAGATGAAAAACAAGCAATTGAACTTGCTAACATGGGTTACTTACTTTCTTTTCCTCCTTTGGAGAGCTCAAGAAGGAATAGGATTATAAAGATGCTCTCGCTAAGCAATATATTAACAGAAACAGATTCGCCATTTGCAGGTAAAGAGCCTAGTGAGGTCTTGAAGGCTGTTGGGATTATTGCAAGAATAAAGGGTGTTAGCGTGGAAAGTGCTGCTGATGCAATAACGCAAAATATTAGAAACCTCTTCAACATAAATATTGTTCAGGGCCCGTAGCTCAGCTTGGACAGAGCGGCAGCCTTCTAAGCTGATGGCCGTGGGTTCAAAATAAGCCTTGCTTATGCGACTCCCACCGGGCCCGCATTAAAAGAGGCGATCTTATGGCAAACGGAAAAAACACAAAGTACGATGAGCTTATTGAGCAGATCAAGCAGCAAATCGACTTGTTGCTTAATGATACCAGCGTGCCTAGAAACGTGAAAAACGCGCTTGACGAGGCTAAAAAGGCTTTGCAGAAAGAAGAAGATGCGTATTCTGTTAGGGCTTCTACGGCGATCTACAAGATAGACGAGGTAAGCAACGACGTAAACCTGCCGCCTTATGCAAGAACAGCGATTTGGAATTTGCTGAGCATGCTGGAATCGATAAAAGAGTAACACGATCTCTGCAAAAGATAAATGCCCAGCCTAGCGGTAGCGAGAATGCTGGCGAGCGAGCCAAGTCCAAAATCACTAAGCTTAAAATATTTTGTTTACTAGTTGATATTGGGCGATCAGATGGCAAAGCTGTTTGGGCTCTTTGGCAAAAAGGACGCGTCAGAAGAAATTACTAAAGAAGTGCCTTATAGGGTAATGTCGGAATTTGTACCATATAGGCTCTATGCAAACAGAAAGAACAGCGTCAGGATGTTTATAAGAGTAAAGAATTTGACAAACGAGCCCACGCTTACTTCAGTAGTTGTTGAAGTGCCAAAAGGGCTAAGCCTTGACGATACGGGCATAACGAAGGAAAAAGAGCTTAGGCTTGGGATGCTCGCGCCGGGCGAGGAAAAGCAGGTCTTTGCTGATGTTTACGGCGACGCAGGAACAGATAAAGGCGAATACACTCTTTCTCTAACCGCGTTCATTCATTATCTAGACTACGGCCACGTGCTTAATGCTGTTAGAAAAAGGGCGATACTGGAGGTTAGCTAGAAATAGAAATCAGCCTTGGAAGAATTCTTCTATGTGGCTTTGCCTTATCTCCTGCAGTGTGCGCCACTTCTGCCTTACAAAACCCTGAAATTCTGCATTGGAGAGGTTGCTTTTCAAAGCCTGCCGAGTAAGCTTGTCGGAAGGATATCCAGAGCCGAAATCTATACCTAGCTCTTGCTTTATCCTTTCGATCTCCCTGTCCCTGATTACCTTCGCAACTATGCTCGCTGCTGAGACTATAGGATATCGCACATCTGCCTTGTGCTCTGCTATGACCCTGATAGGCTCTTCCTCTGCCTTTACCTTTACGCCGACTGAAGCTACAGGCTTTTTGGAATACATACTTATGCGCGTGCCAAACCTTCCAGGTATTACGTCAGGCGAGTCTATATAGAGCTTAGAAATGCGAGAATTGAGAGAGTCAAGCAGCTTTGAAAAATGCATGGCTTCTAGCTCGTTCAGCGATATACCGTTTCTCATCGCCGCGTTTATCTCCTCGTTTGTTATCACATAATAGCCTATTTCCTCTGCAATCTTGTATATTTCTCCAAACAAAAATTCGCGCTGCCTCGGAGTAAGCTGCTTAGAGTCCCTAACACCTATATCTGCGAGCCTCTTCTCCTTGTTCTTGCCGATCGCCACTAGGCTTACGACAAGGGGCCCTATTACTGAGCCTCTTCCTGCTTCGTCTCCGCCTGCTATTATGATGCTAACACCAAAAGAAGAATAAGCGCCAAAGTATTTATTCCTAACACTATTAAGAAAGAAAAAGAGAAAAGAAGGTCAGGCAAGACCCTTCCTGTCAACGATAATATAGTCGTTTACCGCCATCACGCTCTCATACGGCACTCTCAGCTTGCCTTCCTTGACATCAAGCTTCTTTACAAAATCGCTGTCTGGATTTGGCTCTACTACCAGGTGCGTGAGCTTTCCTGTTACCTCGTTAAGCTCAGCATCCAAAAACTTGCCTATGTCTATGCCGTCAGAAGTTATTACCTCCTTGCCAATAAGCTGCTCCGCAATCACATATTTTACCATTTTACCACCGGTCTCCTCTTACATTAATCTCAGAAAAGTTTAATAATGTTTTACTTCGGAAACGGTATCAGTTATCCGGCTATCTTACAAGCAAAGCATCAACACAGGAACAAGCAAGTAGAAGAGCAAAGATACTTTTTATTTGACATTAACCATTAACCGATTGGGGATTATGAGGCTGAAAGCACACAAGAAACAATTATTAAATCTGAATGATACTTCTTATTTGTGGAAAATTCCAAGATAGCAGAGCTGTTTGAAGAAATCGCAGACATGCTCGAGCTCGACTCCAAGGCGAACAGGTTCGAGCCTCTTGCCTACAGAAAGGCAGCGTTGACGATAGGCACGATGCAACAGGACGTTGGCGAAATATATGCAAAGGAAGGCATTGAGGGCCTTACCAAGCTTCCCGGGGTCGGCAAGACCATAGCGGAAAGGATCGTTGAGTATCTCAAAACTGGCAAAATACAAAAGTATGAGGAGTTGAAGAAAAAGTTTCCAATAGACTTCGCAAGCCTGACAAAGATACAAGGCATGGGCGCCAAGAAGGCATACAAGCTTTACAAGGCTCTCGGCATAAGAAATCTCGAAGACCTCAAAAAAGCAGTAGAAGAGCATAAAATCAGAAATGTTGAGGGATTTGGAGAGAAGAGCGAGGAGGAGATAGCTAAGGGTATAGCGCTGCTCGAGCAGAGCAGCGGTAGAATGCTTCTCGGTACTGCATTGCCTGAAGCCGAGACACTCAGAGACAAGCTTCTCAAGTCCGGCCTGGTAGAAAGAGTAGCTATCTGTGGGTCTACAAGAAGGATGCGCGAGACTGTAGGAGACCTTGACATATTAGTAATTTCTAGAAAGAACTTAGAAGTCATGGATTTTGTCACAAATCTGCCCGAAGTGGACCACATAGTAGTAAAAGGCCCTACAAAAACAACAGTATGGCTGAAGATAGGATTAAGCTGCGATTTTAGGGTGATAGAACCTGAAAGCTTTGGCGCAGCTATGCAGTACTTCACTGGCAGCAAGAACCACAACATAAAGTTAAGAGAGATAGCAATAAAGAAGGGATACAAGCTTAACGAATATGGGCTTTTTGATAAGAATAACAAGAACCTTGTAGCAAACAAGGAGGAGCAAGAAATCTACAGACTTCTCGGCCTTGACTATGTAGAGCCTGAGATGCGTGAAGATAGAGGAGAAATAGAGCTCGCAATGGAGCATAAGCTTCCTAAGCTCATCACTTTGCAAGATATTCAAGGTGACCTCCACACGCACACAAACCATACAGACGGCGCAAACACGCTGGAGGAAATGGTCCAGGCAGCAATCAAACTTGGAAGGAAGTACATAGGAAATTCAGACCATTCAAAGAGCGAGCACGTTGCAAAAGGACTTGATGACGTAGCGTATGAGAAGCTATTTGAAGAGGTCGACAAGCTGAATGAGAAATACGAAGGCAAGATAAAGATATTGAAAAGTGGAGAGGTGGATATTTTGAAAGATGGAAGTCTTGACCTGAAGCCCAGCACACTCGAGAAAATGGATTATGTAATTGGCGCTGTGCACACAAACACGAACATGAGCAAGGAGGAGCTTACTAAAAGGATAGTGAAGGCACTGAGCTCGGGCTATGTAGACATATTGGCGCATCCTACGGGCAGGCTTATAAACGAACGCGAACCGATGGCTTTCGACCTCGATACAGTGTTCCAGGCCGCAGCCGACAATAAAGTGGTGATGGAAATTAACGCTTTTCCAAACAGGCTTGACCTCAACGATGAAAACATACTTAAGGCAAGAAGCTATAAGCTGCTGTTCTCTATAGGCACAGACTCGCATAGAACAGCCCATTTGGAGTTTATGCGCTATGGCGTGGGCACTGCAAGACGAGGGTGGCTTACCAAGGATGAGGTTATAAACACATATCCGCTTGACAAACTGCTTAAGCTTTTCAAGTCTAGGAGGTGAGTTTGTGGAGGTTAGGCTGTATTCTGTGATAACGCCCAACGGCCTTATAGCTGGCAAGGGCGACGACCTTAGCTTCGTTACAGAAACCGAATGGCAGGGCATGATGAAAGAGGCATACGATGCAGGCAACTGCATAATGGGCAGGAGGGCCTACGAGGCTTTGCTGAAGAAGGGCAAGTTCCCATTCAACTGCCTAAACATAGTCCTCACCAAATCGCCCAAGAAATTCAAAAACAGATGGCCGGATAAGGTCATATTTACCAACAAGTCACCAAAGGCAGTACTTGACATGCTTTCCTCAAAGGGTTTTCAAAAGGCGTTGCTCATAGGCGGAGGCCATGTAAATGCAAGCTTTGCAAAGCAAAAACTCATAGATGAGATTGTGCTTGACCTCGAACCACGCCTTCTTACATCAGGTATAAGGCTATTTGAAGGCAAGGAGTTCGGGGCAAAACTTAAGCTTATAGACGCGAGGAAGGTCTCTCCGGAAGAGGCCAGAATTATCTACAAAGTTGAGAAATAAAAGAATGGGAAAAGAAGATAAGCATGCTATGCCAAATAATCTTGTGCCCTGATAGCTCAGTGGCAGAGCGACCGGCTGTTAACCGGTAGGTCGTCGGTTCGATCCCGACTCAGGGCGCTGGCTATACGTGCTTTTCATACACCAACGTAACCACGTCCTTGTCTTCTACAACGTGCTCTTTTCCTACTTTCTGATTTGGAAACTTGACGCTAGGCCCGCTTACCAATGCATACTTGAGGTACTTTGCGGTCTTCGCATTTAGCTTCTTCGCTATGTCCTCTATGCTGCTGCCTGCATTTACAATTAATGGCTTTTCCAAGTCAGGCTCAGAATCCTTTGGTTTTAGGTATATTCTTATCAACCCTGCACTCTTGAAGATTGCTTCCTTAAGCACATTTAAGTTTTCTCCAGTAGTTGCGCTTACAGCCAATACCTCTGCATTAGCTATCTGCTTAGCACGCCCTATTGCCTTTTCTGCATCTTCTTTACTAAGCAAATCTATCTTATTTAGCACAACTATGGCCTTTACATAAGTAACGTTGCCTAGCAGAAAATCGAGAATTTCACCGACTTGTGCTGGCTTCGCTATTGCAACATTGGCGTTATATATGCCTGCTGATAATAATGCTTTGGATAGCTCGTCTTTGTCTTTTTGGCTTATCGCACCTGCTATCTGTATTCCACCCCTGCTGGTTTTCTCCATCTCGACGCTTGGCTTTTCCTTGTTCAGCCTAATGCCGAGCAAGTAGAGTTCTTCAAGCAGATCCTTCAGCTGCTCAACAGCCGTGGCATCTACTACGACCAGCAAGATATCAGCAGTACGCATAACGCTTGCCACTTTTGTCCCTTCGCCCTTGCCGAGATGAGCGCCCTCTATTATCCCTGGAAGGTCTAGCAACTGTATTTTTGCACCAGAATATTCCAGCATGCCCGGTATTACATCAAGCGTAGTGAAAGCGTAATCAGCAACCTTCGACTCCGTGCCTGTGAGCGCGTTTAGCAAAGAGGATTTCCCTGCCTTTGGAAATCCAACGAGCACTGCGGTAGCATCGCCTGTTTTCTTTACACCAAAGCCAAGGCCCTTCCTTTTCCTAGATTTTATCGCTATTTCCCTCCTTAGCTTTGCCATTCGCTCTCTCAGCTTGCCGAGGTGCTTGTCGGTAGCCTTATTGTACTTGGTATTGGCGTATTCTTCTTGCAGCTCCTTTAGTTTTTCTTCGAGTGCATCTTTGTATGGCATTGCTTCGCCTCTCCTTTAAGGCAAACTTAATATTGCTTTTTAAGTATAAAATAAATAACTAGGGCCTGTAACTCAGGATGGCAGAGTGGGAGGCTTTTAACCTCTAAGTCGTGGGTTCAAATCCCACCAGGCCCGCTGCCTGTAGTTTAGCGTGTTATTTTGATGCTTTCCATTTCTTCCAAGTATTTTTTGCCCGGCCCTTCAAAATATTTTCTTGCAGGCTCGAGGATTCTTATCAAATACGCGGCAACTGCCTGCTTCAAGTCTGCAGGATGGACCTGCATAGATGCAAAGGCCTTTTCAAGATCGCCAAGCTTTGCAAACTCGTCAGTCGTACCTTTCTTCTTGTTTTCAACTACTAAAGGCTCGCCCTTCTTTGTAAGATAAGGCCAAACCACATTCCTTACAACATCTATCACAGGGTTAAACTCTAACTCGCCTGCAGGGCAGTAAGCTGAGCCTATCTTTTTTCTGATCTCCTCCTCGCTGTCGTGTACAAAAATTGCTGTGTTAGGTTTCGACTTCGACATCTTAATGTCCAAATACTCGTCTTGCAACTGCTCAGTGTTGCGATTCTGCTTTGCATTCAGCATTGCCTTCCTGTCTTCGTCAGTAAGCTGCATGCTAAGAAGAAGATGGTGGTGTATTGCGACTGGCTTGTAATCGAATAATCCGGCAACCTCTATTGCAACAACGTGGGCTTTTCTCTGGTCCATTCCTGCATGGGCTATGTTTACTTGCTGGGCAAATATGTCTGCAACCTGCATTGGCACGTACACAAGCTGCGAAAGGCTAATGCTTTCTCCTTGCTTTCTTCCCATTATGGTTATGCTGCGCATAGCCCTGGCAAGGGTCATGCTGTTTGCTATCTTTATGACAGTCTCAAAGTAATCCTCGCCGAGCTTTTCATAAAGCTCTGATGCCAGCACAACGCTAGTCTCATCGACATTCCCGCCAACGCATCTGAGCGAAGCCTTCATTGCCTCCCCGAAATAGCCTTTAGCAACCTTCCGTATAGTATCGAGATCCCCGCCTAGCTTCTTGTTTATCCAAGCGTGCAAATCCGCAAGAAATATTGTGGTCTTGGCGCCTGCTTCTTGGAAGTCTGCAATCTTGCTCGAGCTTACTATACCTGTGCCCAAGTGCACATAGCCCGATATTTCGTAGCCAATGTAGTGCCTGAACTGTTGCTTTTCCATTATGTACTTTACAAGCTGCTCTTCTGTGAGTATCTCTTCTGTCGGCCTTCTTTTGAAAAGCTCCAATTTTCTGAGTTCTTCCTTTGATAAGGTGGAAACATCTACCATGATTAAGAATTAACCAAATGCTTAATTATGCTTTTTGTTTAGCCATCACTTTTTTTCTCGAGAGAATCAAGAAACCTGTTAAGCATTTTGTCAACAGAGCTTATGTAGGCATTTTCCCTTCTAGGGTTCTCCAGCTTATAAGACTTAAGACTTAAAAGCAACCCCTTTGCCTCATTGTTAAGCTGTTTAAGGTTTGCTGATTTTATTTTGTATTTACCTTGAAGCTGGCTTATCGCGAGCTTGCTGTCGCTGAACAGCACAATTTCATCAGCGCCCAGCTTTATTGCTTCTTTTAAAGCTGCAATAATAGCTTTATACTCGGCAACGTTATTTGTCGCTATCCCGTTATAGAAAACGTACTCTTTTACAAGATTAAATTTATCGTCGTATATCGCGTAGCCCGATGCACTTTTGCCAGGATTTCCCCTTGAAGCCCCATCAGTATATACAAAGAACTTTATTTGATCACCCTAGGTCTTTTATCATGCCAAAATCCAAAGTCTCGCCAACGCCAATGCAGTATGCATGCATATCATAAACATCAACCAGTTTATTAAATACTGGAGAAAGCTCTAACATGTCCTCTATGTTTACTTCCACGTTTTCGACGTAGTAGTTCATGGCTGGAAGTATGAGTAGAGGTTTGTTTTTTATCTTGCCGTAAAGGAAGCATTTGAGCTTTTCCTTGCTGCCTGCCCTGTTGAAAACGCCTATTGCAGGGTGTATATGCCCCATTATGTAGAAAGCTCCTGCTAAATGAGGTATATCTTCTCCATGGAAAATTGCATATTCACCAAAAAGTGCCTCCTGCTTGTAAATTTCTATCTTGAAAGGATCTTTATACTTGTCTATGAAGTTGTCGTGGTTGCCCTTGATAATTACAATATGCTTTATGCCCATAGACCTTGTAAAATCCACAAACTCCTTGAATTCGTTGAATTCCTCAAGGTGGACTTCGGAGAATTCGTTCTTTATATCTCCATCTACTATTATCGTGTCTGCTTTTTCTTTAGAATAAGCTTTTTCCAAAATCTGCTTAATTTTTGCCAGGTTAACCTTTGGTAGAAAAATACCCCTGTCGGCCATTACTCCTTCATAGCCAAGGTGAAGGTCTGCGCAAACAAATGCATTCAAGGACTTGACATATACCAGGGGCAGGCCTTCGAGAAGCTCAACATCTTTGTTCAGCCACACAGAATAACCTTGCACCTTCTTTTATAAAAATCTGCAATTAGGTTTATTTGCCAGAGAATTCTTTCAAAAGTTCGAGCTGCTTTTCTGTTATCTTTGAAAAGAGAGGCTCGAGCTTTTCTAAGTTAAGCTTCCTGCCTGCTATGTCTAAACTTATTTGCCCTAGCTTCGGCTCTACTGAGAAATAGTCGCATACTTTTTGGCTGCTGTTCGGCATGAACGGGTAAAGCAATATGCCAACTGCCTTGGCGATCATAGCACTTGCATATACTATACCTGCTGCCTCATCAGGGTTCTGCTTTATTTTCTTCCAAGGCTCGCTTTTGCTTAGAAACTCATTGCCCAATCCAGCAAGTTCTATTACCGAGCGGAGTGCTTCTCTGATTTGTATGGAGTCAAACAGACTGAGATAGGAGTTAACATGCTTGTTTATCTCTTCAACGATTTCTGGCTTGCTTGAAGGGCTCGGCACAGTGCTGTCAAAATTGTTCTTGATTAGAGTTAGAGTCCTGTGTATGAAGTTGCCCACTATGTCGTTAAGCTCATTGTTTACTGCTTGCATAAGGAGCTCTGCGGTGAAGTCGGTGTCTGCGGTTTCGGGAAGTATGGAAGCGAGGACAAAGCGCCAGTATTCTCCTGGCAGCAGGCTGAGTGCTTCTTCAATGTTCATTCCTATGTGCCTGCTTTTTGAAAACTTCTGACCTTGCCAATTGAGGAATTCGTAGGCATAAATGGTAGTAGGCAGAACATAACCCAGATTGCTTCCTATGAGCATGCCGGGCCATAAAAGCGTATGCGGCTCTATGTTGTCTTTACCCATGAACTGAATGAGCCTAGTAGTGTTGCCGAGCCAATACTTCTCCGCAACTTCCTTGTTGTACTCGTATGATATTCCAATGTAGCCTATAAGCGCATCGAACCATACATAAAACACCTTATCTTCAAAGCCGGCTTTCGGAACCGGAAAACCCCATTTGATCTCTCTAGTAATCTCCCTGTTTTTAAGCCCCTTTTCTATATAGCCTTGGCTGTTGTTTATTGCGTTTTTGCTCCAACTGTTTGAATAATGCGAAAGAAGGTATTCCTTTATTTTAGGCTGGAGCTTTTCTAGGTTTATGGCAAGGTTCTTAACCTCTTTGAAGGTTATGTCGCTTTTGCCACAAATATTACAATGCGGGTTTATAAGGTCCTTTGGGGTAAGGAGCCTGCCACAGCGGTCGCATTGGTCGCCACGCGCATGCTCATAGCCGCAATAAGGGCACGTGCCTTCTATGAACCTGTCAGGGATAAAACGCTTGTCGACATTGCAATATGGTTGCTCGCTCCTAACTTCTACCAAATAGCCGTTTTTGTCCAAGGCGTTGAATATATTGTACACAATTTCTTTGTTCTGCTCAGTGCCTGTTCTGCCATAATGGGTAAAAGTACACAGGTAGGAATCTGTAAGAAGTTGTTTCAGTTTCTCATGATTCTTGTCTGCAAGTTCTTTTGGCGTGGTTCCTTGCTTGAGCGCTGCAATTTCTATCGCAGAGCCGTGCTCATCAGATCCGCATATGAATATTGCATCCTCGCCTTTCATAACAAGGTATTTGTAGAAAATGTCGGCTGGCAATATCGAGCCTACCAAATTGCCCAAATGAATTACATCTTGCACATAAGGCAGCGCTGATGTAACGATGTACTTCATCCAATCGTAATTAGATTTTTGCCATTCCGAGATATAAAATTATCTTTTTATGCTTTTATGCTATTCTATGATTTTTGAGAGCAGCGTCTGAAGGTCGTCGAACACTACTTTCTGCTTGCAAAATCTAGGAAGGTATTTTGCAGCCTTGCCCGAGTTTGTAGCTGTGGTGGCAAAGCCAAGGTCTTCTATTGGCGAGACCACCATGCAGGTATCTGCTACCACTTGCCCTCCTGCCTCTTCTATAATACTTACATAACCAAGTTTCTGGGCTATTTCCTTGACGGTGCGCGACGTCGTTATCCAGAGTTGCTTGCCTGCTTTTAGATGCTTACCTTTTATAAGCGTGGCAACTTCTTTTATTTCATTTATTGAAGCGTGTGGGCAACCAATTGCGAGAAGGTCTATCTCCTCAGGAACTGCTGTGTTAAGCTCCTCCTTCAGATCATTGAGAGTCTGCCTATCTATTTCTACCTTTTCTTCGATACTGTCAAGCCTGATCATCTTGTGCTTCGCTTCTGGCGTTATGCCTTCGATATGCATAAGGTCTACAGAACCAGAAGCCGCACTCGCTGCGGCAAGCTCTTTGAACTCTTCTATAGTGGGCAATGAGCTTATGCCAGTTATGTATGGAATTCTTCCATTTGCTAGCTCTCCGATCTTGTAGCCGAGAAGCCCATAGTCTACAGCTCCGCTTAGCTCTGTTTCAACCTTTACCTCGAGCTTTGGCTTCCTGTTTTCCTGCAAATGCAACCCGTACCTAGGCCCGTATCCTGCAATAGCGTAAAGAAGCGTGCTCAAGCCTGCTTCTCTATTACTCCTTACTGCAAACAGGGAATTCTCAAGCGTAACCACTGAAGACTCTGAAAGAAAAGCGTCGGTAAATGGCGGGGGCGTGTTGCCCACAAGGTATGGAGTGCACGTTATGGTAGGCAGAGCGCCCATCTTAATGTAAAGGTCTATTATTTCCTTCTGCTTCTCTGCAAATTCCTTCGGTATGTTTTGCCTCTGCCAAGCTTCAAGATCCATGCCTGCCGGGTTTATTGTTACGTTTCTAGCTCTAAACCTGTATTTTGAAGCAAAATATCTTCTCAGTTCTAGACCTGTTTCTGTAATCGTCTTGTAGCTTACGCCTGCTATCTGCACATAATCTGCCGGGATAAACTCATCTGTACCTAAAAGCTCGCCTGCCCTAGCAAGAAACTCTGCAATCTCAGGCTCTAAGCCTAGCTTGTCGAGCTTGCTCCTGTCAATAGGTTTTTTCTCCCTTCCTTCTATTTCCAAGTCAACATTGCCAAGTATTGCGCCCCACATAGTGATGGGGTCTGTGCGCTCAAGAACTATCTTCTTTGGTGCCTTGCCATGCACTGCCAAGTTGACAAGCCTATCCGCTCCAACAGTGGAGCCAGAAGCTGCAGGCATGTGCAAAATTGAGCCGGCTATGTTCTTTCCGTAAAGCTCATGCTTTGGATTGATTATGTTGCCCTCTTTGTCCACATCATCTAGCCAAGATATTTGTTGTTTCGTAAAAAGCTCAGGCATTGTATCAACCATCTATTTTGAAATCCATGCTTGCCTTTTTCATCTTAAGCAGCTTTTCCTCAGGAACATTCAAAGGCCTTGTAGCGTCTATGAAAAGCTTACTCCCGAAGCCATCGGGCGTGGCCATCGGATCTAGGGAAGAGCCCTTTACATTGTCAAGCACCGTTTCCTTTCCTGCACGCCAATACATAGTAACTGCATAATTCACATCGTTGGCGTCTCTTGGGTTTATGTCATCGTCAACAACTGTTATCTTCTTCAGGCTTCTATGGCCTTTTATCGCTGCATCGAAGGCCTTTTTGGGATCTTCCTCGCTTTTTTTCCTTATCGCTATAACCACGTCTAACCAGCCGCTGCCGCCTTCTGTTAGATAAATGTCTGCCACATCTATTCCGGAATCGGCAAGGGCTTTGTAGATTGTTGGAGTTCTTGGCGCGCCCATGAGTATTTTGTGCTCGTTGCCACCGGGGAGAAGCGCTTGATAAACTGCGTCTTTTTGCATCGCTACCCTGTCTATTACGAACACAGGCTGCTCCCGTACAATATCATAGGTATTGGTAAGATCAACAAAAGGACCTTCTTTTGCCGTCTCATCGTGCAGAATCTTACCTTCAAGCACAATCAAAGAATCGGCAGGATAATGCGCTGTGTTGGTCTTTGCCTGCACAACTTCGATGGGCCTTCTCTCTAAAGCAGAGGCAATGCCAAGCTCGTATTTCCCTCTTTCGACACTAGTGGCGGCAGCCACAAGCACGCCTGCGCTGTTGCCTATTGCTATCGCCACGTCCAAGTCTTCGCCGTGTTCCTTGGCATCTAGGTAGAGCATATGCAAATCTCTCTGCTCAACAAGCCTTCCAACAAGCCTATTCTCCCCAAGCACCGCAAGCCTATGGAAAGACATATTTCTAATTCCATTTCTGCTGGCAAAAACCACGCCAGAGGTTATGTACTTGCCTTGGTCCTTTGGATAGTGCTTGAGTATTGGCAGGGATGGCAGATCCGGCTCATAAAACATAAATGGGTTATTGCTTGCTTCTCTAAACGTGCCTGGATTCTCTATCGCATTTTTCAGAGTTTGTATCCAAGCCCTCTTGTCTATATCAAGCCACTCGCAGAATAAGTCCATGTTGCTCATTAGGTTTCCTACTACTTTTATCTGCGAACCTTTGACATTTTCAAAAACCACCGGCCTACCGTCGTATTTCTTTAGATATGCTGCAATCTCATAATCTGTACTGACTTCCTTCGAAATGTGAAGCAGTTTGTTCTCCGAATTTAGCTTTTCTACAAAAGGCAACAATTGCATAATAGCCTTCCCCCGTGTAGGATTTTATGGCTTTTGATATACTTCGCCAAACCTAGATGTTTGTCTGGCCATAGAAGCGGCCGGAGTATGCATCTTTTCCTTTTGCCTCCTCTATTATTATCTGACAGATCTTTACGCCAGGCCTGAGCCTTATCTTGTTTGGCGAAAAATTCACAATTTCAAGCACTATCTTGCCTTCTGTGCCGGGCTGTATAAACCCGCTGCTCACATGGACTAACAGACCTATTCTTGCAAATCTTGAACGGCCTTCTATTCTTGCGGCGTATCCCTTAGGCAGCGTTACTTTCTCCTCCGTTATTCCGTTTACGAACTGACCCGGCTTTATCACTATGCCTTCTTTACCCATTTCTATTTTCTTTCCGAGTTCTTTGTAATCCGTACCCTCCTCCAAATCTATGACTTTCTTTGTCTTTCGAAAAATCAGCAACTCCTTCCCTAAATGCAAATCTATCGACCCAGCGCCAATTTGGCTGTAGTTGAATGGAGCTATTCTGAGCTTGCCTTGTCTAATCAGCTTTATTATTTCACTCTTTGTCAGGACAGCCATATTTCTCCTTAGTTTGTTTACTTAGACAAAATATATTGCTTTTGATTTTATTCAGGAAGGGAATTATGAAAAAGCAAGCTTGCAGAAACAAATGCTGCAAAGTAAAAGCAGATTTATTTAATTTTTCATACCAAATTTATACACGATTGCTTGCTGATAAAAAAGAGGAGCTTTAGTGAGAGCTTGGAAAGCTTGGGCATAGACAAGGAAATGGCAAAAACGTTCCTTATTCAGGGGCTTCTCAATTACTCCTTTCAGCAACAGGCAGAAATGCATCCAAATCTTGCTGTTAAGTACAAGGAGCTTGGCGTAAATGCTGAAAGCTTCGAAATAAATGCGCTAAAAAGCGCACTTGAAAAATTAGATGTTGAAGAAGTTGCAAAAATATTCAGATTTATTATAAATAAACAAGACCTAGGCGCGGTGCTTGAGATCTATAGCAAAGAGCTTAAGGAAATGATAAAGCTTAAGGACATTCTCCACATAGACGAGGACCTCGTAAGGGCTATAGACTCATTGCCAGAAAAACCGAACTCTCGCCCAGACCAGGTCTTAACCTATTGCCTCCTCAATTTTTACTTGGCGAAAATGGCGACGGGAGCCTCTAAAAGAAGCTAGTCAAAATTTGCTATCTCTATCTTCATTCCGGGCCGTATCCTTCTTATGCCCTTCTCTATTTTCTCCGCTTCGTAAGCTCCTGCAACTATAAGTAGCCTGCTGCTTTTCGGAAGCTTGGCAAGCTGAGGCTTTAGCTCCTTGTTGCTGCTTATTCCCTCCACACGCTTGACATCCAGATAGTCGCTCAGCAGTCTTGCCTCTATTGCAGAGCCTAAAGAATAGATTATTGCATCGGGCTTGAATGATTTTGCTTCAAGAGCAGAAGCAACCTGCTTGCACTTTTCCTTTGTTTGGGCATATGCCTTTTCCTCCGCTCCAAAAGCCATCGGTGTTACTTTGCCGTTAAGGCTGTCCATAACCTCCTTTTCTTCGTAATCGAAGATTATCCAAGTGTTGTTGTCTACTTTCATTCCATAAATGTCTGGCGCAACTACCGATCTTGGCTTATACGCAATAGTAGCTGTTATCAGCTTGTACTTTTTTGAAAGCAGGCTTGAAACCTTCCTCAGTGTCTCGCCTGTATCTGCGATGTCATCAGCAAGAAGCACATACCCTTTTGGTACTATGTCCACACGCCTCTGCAACAAAACTGTCTTCCCTCTTTCGCCGAGTCTTTTGTAGCTAATCGCCTGCAAGCCGGCAATATTGCTAACATGCAGGTATTTCGCTAAAAGGGTCCCAAAGACCATTCCGCCACGCTCTATGTAGACTATCGCCCCTGGCCTTCCATACTTACTCAGGACCTTATCAGCTATTGCCTTTGCCATCTTGTCCATTTCGCTAAAGCTTACCCACCTGTATGAAAGCTCTTCGGGCTGTGGCGCAGCTATACCAACTTCTTCAGGAAGCGCATACCATCTTACTCGCTCTCCTATTTTTGCCCTAATCTTCCAGCTGGCGCTTTTAGGCTTTTCCATTATAGCTCCAAGCAGGTATTCGAGCTCGCCGATTATTTTGCTCTTTATTTCCTGGCTTATGTTTAAGCCTTGTACATGCGCCTCTATCTTGCGGATGTTATCAGTGGCGGTCTTGTAGAACCCCCAGTCCTTGGAAAGAAGGTTTGCTATATAGCCTGCGTCTATGGTTGTGGAAGAATCGGCATTTCCGAATTTGAATTTTGCAAGCAGGGAAGCAACGTCAAGCATATCCTTCTCTGTTAGCTCATGTATCTGAAGTTTTGTAAGAAGCAGGTCTGAAACTGGAATTGTAACGTGTGACAAGCCAAGCCTTGCTTTTAAGTCAAGATAATGGGACATCTTAAACTCGTCAAGGAAAACATCTACCTTTGTTTGGCCATAGAAGAACTGCAATCGATCATAGCCGTGCAAAGCGTTGAAAACTTTGTTTGGTACTAGACCGAGTTCAGTAAGCAACGCATTCAATTGTGACGCTTGGCGCCTAGTGCTTGCTAAATCAATGTCATTGTAGTGTCTTTTGAACACTTTCAACTCGTCTGATGCACCAGATAAATAGGCAAAAGCAAGACCGCCAAGAAGCCTTACCTCTATTCCCCTTTTCTCCGCTTCGCTTATTATTTGCAACGCCTTCTGAAGAAGCTCCTCATTCGCCATGTTATCCTTTTGTGAAAACATACTTGCTAAGACTCATTCCTTCAAGCTCAACGATCACCCCTCTTAGAAGCCCTGAGCTATACTCACTCCCTGGATTTATAACTGGCACTTTGGCCTTGTTCTTAGCTTCTACAAAATCTATGCCGCCTGATTCGTGCACATGGCCGTGCAGACCGAGCGACGGCGGCACTTCTTCAATTATCCTCCTAACGCTCACGCTACCCACATGCTGAAACTCATACGCAGATTGCCTCATGTCGCTTCCAAGTTTAGGTGCCTTGTCTATTTCTGTTTTGTAGGGCGGGGCGTGTATAACATATATGGCTTTTTCGCCATCAACCTTCTCAACCAGCTTCTTTAAATCTGAATAAATTTCCTTTTCTTCCTTTTCTCTGGGGGTTCTCCAGGGAGTGGGGTTGGAGTAGCCATAACCCAGCAGAGAATAGCCCTGCACTTCAACTACTTTATTGTCAAAAGGTACAACACACTCGCCTGCCTTCTTGGCAACATACTCTGCCACCTCGTTATAGTCATCATTGCCAGGTATTACGTACATTTTAGCGCCAAGCTCGCCAAGTCTTTCTTCTGCCTTCTGGAAGAAATCATCGATGCTAGACTTCATAGCCTCCACAAACTTGGCATCCATCAGCCTAGGATTTTTTAGCACTTCATTATACTCATTCTCATCCATTATTGAATAGTATGCGCCTGTTGCCCTTATCTCCTTCTCCAAAGCCTCAAGCTTTTGCCTTTCATTCTTTCTTATTCTTATAAGCTCCCCTTGAAACTCCAAAGCATAGCCAGAAGCTGATTCTACTATCGGCACAAGGACCTTGCCGGTCAGGTCCCCACCAACCACTATTGTGCCTATTCTATAAAACTCGGCGGCGTTTATGACCTTGTTGAAAACTGTTGATGAGCCGTGCAGATCGCTCACAAAAAAGAACCTTGCAACTTTTGATCCTAGCATGCTAATACCTCACAAGCGAAAAGACTTCTATGCCCCTAAGCTTGTCCCTTCCGTGCAAAGCCTCAAGCTCTATCACAAATGCGGCCCCGACAACATGCCCGCCAAGCTTTTCCAGGAGTTCAGCGGCAGCATGGGCAGTGCCGCCAGTCGCAATCAGCTCGTCAACTATGACAATTCTGCTACTCTTCTCCACAGACTCGGTAAACACCTCAAGCACATCTGTGCCGTATTCAAGCTCATACTGCTTGCTTATCTTCTCCACCGGGATATCATTTTTCTTATACACAGGAACAAAGCCGATGTCTAGTTTGCGCGCGAGGGCAGCACCGAGAATAAAGCCTTTTGCTTCTATGCCTGCTACGTAATCAGCACTTCTAAATCTTTCCGCAAAGGCATCTATGCAGGCATTGAAAAGCTCATAGTCCTGAAAAACTGGAGTGATGTCTCTTAGTATTATTCCCTTCTTTGGAAAGTCTGGAATGCTTCTTATCTTGCTTTTCAACCTTGCCTCCAATTCATTGGGCTGCATTCTTTCCCTCTATTCAGGCGGTATCTCTTTGAAAGCAAGACCTATGTCTATTCCTCTTTTAGCATACCTTTTCTTTGACACTGCATAAAGCACTATGCCTACCAGGAATGAAACTACGACATAGCCATAGGCGAGTGCGTTGCCTCCCCATATGCTTGGATACGCAAGGAATTGATAGGTTATGTATGCAAATACCAGAGTTGTGAGTATGCCAAAAACAACCAATGCGCCTTTAGTAAGAGCCTGGCTTTCGTTTTTTATTCCATAAACCGCTGCGGCTATGCCTACAAAAGCGAAATAGATCATTGCCGCAACAACGGCACCGTAAAGCGATGAGAAGGGGCCGTATATGAATGTTGCCAAGGCTATCAAAACCACGGTAATCGCCAGGTCTAGCAGATGGGCATTTATAGGGGAGCCGTATCTCGGGCTTATGTGTGCAAGCCTCTCAGGTAGAAATCTGTCAAAGGCCATTGCAAAGACATACCTAGAGAATACAATAATCCCATATGCAAGTATGGCGATATCCCATGCGATCCAGCCTAGGCCAATAAGCACCTTAAGCAGATAAGAGCCTGTGACGCCCATTGCGAGCGTCCAGAAGTTGAAAGAGTAATCGAATACAAGCGTAGGATTGCTTAGTGCGCCGTTTATGAACCTAGTCCCGCCAGCGTAGTACATTGCAGCAAAACTGCCTGTGACGAGCAGCATGACGATCAGCGATGCGACAGGTATGGCCCACTTTATCCCCTTCTTGCCTCTTATCTCAGAAGAGATCGCAGGCGAAGCATCAATCCAAGGGTATACGAATATTGCGAAGAAAGGCAGCAGAAATAGGACCGCACTTAGCGTTGTGCCGCCATTGCCGCCCGAAGCTGCTACCTGCGAGTACGTTTCGTTGAACCCAGTAGATTGCAAACTGCTAATATATGACTCTACTCCCGGCCTACCTGCAAGCAGAAGTACGGCAATTGAAACAAGAAGCATAATTATTCCGAAAGAAACAAAAACAGTAACCAGCTTGTAGCCGACCTTTGGCCTTACTATGTTAATATAGATAAGTATTGCAAACAGCACTGCTGCTATTATAAACTGAAGCAAAGGTAGAGAGCCAGAGGTATTAGCTGGAAGTGCAAGGCCAAGAAAGCTGCTTTTTCCTAGAGCCACACCAACAGAGCCTATTGCAAAGACTGTTGAAAGGGCGATTAGCGCGAAATACGCCATCGTCTCGAAAACATAGCCCATGAGCGCTAGAGAACCGCCAAGTGCACCGCCAAAGATTCTGGAAGTCCAAACGTAGTCCCCGCCTGTCCTTGGAACTCGCCTATTCATTATTGTGTAGATGATGAGCTGCGGCAGCATAAGAATGAAAGCAAGGATAGAGGCTATGACAAGGTTGACGCCTGCCATCGAGCTTAAAAGTACAGTAGTGAAACCTATAGTTGCTAGCGCGGCGCCTGCAGACATGTTGCTTATGTTAATGCTTACGGCATCGAGAAAGCTTGCGTTTTTAACCAGCCCTGTAGATTGCCTTACAAAAACCCTCGGGCTGGATTCTTTTCCAAAATTCCGCCCGCCCGTTTTCATATAAGTGTTAAAACATATATTTTTAAAAAGTTTGTGCTTGGATTAGAGGAAAATGAATAAAGAATTTTGCAGAAAAATACAAAGGCATACATAAAAGTAAAAGCAGCAAGCAGATAATGGCTGAGAGAAAGATGGATAACGTTTTATCTTTTACTTTTTAATGGTAAAATTATGAAGAGTATCTGGAACGGCGCTATAGGCTTCGGCCTTGTAAATATACCTGTAAAGGTATACCTTGCCACACACGACGCCGAACCGCCCTTGCATTCTTTGTGCAAGAATGGGCACAGGATTGTATACAAGAGATGGTGCCCTGTAGAAAACAGGGAAGTTTCTTGGCAGGAGATTAAGAAGGGCTTTCAGCTATCGGCAGACAAGTTTGTAGTGCTGGAAAAGGAAGACTTGGAAAAGATCAAAATACCCTCTACAAAGCGCATAGAAATTAAGGAGTTTGTCGATACGTCGCAGCTCGACCCCATATATGTGGAGAGGAGCTATTACGTAGCACCTGACAAAGGAGGCAGCCATGCTTATTTCCTTCTCCTTTCAGCAATGGGGCTGTTGAACAAACTAGCAGTCGGCACTCTCACAATGAGCGAACGCGAGCACATTGTCGCATTAAGACCCTACCAGAATTCTTTGTTGATGCATACTTTGCACTATGCTGATGAGGTAGTGCCAGTAGAGGGAATAAGTGAACTAAAGAATCAGGAAAAACCGGAAAAGAAGGAGCTAGAGCTCGCACAATTGCTCATTCAAAAAATGAGCAAAGAGACGATAGGAATAGAGCAGTTTAAGGATACCTACGTTGAGGCGCTGAGAGAGCTAATAAAGGCAAAGGCAGCGGGCAAGGAATACGAGGTAAAAGCGGCGAAGGAGGTAAAGGCTGCAAAGAGCCTTATAGACAGCCTCACAGAAAGCTTGAAGCAATGATACAATGAGCCTTTGGGACAAGGAGCCTGTGCTGGTAAAGCCCATGCTAGCATTTCCTTCAAAGCCTTTCGATTCCAAGGACTTCTTGATGGAGATAAAGTATGATGGCACTAGGTGCATAGCCTATATCGACACGCAGGCAAGGCGCGTAATGTTCTTAAACAGGCGAATGATCTTCTTCCAAGCCCGCTATCCGGAGTTCGCAGACTTTTACAAGCAAGTAGATGCAAAGAGGGCAATTCTCGATGGCGAGCTTGTAGTATTCCACAATGGCAGGCCAGATTTCAACCTGCTACAGGAGAGGGAGCAGAGCGGAGAGCAGACAAAAATAGAAATACTGTCAAAGCTTCATCCTGCCACTTATGTGGTGTTTGACATACTTCACAAAGATGGCGAAGACCTTCTAGACAAAAAACTCCTAGAAAGAAAGGAGATACTGGACAAGACGCTAACAGAGAGCAACTATGCCATAAAGTCCTCATTTATATTCGAAAAGGGAATAGAGCTTTTCAACAAAGTCAAGGGACAGGGCTTGGAAGGCATAATGGCAAAGAGGATAGACTCGCCCTATGTGCAAAAGAGAAGCAAGGACTGGCTTAAGATAAAGGCGTTAAACACAATAGATGCTGTTATAATAGGCTTCACCTCCAGCGAGCAGGAGAAGCTCAGCGCCTTGCTGCTTGGGCTCTACTCCGGCGGGCAGCTTGTTTACATAGGCAGAGTAGGCACAGGATTCAGCGAAGAGGAGCGTGAAGCGCTATTCAACGAACTGTCAAAGGACAAGCTCAAGAAGCCGATAGTAGAGGTAGGCGAGGCAGAGCCTGGAAAAACAATAACATACACTTCGCCAAGGCTTGTTGCAGAGGTCAGGTTTATGGAGATGACAAAAGAGCGCATGCTAAGGGCGCCGGCCTTCATCAGGCTGAGAAACGACAAGAAGCCCGAGGACTGCACGATGGAAAGCGAGATTGAAATTGGAAGTGGAGGCGGAGCACAATAAATTTAAAAGCTTAATTGTAAATAAGGACAACAGAGAGGGGGGATGGTCAATGAGGAAAACACTATTTGTGCAAGTTTTCATAATCGCAATTCTGGCAATGCTCGGCATGGCAAATGCAACAAGTTTTCCATTAGTTGGAAATGTAATAGGTACTGCAATAGCAAGCACAGCAGGCAATTCTATTTCTAATACCACAATTGATATTGGGCAATTAACCGTAATTACGATAAACCAGAATGGAGTACTATCTGGAGGTATTGCCCCCTATTCTGCAAACTTTCTATTTACAGGTCCAAATAGCATAAGTGGCAATACCATAACTATATCTGGCATAGCCGCAGGAAACTACATTACGCTTGTTGCAAACCAGCTTACGCAAAATTCTCTAACACTTTGGATTTCGCAAAACGCGCTAGCACCAACTCCGC
>JBMFIM010000008.1:0-37422 GCA_049976305.1 Candidatus Micrarchaeia archaeon | reverse complement strand
TCTTTTAGCTCTAGCATTTCAACAGCAATATCCTGGACTTTTTTAGCATTTGCAAGTTTCTTCTTATCAAACAGATTTATGTAAGCGTAGGTATTTCCTATTTTAGTCACTGCTATGTGCTTCTTTTCCCGTTTTATCTTATTATATAAAACAGAAAGGCTGCTGTCTGAATTTATGAAGAAGAAGTTTTTGTTTATAACGCTTTTGACTGTAAGATGCTTCGTTTTTTCTCTTAGCTCTGCATTCTGCTCCTCCGATTCAGCGCCGCCATATAGGATGAATACGGTAAAGAGCGCGATTATAAACAACGTCTCTTTATAGTAGAATGTCGCTTTTATTGAAAGCACATAGGCAAGAGTGCCCAATATCAACGCATACATTATTGCCTTGCTAAGTTTAACAGTGAGCATTGTTGCCTTGTATCTTGTGTACTTTTTCTCAAGGTAGCTTCTAAACACTCTGCCACCGTCTGTAGGAAATGCAGGCAAGAGGTTGAGAACTCCGAGCAGTATGTTTATCTCAAACATAAACTGGAATATTTGGGTAAGGATTCCTGGAGGCGTGAATACTACAAAAAAGCCAAACAGCAGGCCTAAGAAAATGCTCATTAAAGGCCCTGCCACTGCTATTTTGAACTCGACATCTGGCTTGAGGTTGGTGTCGTCTAGAACGGAAAGTCCGCCTATGGGCAGGATAAGAATTATTTTGCTTACTTTTATCTTGTGGTGCAACGAAGTGATTGAGTGTGCCAATTCGTGAAGAAGCACTGCGACAAGCAGAAGAAGCATAAGAAGGAAAAGGTAAGGGCTTACAAGTAAAAAAAGCAAAAGGAAAAGTACGGAAAGCCAATGGAGTTCTATATCTACTCCGAACAGCCTTCCTATTTTTGGCGATTGCATAAACTAATTTCGTTGAAAAGATTATATATCCTTTCTTGCCTATCTTTTTGTGGAAATCCACTTCCTATATGATCTTCCGGGAGTGTTGGCAGGCAAATACTTAGTCGTTGGCGATTTGCATATCGGCCTAGAAGAGCGGATAAAGGAAAAAGGAATAAATTTTCCTAATCCGCACAAAGTAATTGCTAGCTTGATAGCAAAATATTTCACTATGACTTCTGCATCAAGGCTGATACTGCTTGGGGATATAAAGGAGTCTATAGGGTATCCGAGCAAGGGCGAGTATGTAGAGCTCCAAGAGCTTTTTTACGACTTGCGAAATATGCCTATAAGCATAGTAAGAGGAAACCATGATGCGCACTTGCAGGAAATTTTGGAAAGGCTAGGCTACGACATAGAGATCAAAAGAGCGCTTATACTAGACAACATGGCGTTTTTGCATGGCAATGCCTTGCCCAATGAGGAAGCTCTGGCTTGCTCTTACATTTTTGAGGCTCACGGCCACACCGCGTTGCTACATGATGGTACTGAAGAAAAGGCTTTTCTTATTGCAAAACCTGCCAAAAAGGGAATAAAAGCAAAGCTTGTTTTGATACCTCCAATAAACCCGATAATCGCAGGAAATCCTATAAGTTTTTCTACTGCTAAGCACATACCTGCTTTTAGGAGCAGTTTGTTTGATTTCTACAACGCCTGGGTATATACAAAAAGTGCGAAGATAAAAGTAAAGAGTGTTGTTTGATTATACTGGGTTTACTGGGAATTTTTTCTTTACTTCTTCAATCTCAGCCTTTACTGCTTCATTCCAAGCGTCAAAGCCGTTTGGCGAAGCTGGATAATTAGCATAAAGCTCCATAAGCCTTTTCATCTTCCTTACCGTAAACACAAGGTTCTTGAACGCCTTCATATTAGCTATGCCGCTTATTAACTTCTGGGCCGCTTTGAACACTGAGAGCTCAGGAACTGCGCCGCCATATGCAAGCACCTTCGCCTCTTCTGGCGTTATAAAGTGCTTCATTCCATAGTTCAGCATGTCGTTGTTCAACGATTGCAGGTAAACTCTAAATACCTCTAGAGCCCCGCTTTTGCTACCATATTCTTTGTTGAACTCTAAGTTATATTTCCACAGGAATTCCATAGAGGCATTGTTTGCAGCAATGGCTTCAGCAGCGATTTTGCCTGCAAGTGTTCCTGCTATCATTGCCGGGCCTATGCCTCCGGCGCTGAGTGGGTTTGGCATAGACATAGAGTCTCCTGCTCCCATGTAGTTGGCATACACTAGGCTATGCTGGTGCCTTCTTACCGATACCGACCAATAGCCCTTGCCATTGTTATCTGAGGTGTCTATGCTAGTATCCTTGAGGACCTTGTTGAGAGCAACATAATCGTCTATAAGCTTGTGGAGCGTGTCGTTTGAGTTGAGGGCCTTGTTTCTCTTTTCCAAGCTTCTCTTCTCCACGCCTATGCCAATGTTTACCCTGTTGCCGCTTTTTGGAAAAACCCAACCGTAGCCTCCAGGAGCCCAAAGCTGGTTCAGGTGGATTAGCGCATTGTGCGGGTCGTAGAAGTTTTCATCTTTTTCTGCAGGGGTGAAGTGTAGAATATACCTGCCGGTAGATTCGATATCTTCTATGCTTATCTCTCTTTCTATGTATTTGTTTTGAGGAAGCCTTCTTCTAAGTGTGCTCGCCATTCCTAGAGCATCTATTATGATTTTTCCTTTTATTCTGAATTCCTGTTTTTTGTCATCTTTTCCGAAAACCCCTTCAAGCTTACCGTCTGAGCCTATGATTGGCCCTTCGACTTCATAGCCTTCTCTAAATTCTGCGCCTGCCTTTATTGCTTCTTCTAACAGCCTCCTTGCTAGCGCAGGTCTGTTTAACGAATAGCCCTCGCCTTCAAACATTATCTTTGTCTGCAGGTCAGGGCTTAGTGCATATACCCCATCTACCTTCAAGTCGAGCTCTTTTTCTGTAAGCGCTATGCCAAGCTTTTCTTTTATGAAATCTATGTGGGATTTTGCTACAGCATCGCCGCATACCCAGCCCCAGTTGGTTTTTTTGCCGATTTCTTCTCTTTTGTTTCTGTCAAGCAATAAGGTCTTAGCACCACCTTTTGCAGCGGCTGTTGCAGCAAGCGTGCCGGCTATGCCTCCTCCAGCAACTATAACGTCATATGCTTCTTCCAAAAACTCGCCCCTACTCCCTGATTACCACAATAGGTATTACTCCTGCCTCAAACTCTAGTTCTGCAAGCCTCAACGGATCTTTAACATCTTTAGGCACTTCTATCAAAGGAGGTGCACCATAAGCTAGCTGAAGCGCTCTGGCGCCTATAATCCTGGCTTTTTCAAACCTCGTATACTCCACAAAACGCACCGCGAGAAAATAGGCGATAAGATAGTATATATTCAGTTAGATAATTTTAAAATAGTTTTGTAAAGAAAGTTAAAATGTGCCGAATATTATATCTGTGGCAGATCTTTCCAAGGAGGAGCTTCTCGGTTTGATTCAAAAAGCGGCCGAGTTTAAGGAGTCATTCAATACTGGAAAGGCAAACGCTTTGCTTCAAGGCAAGTTTGTAGGGCTGATATTTGAAAAGCCTTCAACTAGGACAAAAATCTCTTTTTATGTCGCAGCCGAGAAATTAGGCGCCCATGCTGTGTCGTTGCTAGCCAGCGAGCTCCAGCTGGGCAGAGGGGAGCCTGTCAAAGACACTGCTAGAATGTTTCCTGGATGGCTAGACATACTTGTTGCTAGGGTTTTCAAGCACGAAATGCTTGAGGAACTAGCAAAATTTTCTGGTTTGCCAGTCATAAATGCACTTAGCGATAAAGAGCACCCTACGCAGATAATTTCCGACTTGCTTACTGTACAGGAATTCAAGAAAAAGTTGAGCGAGCTTAAGATTGCATTCATAGGCGATACTAGTAATGTGGCCAATTCCCTGATGCTTGCATGTGCTATTTTGGGCATAAACTTCGCTATAGCCTATCCAGAGGGCTACGATCCAGATAGGGCCTTGCTTGAGAAGGCAAAAGCATTTGCAAAAAAGTCAAAGAGTGATCTTTTGCTCACGCATAGTACCAAGGAAGCCGTGTCTGAGGCAGATGTACTGTACACAGATGTATGGGTAAGTATGGGCGAAGAGGTGGAGGCGGAGAAAAGGAAAAGGGACTTTAAAGGATACCAAATAAACAAAGAATTGCTACGCTTTGCAAAAAATGATGCCATAGTAATGCACTGCCTGCCTGCACACCGCGGAGAGGAAATAACAGAAGAAGTGCTTGAAGGACCAAAGTCGGTGGTATGGCAGCAAGGCAGGAACAAGCTATACGGAGCTGCTAGCGCACTGGCCTACGCTGTTAAGCAACATTAAGGTAGGTGCAATTTTCAGAAGGAATGTTTATTACGCTGTTGTTTACTACCCTTTTTTGCTGTAATGCTAATATATTATACAAGCTTCCCCAACCCCCTTCAAGAGTTGTATTTTGATAAGTAGCAAAGTAACCTCCGCATATCTTGATTACTTTTCCTGTCATTGTGGCATTAGGCGTTATGGTCCAAATAACATTTAGGTAATGGTGTGGATTACTACTTAATGTTTGATGGGGCTCACCTATTTGGGTTACGTATTTTTGCCATGGCCCATTGTTTTGAACTAGCAGATTGCCTGTCTGATTTGCCAACTCAACACCATAGTAGTGTATGTTTATTATAGGTGATGCCAAGTAGGCCACTGTTGCATTAACGAATGGTATTGTGGTGTTGCTCCAAAGAAAATTGCCAACAAAGGTCACATTTAACTGTACATATTCGCCTGGTGTAGCAGTGCTTTTGTTGAGGCTTACAATAACCTGAGTTACATTGTTGACTTGTATGAATTGCAGCTTATTGGTTGTGTTATAGAAGCCTACTCCGGTGAGGTTGAAAAATGTGAACTTTGATGGTGTGTAGGTAGAGCTTGTTGAAGTGCTGATACTTGTGGTAACTGTTGTAGTGGAAGTCGCATTAGAAATGGTTGTGTTTTCTCCTCCTACATAGTATAGTCTGGCTTCGAAAGGAAAGCTCCATTGCTGGATTAGTGTTTTATATGGTGAGTTTGATGGTATGTTGGGCTGAGGTGCATAAACCAAAACCCAGCCTCTGCAACCGCTTGGGTTGGCAGTATAGGTAAGATTCCAAAGTTCGAAGTAAGGAAGGATCGCATACGCTCCTGTAGGTATGTCATTGCAGTTGTATATTGAATCATATGCGTAGAATCTTGTGAGATTGCTATACTTCATATAAAACTCTACTAGAGATGCAAATCCACTCATGTAAATTTTCGTAGTACTTGGCAGTTTGTTCAAATACTGTGCGATTGCTATTTGATCATATCTCTGCGCCACTAAGCCTTCATGCCAAAGTAGGTTTATTGGTATTGAGGTTGCAATTAGGAACACAACCCCACCAATCCCTACTACAATCCCAAAAGCTCTTTTGATCTTAGATCCCTTTTGCATGGCGCGTTCAATCGCAAATCCGAGCAGCAACGCTGTTGGAGGAGCTATTATCGTAAGGAACCTGCCGAGCCTATATGAAAGAAGATAATAGAAAGGATGCAAGCTAACATGCATCGGCCCTAGCTCTAAGTAGGTAAAGCATATTGCGAACCATAGCAAAGGCACATATGCGCGTCTCTCTCTTTTCACTAGCAAGTAAACTATTGCAATTATAAGAGTGTAGAAGTAAAAGCCTACGCGGCTATTTGGTACAAAAACTGAAGGCGAAAGGAAAGAAAAAGCATTGGCAAAATTGCCTGATTTCAGGCTTGTAGACCAAAGCGAAATGAGCATATACGGAAACATTGTGCTGGGGTAAAAATTCAAATTGGTGTTGGTAGACGGGATGGTGTTTTTTCCTCCGACAGCGCTATAAAAATGGCTGTTGACTGTGAGTGTTATTAGCGGGTTTCCAGAAAGTGCATAATTAGCAAGCATTAGCAGGAATCCTGCAAATAAAAACCCTACGATTGCATAAATTCCCTGCTTCAGTTTTATTTTTCTTCTTAAAATCTCTATTACAAAAAATATAAGAAGAAAAACCACTATTATAGCACCTTCTGGCGTCACTATGGGCGGTGCTAAAGCTAGAACACCACTAGAGAAGTACCAAAGTCTTGAATTTTTTATTTCGCCTAGTACCATCGCCAATACAGCCAATGAAGTGACAAACATCATCGGAATATCGTCGCTTATTGTTGCAGAGAGCCTAACAACTAGCGGGAAAAAAGTGAAAAGTAGCGCAGAGATAAAGCCTGCCTCTTCGTTATAGAGTTCTTTGCCTATCCAGAATACTACGCCTATGGTAAGCACATAAGAAATTATGTCCCATAGCGAGGCAGATATCATATTTATTCCGAATAGATAATAAAAGAACGCGATAGGATAGATTTGCAAGAGTCTTACGCTAAATATGTATGGGCTTTCTCTGAATGTATGCGTCAGCACCGTATATGCTAGCTCCAGATAGGTGGTGTCATCACCATAAAAAGATGGGCCACCAACGTTTATTATCGAGTAAAGTAGTGCAAATAGCATTAGTGCAATGGTAAATATCAAATATAGGCTTACTCTCCTCTGCCTTTTCATGGTCAAATTTTGAATCTTAAGCTTTATATTTTATGATTTTTCTGGCTTTTTCTGCGCCTGTCCTGATTTTGTAAGCTGCTTGGCAAACAAGTACATACCATAGGTAGTTACTATGTTAGTAATCAATACAGATAGAAACAGCAGGTCTACAAATTTGCTCGGCGCATGAACTCCATAGGCAGCGGGCAAGGTAGCCACTACTATAGGCGATAATCCCCTAGCAATGCTGAACCTTGCGATAGTGTGCTCTGCCCCCTCTTCCTTTTCTTCAAAAGTCAGTTTTATCATTGGTATAAACATGCTCCTTACAAAGTAGATTATTATAGTCAACAGAGCGCTTATTAGCAACAGCCACAAGTCGTTCGCACTTATTTTGAACAAGAGGCCGATATAAACAAAGAAGAATGTGCTTACAAAGAACACGACCTCTTTTTGGAACCGGGAAATGTGCGAAATCATCTTTTGCATGCTAGCAGTATATTGCTTTATGGCTTTACCCATTTCTTGTGTATTGGCCAAGATCAAGCCAAATATAAATACAGCTACAGCTCCGCTAGCGCCAAATGCCTGGGCAAGCCCATAGGTTGCTATGACCATTGTTATAGTAAGCATCCAACTATATTCCTCGCTGTGGCTTCTGAATGTGTGAAGGATGAATATCCAAAAGAATGAAGAAATAATGCCTATTGCTGTCGAGCCTATAAGGAAGTTAGCAAAAAGCCTGCCCAAAGATCCCAAGCCTACAGATTTTTGAGCCAGCAACTCTATAAGCAGAAGCGGAATAATAAGCGTTACAGTGTCTACTACCACGCTTTCGAAGTTGAGCAAAGCTTTAAGCTTCGGGTTTACCTTTGCTGTTTTCATAAGAGTAGGTATTACTACTGCGCTTGGCCCTGCAAGCCCAAAGCCTGCCGCGAAAGACAAGTAAACATTCATGCCTGTAGAAAGGTATATTCCTATCCCTAGTAATATGCCGGTTGCAGTAGCCAGTGCAAAAGTGAACTTAAGTGCGTATGAAATGCCGAGGTCTTTAATTTTTATTCGAAGCCCTACATCAAAAAGCAAGAAAGAAACAGCAAGAGCTGTAATATATGGAACTACTGCCACTACTGTGCTTGTTTTAGAGGTGTTTACCAAGTGGAACACAGGTCCTATAAGCAGGCCTATGAGCATTAGCGGCAAAACGCTCGTTATTTTGATTTGTAAAACAAATCGTTCAGTATGTAGCCTAAAAAGGCCACGCCAGAGAGAAGCAAGAAAAGAACTGTGACGCCGATCATGCAACCAACTTAGTTTGGCCCTTTTGCATGCTTTCCAGCTTGCTTTCGACATTCATCAGTAAGGCTGCAGTTTTCCTCTCCCTCGATCTGGAGACGAAAAAGTATATTTCGTCTTTGGTGTCTTTAGTTAGTAATATGAATATATCGCCTGCTCTGAACCTGCCTGTCCTGCCTCTCCTTTGTATGTTTCTTATTTCGTTTGGTATGGGCTCGTAGAACACCACTACGTCTACACTAGGTATGTCAAGCCCTTCTTCACCAATAGAACTGGCTACAAGTATGTTGAACTTGCCTTCTCTGAAGTCTTCTATTGTCTGCTTTTGCTGCTCCTGTGTTACGCCTTCCTTTTTGCCTACGAATGCTCTAGCAAGGAATCCATTTTTGTTGAGTTTCTCAACAAGCATCTTTATCGTAGACCTATATTGGGCAAATACTATGCATGATTTCTTATTATAGTTTGCAAGAATTTGCAAGGCAGCGCCAACTTTTGGGTGCTCCTCCCCAATCTCCATAAGCCTTTTAGCCTCATTCAAGGCTTGCCTTATATTTTTGTTTTGAAGGAAGCTTTTCACCGCCCTGCTTTTTACTTCTCTGCCGTCTAAAGAATCAAGATACGCCACAAAAGGATACAATCCCTCTGTTACTAGCAGGTCATATGCATGCACAGCGTGCAGAAGTTTGACATAGCTGAAGAAAAGGCCAAACCTGTAGCCAGGGGCGCTTATCTTCTTAAGCTCATTTCCCAGTTCTATCAGCCTGCCTTTCGGTATTGTGTCTATGCTTTTGAAGTTTGCAAAGCCCTGCTGCCTTAGCGATGCAAGGCTTTCCTCGCCTACCGTCTTTACAAGCTCAGCCACACGTTTGATCTGTTCGCTTAGCTCAACGCTGATCGTGTGAAGGTATTTTGGCATTACGTACTCCTTCACATCCTCGTCCATCGAAGTCCTCGACTCTATGTGCCTTATGTTTAGCGCATTTACAAGCTCCATTACCTTCTCCGGCTTGCTTCCAGGCGATGCAGTCAAGCCCACAATAAGCACGCCCCTTGCCGCGAGCTCGTTGGCTATGTAGGTATAAGCGTATTTGCCTATTGCATGGTGGCACTCATCAAAAATTGCAACTCCAAAGCCGACAAGAGAGAATGCTCCAGACTTTAGGTCGTTTGCCACTGTCTGCGGAGTTGCAACAATCACCTTTGCATGGGCCTCAGCCTCAAGCCTGTCTTTTTTCCTTACAGAGCCGGTAAGCAGTGCTATGTCTTCGCTAGGTAGCTTAAGCAGCTTTTTAAGCGTGGAGAAATGCTGCTCGGTAAGCGGCTTTGTAGGTGCAAGAAACAGCGCCCTTTTACCCTCATAAACCGCTTTGGCTATCAGCGCGGCGCCTATGAGAGTTTTGCCAAGGCCAGTGGGCAATACAACAAGCGTGTTTCCCTTTTCTGTTATTGCCTTTATTATGTTGTATTGATACTTCCTGAATTCTATGCCCTCTAGGTTTAGCAGGTTAACATACTCTCCTAGGCCGCGCCAATCAGCATTTGCCAGCTCCATTTGCTCTGCATTATTTTAGGAAAAGAATTTAAAGAATGTACGCCAATAGATAAAGAGTGCCGCAGTAGCTCAGTCCGGGAGAGCGCCCGGCTGAAGACCGGGATGTCGCTGGTTCAAATCCGGCCTGCGGCAATTAATGTTGTCGTTGAAGATTATTGCTAATTTGATAGAGTTGACTTATAGACCTCTTTTGTAGGCAAGTTTTCCGCCGGCGTAGCATGAAACAGAAGTTTATTATAAATTGCCGTCAAAGAATGCTTTCATGGACATCTTCGAACGTATAGATTCCTACAAAAAAGAAATGGTTTCGGCAATGGCCAAGATGATCGCCATACCTGCCATTTCACCCTTGAGTGGCGGCGAAGGAGAAAGCAAAAGAGCGGATTTTCTTGAAGACTTGCTTAAAAAAATGGGGTTGGAGGTCAAAAGGTTTGACTATACTGATGAGTTTGGCAAGATAAGGTCGAACCTAATAGTGGAGTATGGGAAGGCGGCTCAAAGGATTTGGATATTGAGCCACATAGACACAGTCTCGCCGGGCGATCTTTCCCTTTGGAAGCATGATCCTTTCGATGCCTATATAAAAGATGGGAAGATTTATGGCAGAGGCACAAATGATGATGGTCAAGGCGTAATTTCCAGCATATTTGCCCTGAAAGCAGTAAAAGAAGCAGGTGTAAATCCTAAGTTTACATTTGGCATAGCATTAGTGGCAGATGAGGAGGTAGGCAACGAATACGGAATTAAGAAGCTGTTGAAAGAAGGCGTGTTTAGCAAAAAGGACCTTGCAGTAGTGCCAGACTGGGGTAGGCCAAAAGGCGACGAGATAGAAATAGCAGAAAAAGGAATTCTATGGCTAAAGTTCAGGGTTGTCGGCAAGCAGGTTCACGCCAGCACGCCCGAGCAGGGTTTAAATGCATACAGAGTCTCTGTCAAGCTTCTAGACCTTCTCGATAATGCGCTCCACAAAAGGTTTAACAAAGCAGATCCGCTTTTCGAGCCTCCAAAATCTACATTCGAGATGACAAAGCATGAAAAGAATGTCGAGAGCGTAAACATAATTCCTGGAACTGAGACATTCTTCATGGACTGCAGAGTTCTGCCTAATTACAAGCTTGACAGCGTGTTGGCTCTTGTAAAGAATATTTCTAAGCGTGTGGAGAGGCAGACAAAAGCGAAAATATATGTGGAAGTGGTAAGCAGAGATGAAGCATTAAAGCCTCTGCCAAAAAATGCCAAAATAATTCAAATATTGCAAAGATCCATCAGGCAGGTAAAGCACAAGGAGGCTAGGCTTGTAGGTATCGGAGGCGGTACAGTAGCTAAGTTTTTGCGCAGATACGGTGTTGAGTCAGCAGTATGGTCTTCCCAAGATGACGTTGCACACCAGCCAAATGAATATGCAGTAATAAGCAACATGGTAGATGATACTAAAATCTTTGCAAGCATGTTTGTATAGTGATTGCTTGCCTAGGCTTAAGCGCGTTGTCACATTGAGGGAAGCTTTATCGATAAACCTCGCTGCCATAATAGGCGCAGGTATTTATGTAATCAGCGGCCTCGCGGCAGGTACTGCAGGTCCTGCATCCATCATTGCAATTCTTATAGGTGGCATTGCGAGCATTTTTACTGGTTTTAGCTTTGCTGAGCTTGCCCACTTGTATGCTAGCGAAGGAGGGAACTACGAGTACTCTAGGGAGGTGCTTGGAAACTATGCAGGTTTCATCGCAGGCATTGTGTGGGTTTTAGGATCTATGGTCGGAGGCGCAGCAATAGCACTAAGCTTTGCGGGCTATCTTAATTCCTTGCTGGATATTCATTTTAGTGAGGCTATAGAGGCAGCCATTCTTGTTATAGTGCTTGCCTTGATCAACTACTTCGGCATAAAGCGTTCTGCTGAATTGGCTACTTTTCTTACAATACTTAACATTTGTGTTCTGCTTTTCTTTGTGCTAGTGGGCATATTTTTTATCAAACCTAGCAATTACGTTCCTGTGTTCCCAAAAGGATTAAGCAGCATGTTTGTTGCATCTGCATTTGTGTTTTTTGCCTATACGGGGTTTGCAAGGGTTACGATGCTTGGCGATGAAATAAAGGAACCCCGGAAGACAATACCCAGGGCGATTATTTATTCCATACTCATCTCAACGCTTGTCTATGCCTCAGTAATGTTTGTTCTTATTGGCATAGTTTCATACTCAAGCGTCAGCCGTTCTTCTTCGCCTCTAGCCTATGCTCTCATTTCCGCTACCAAGATTCCGATTTTTGGATATGTGATAGATGTTGGGGCCCTAATTGCAACTTTCGACGTAGATCTTGCTATGATCTTGGGCCTTTCGCGTGTTCTTTTTGCAATGTCACATGACAAAGCTATACCTCGGCACTTTTCCCAGCTTAACAAGTACAGTGTCCCTCATTTCAGCATACTTGCTTCTGCAATTGTAATGATTGGTATACTGCCTCTTGCTTTCAAGGAAATCGTCTCATTGAGCAATGCAGGATCTCTCTTCTCCTATACCCTTGCCAACATTGCCGCTATAAAGCTAACCTTGGCTAATAGAAAAAATCCAGAAAAATTAATCGTAAACAAGCGCAATGCCTTCCTGTTACCTATAATCGGTGCATTTACTACTATCAGCTTGCTGGTTTTCCTAACGCCGCTTAGCTTAGAGATACTTGCCTGTGTGCTTGTTGGAGTTTCTGCTTACTACTTCGCAACTGGCAAGCACCTTAGAAGGATAATAGAACACGAAAGGAAAGAAAATTGGTAATCATCTTACTACTTCGTATTCGGACTTCGGCTTCTTGGTAAAAGTATACCTAAGCATATTGCCTATGTGGTATCTTACAAATTTGAGAAGGCCCCATTTGAGTACGCGTCTTGCACTGCTGTAGACTATTGCTTCATTTACAAATGCAAACTTGCCATATTTTGCAAGCCTATGCGAAAGATCCCAGTCCTCATATGTCACATATTTTTCATTGAATCCGCCAACTTTCTCAAAAGTGCCCTTTTTTACAGCGAAGTTCATGCCGTTTATTGTAGGTCTGTTAAATAGCCAAGAAAGCTTTACAAAATAGACTGAAACAAACTTATATCCTAGGTAAATTCTTTTTGCCGTTTTTTCTAGAGGAAGTATGGGGCCTGTGGCAGCTATAACCTCTTTGCGTTTGAATGCTTCTACATAATATTCAAGTAGGCTGTCCGAAGGCACTGTATCCGCATCAAGGAAAAGCAAATACTTTCCCCTTGCAATCTTTGCGCCTGCATTTCTTGCCGGCGCTGCGCCTTTTTTCTTTTCTAAAATTACTCTAGCACCAAACGCCTTTGCTATTTTAACAGTGCGATCGGTGCTTCCTCCATCTACCACTATTGTTTCATGTGGCACTTTCTGTCTTTTTACGCCATCGAGCGCTAATGGCAAATACCTCTCTTCGTTAAGCGCTGGTATCACTATGCTGAAAACTATGTTGTTTCCACCCATGTCCTCGATATTTTTTCAAGATTCAATGTTTTATTTCTTTCTCAGCAGAAGCCTTCTTGCTTTTTCTATGGCTTTTAATATTCTACTATCGCCTGTATTACTTGAATTGGCTTTTGCGAGGTTGCGGCGCTGTCCAAATAAACAAGCGGCTTGCCGTTCATCTTCGTCTGCAGTATTGGAAAATCCTTTCTTATTTCATCTACGTCGAACATACTATCCCTCTATAAAGCCATATCCCTCTCTTTCTATTTTTTCAGCCAGTTCTCTTCCGCCACTTGCGACTATCCTGCCCTTATCCATTACGTAAACTTTTGTCGGATTTATGTAGCTTAGTATGCGTGTATAATGGGTTATGAGAAGAATGCCGGCATGCGACTCTTTTTCATAGGCATTTATGGCTTCTGCCACCTTTTTCAATGTGTCAATGTCTAGGCCTGAATCTGGTTCGTCAAGAATCGCAAACTTTGGCTTGAGAACAAGCATCTGCATGATCTCTACCTTTTTCTTCTCCCCTCCTGAGAAGCCTACATTCACGTCTTTTTTGAGCATTTCCTCTTTCACGTCAAGGATCTTTATTGCCTTTTCAATATCCTCTTCTATCTGCCTTGCATTTACTTTGCTCTGTGCTGTTTTTGCAGCAAAGATGAAGTTTTCCAGGTTTACGCCTTCTATTTCAATCGGCTCTTGAAACTGCATAAATATGCCCAGCTTTGCCCTTTCGTCGGGCCCCATGTCTCGTATGCTTTTTCCGTCGACCAAAATTTCTCCGGAATCGATTGTAAGGCCAGGATAGCCCATAATAGCCATTCCCAGCGTTGTCTTGCCAGAGCCGTTCGGTCCCATGAGCACAGTAATCTCGTCGGATTTCATGCTAAGGCTTGCATGCTCTAGTATCTTTTTTCCCTGTATGCTTACGCACAAATCATTTACTTCTATTTCCATGTTATCACGATCTTAACTTCGAATTTAGCGAAGCTTTCACCTCTTCAAGCATTATTTTGCCCCTTTCGCCTTCAAATTTCCCTGCCAGCAGCTTCTCCAAGAACCCTGTAGCAAACAGCTGCCTCGCATTGCCTTCGCTCACTCCCCTTGACATTATGTAAAATACGCTTTTCTTGCTTAGCGGGAATACTGCCGAGCTGTGGCTTGCATTTGCAACATTGTTTGTATCTACAGCCATATCTGGCATTGGCACAAAGCTTGCACTATTGTTAAGCAGTAAGCCTTTCTCTTCTATGTAGGTGCTAGCTTCCTCTGCGTTTTGTCTCACCTTTGCCAGCTCCTTGACTAGGCATTCGGCATTGTCTTTTACCACTGCCCTTGTAAGCGAATCTATACTAGACTTGTGCCCTTCGTTAACTAGCAAAGAAGAAGCATCTATTGTTTGGGAACTGCCTGCAATAGCGACTGTGCTCGAAGTGATCGAACCATCATCTTCGGCAACGCCTATTGTGCCATGGTGCAACTTGTTGCCCCCTGCAAATACATTTGTAAGTCTTGCTTCTGCCCTTTTGCCTGAATGCACAAGGCTTAGCAGCGCATAGTTTGCACTTTCTGGCTCTTTATGGAGCGCCACTAGATTTAGCTTTGAACTATCATCGAGATCTATTTCCTGCAACAAAATACCATCTGATGAAAAGTCAGACAAAAACGTTTCATAAATATTCAAGGATGCCTGCTTTCCTAGCCTTATTTTGATTTTTGAAGGTAGAGAGGAGTCGAAATTGAACGCTAGGCTCATTGTAGCCTCTTTGCCGCCTTCTATGTTGATTGTCAATGGATTGTCAATGTTCTCTGTCAAGCTTATTATCTCTGCATCGCTGGCTATGCTTATGTTCTTGCTCTCTACGCTAGCAGCATGCTCCGAGCTAAATGCCATAATATCGTATTCCCTGCCTGTTCTTTTTTCTCTGCCCGAGCTGTTTTTGGGTCTAATAGGTATGAGCCTGCTGTGTCTTTTGTAAAGCTCAGCTCTTTCTTTTTCTAGCTCTTCAAAGTCTTCTAGCCACTCTAGCATTAGCCCACCGAGCCTGCCATGTTAAGCTTTATGAGCCTTTTGAGCTCAAGCACATAATCCAGCGGCAGCTTCTCTGCAAAGTCCTTTATGAAGCCAAAGACGACAAGCGATATCGCATCGTCTTCGCTTATCCCTCTGCTTTTAAGGTAGAACAGCATCTTGTCGCTGAGCTTGCCTACTTTTGCTTCGTGTGCCAATGTTGCGGTTTTGTTCTTTATTTCGAAATAAGGATATGTAGTTGTTTTTGTATTGGTGTCTAGCAGCAGCGTGTTGCAAGAGGTGCTTGCGACAGCATTTTCTGCATTTTCTGCTATGCTTACTAAGCCTCTAAAAGAAGCAATGCCACTTCCTTTCGCTACGCTTTTTGAGATAAGCCTTGAAGATGTGTTGGGGGCAAGGTGATATATTTTGCCCCCAGAGTCGAGCACTTGGCCATCGCTTGCCAGCGCAACAGATATGATTTCGCCTTTCGAATTTGGTTCTTTGAGGAATATGCTTGGGTACTTCATGTTTATCCTGCTTCCTATGTTCATGTCGTACCATTCCACGCTTGCATTCTCATAAGCATGCGCCCTCTGCGTGACAAGGTTGTATATATTCTTTGACCAGTTCTGCACAGTAATGTATCTAACATGCGCGTTTCTCTTCGCTATTACCTCAACTACAGCAGCATGGAGGCTTGTTGTGGAATAAAGAGGAGCTGTACAGCCTTCTGTGTAAACAACATCAGCCCCTTCCTCAGCTATTATTAGCGTTCTCTCAAACTGGCCGAAGGATTCTGAATTTATTCTGAAATAAGCATTTAGTGGCAAAGGAACTTTAACGCCTTTTGGCACATAGATGAATGAGCCTCCGCTCCAAACAGCAGTATTAAGCGCAGCAAACTTGTTGTCAGTTGGAGGTATAACTGTTCCAAAATATTTTTCGACTATGTCGCCGTGTTCTTTCACAGCAGTGTCTGTGTCGGTGAATATTACCCCTAGTTTTTCAAGCTGATCCCTTATATTGGCGTATACTGCATTTGAATCAAACTGTGCCTCTACGCCAGCAAAGAACTTTCTCTCTGCTTCAGGCACGCCTAGCTTTTCAAATGTCTGCTTGATTTCCTCTGGTATCTCCTCCCAGCTCGCGCCCTTCTGTGCGTTTGGCGCTCTGTAGTAGTAAATATCATCGAAATTTATTCCGCTTAAATCAGGACCCCACTTGGGCAAAGGCTTTGATTTAAACAGTTTGTAGCCAAGCAGTCTTTTTTCGAGCATCCATTTCGGTTCATGTTTAAGTCTTGAGATCTCCTTTACTACTTCTTCGTCTAGGCCCTTCCTGAAAGGAACATACTCCACATTAGTCCTAAACCCATACTTTGTTTCATAATCCTCGTTCCAGTTAATTGGTTGCTTGCTCTCTGCCATGATATCATGCTTGTGCTTTGCTAAGCTGGCATGAAAAGCCTCCTATTTTCTGGCACAGCGCACACAAAGCAGGGCTTTTATCGCCAAGCAGGCTTTCAACATACTCCTCTATTGCAGCCTTATGCTCTCTCAATTTTTCTGCAAGCTTCTCATTGGTTTCTTGCTTTTCCTTCAAGTACTTGCTTACAGCTGCTTGCGTTATGTTTAGCCTTTTTGCTATCTCTGTTTCCTTCATACCATATGCCCTCAGCCTGTTTGCTATCTCCTTGCGGATTGCTGGCAGGATCTGGATATATGCCAGTTCATAAACGCTTTTCATAAACTCACTTATAACTCTGTTATATTTTAAGAGGGGTAAGGTTTAAATAACTAGACTCTATACCAAGGAACAAGACGACAAGGAAAAGAAAAGAATAGCAAAATAGAAAAACAAAAAAGAAAGAGTTATTTCATTTGTATGCTAGCCCGCTTCCGATGAATGCTAGCACGAATCCTAGCAGAGCGGTTGCAAGATATGCTGTGTTAGTCCATACGAGCACTGTTAATGCGAACCCTGCCGCTACTGTAGCACACATTGCCGCTTTTGCTATGCCCATTCTGTCCCAGCCTAGCAGGTTGCCGAAGCTAATGAAGAAGAGTGCTATGCTGCCGATCACTGCTGCCCCAAGGAAGAACGGTAGCCACAGTCCCGCGCTGCCACCAAAAACCCCACCTGCTGTGGCGAGCAAACCGCCTGGAACTGCAAAGGCTACGAAGAGGTAGGCCAAGCTGCCTAGAAATTCTAGGACGAATGCCCCCCAATTCTGCGTCTGTTTTGCCATTTTATCACTGACTTATACATTACAAGATATATTTAAAAACTTATTTCCATGGTTCGCAGGATCTGAATAATGGGGCGTGCGGGAGTGGCAGGAAAGAAAAAGACAACACTAGGCCCTTTTAAAATTTTGTTCCTAAACCATTTGTATGATTGGCCGAGTAACAGTAGTAGTTCCAGTATTCAATGAGGAAAAGACGATAGGGCAAGTACTGATGGATGTGTCCAGAATCCCATTCGTAAGCAAAATAATAGTGGTCGATGATGGATCTAGAGATAAAACGTTGACTGTGGCGAAAAAGGCGCTTAGGTCAGCAAGCAAACACGGCAAAGCTTTTGAGTTAATTCACTATGAAAAAAACAGAGGGAAAGGATATGCGCTTAGAAAGGCTTTCAAGTTCATTAAAAATGGGCTTGTGATAATTCAGGATGCTGACTTAGAGTATTCTCCGGAAGACTATCCTAAGCTGATTGCCGCTTTGGACAAAGGCAGCGTTGTTTTTGGAAATAGGTTTGTGCTGAAAAATGAAGGCCATGAATACTTTCTGGCAAAGCTAGGAAATCAGTTTGCAAGCTTTATTTTCAGCTTACTTTATGGCCAAAAAATCCATGACATTAATGTAGGTTACAAGGCTTTCAGGGTTTCGGCGCTCAAAGGGCTTGTGCTTAAAGAAAACGGGTTCTTGATAGAGGAAGAGCTTGCTGTAGGGTTTGCAAAGAAAGGAATAAAGATCCAGGAAGTGCCTATACACTATAGAGGCAGGACTTTTGAAGAGGGAAAGAAGATCAGAGCAAAGGATGGGATAATGGGTGTTATATTTTTGCTGAAAAAGAGGTTTTTGGAATGAAGATCGCATTTGCATACGAATCAGCGTATCCATGGTTCAATGGGGGCATAGAAAAAAGGAGATACAACATTCTCAAGGCCCTCTCGAAAAGCAAGAAATACGAGCTTCACATGTTTACTCTTTATAGGCCAGGTATGCCAGGAAGAGAGTTTGAATATGAGGGAGTGAAATACCATTGTGTAGGTGTCGGGACAGAAATCAGTGGCATGTATAAAGGCTCAAGGCGCTCGATGCTGATGTCGATAAAGTTTGCCCTGCTTCTATTTCTGCACATTTGGAAATACAAGTTTGACATTATTGATACAGACTCATTCCCTTTTCTCCATATTCCCTTGCTTTATATTTATGCAAAACTTAGGAGAACATACCTAGTGACCACATGGCATGAAGTGTGGAGCAAGGAGTTTTGGAAAGGCTACCTTCACAGGCTTGGCTCTGTAGGCTTTTTCTTCGAATACCTGTCTGCCAAACTGCCAAGCATGCACATAGCAAACACCTCTACCACAAAGAAGCTTCTGAGGCAATATTTCTCCGTTGAGCCCAAAAAGGTGCTTGTGTTGCCGGCAGCAGTAGATCAGGAAGAGGTAGAAAGGTTTCTAGCCAAGCATGCATGCAAACAAGAGAACAAGTTCGTAGTGGCGAACAGGCTTGTTTTTCACAAGCGTACCGATATAGCAGTTAAAAGCATCAAAGGTGTAGACGCAAAGCTAGTTATAATCGGCAAAGGACCTGAGCTAAGCAACCTCAAAGAGCTTGCAAAGCAGCTAGGTGTAGATAAGCAGGTAGTTTTTAAGCACGACCTTACAGAGCAGCAGCTATATGAGGAGCTTTGCACGTCTTTGGCTTTGATCATGGTCTCTGAGCGTGAAGGCCTGTCACTCATCACCGCCGAAGCCCTTTCGCTTGGCGTGCCTGTCGCTGTGTCTAGCAACACCTCATTACCGCCAGAGATACTCAAATACTGCCTTAGGTCAAAAACTGAAGATGTACACGATTTATTATTAAAAATAAGGAAAAACGCTGCTGCTTATAAACAAAACTACTTAAAACAAAGAAAAGAGGTGCTTGCAGAATTTTCAGGGACTGCTTCAGAAGCCGTATATAACGCCATATCGCGTGCCAGAGAGGCAAAATAAAATTAAAACACCCAGGCGACAGCTGACACTATTCCTTGAGTGTCTCCAGCATTTCTATTAGCAGTATAGTTGCCACCGCCTTATATGCCGCAGTGCCTGTCTCGCTTGCCCTGTCAGCTTTTGCTATCTTCTCCAAGAACTCTACAGTCCTATCCCTTAGCTTAGGATTTCTGATTGCTTCGCCTGCCATGTGCCTTATCATACCAGGCGTCAACCTGCCTGGGCGCCCCCTCAATTCTACCTCTAGCGCTTCGAGTGCCGTTCTACCCGCCACCCCCTTCACCTGATTTTTATTTAGTCTTTCCCCATATTTAAGCATTGCTGTTCTTTATTTCTTTTACGTCGAATATTTACGCTGCGATTAGCCTTTCCTTTTTAAAGGTCCTTATTCCCAGATATATAACTAAGAGGGCAACTACTGCAAGAACTAGAAGGAGGCCAAGGAAAAACTCCGGGGAGAGCGAAACAAGAGCGAATACAGAAACAAAAGGTATAATGAATATGGGCAGTGCGATCAGGGCGCTTATCTGTTGCGCCTCTTTAATGCTCTTCACTTTAGACGAGACTATTACCACAAGTCCGATAGTGGCCATTATCAAAGCCGGCGCATCTGCAAGCATAAGATACCAGTCCGTATTCGGAAATACTAACGTGTGGTAGTAAAGGTTTGTGAAATAGTTTATTATGCCTCCAAAGATCAAGAAGACTGCGATAGTGATTCCAAAGGCAGGTATTGCCGAAGCTAGTATCTTTCCCAAAAACAGCTCACCTTTAGTTATAGGGGAAGTGAGCAAAGATTCTGCGGTTTTGCTTTCTTTTTCTCCTACAAAACAGTCAGCAGCTATGACTGAGGAGGTTATGATTGGCATTGTAAGGAATATGGGGCCGAGTATGTTTATCGAGAAATAAACAATAAAAGCAAGTCTGTTTGCAACATTACCGCCTATTATGCTTGCTTCTATTCCCAAAAGCTTTGCAGCAAGTTCTGTACCTGCATATTGTGAAACATAAACAGTGAATAAAGGAAGCAGTATTGCAAAGAACAGCGGTATGCCAAGCATCGGGCCGTATATTTCAGCACTGCTAAAAGCGTCAGCAAGGTCTTTGCCAACTATTGCCCAAACTCTTGCTACATTCATTTTATCATCGCAGATTGTAATCCAAGAAGGTTATTGAGGTAATGTTGATCCCAGCCTCCACCGCCTCTTTCGCTAATTTCGGTATCTTACCTATGCTTCCTATGCTGAATACAATCCTTTTGCCCATGAGCCTGCCGCCAAGAGTCTTCATAGCCTTCTCTTGCTCCTTTGAAAGTCTGCCCAAATATGAAATTTCTATCTCTATTCCTCTAATCATTTTTACAACACTGTCAAGGTCTCCGTATCCAACGAGCTTGCCCTTTTTAAGCACAAGAACATCGGCATTGAATTTGCTTAGTTCGTCAAGCCTCTGAGTGGCATATACTACAGTAGTGCCTTCTTTTACAAGTTCTGCAAGCGCTTCTCTAAGCTTTTCAGCAGATTCAGGATCTAGGAATGCGGTAGGCTCGTCAAGCACCAGTAGTCTGGGGTTTGCAAGCAAAGCCCTGCACACTGCTATTTTTTGCTTTGTTCCCCTGCTCAATGTTGAGACTTTCCTCTTTACAAACTCTCCCGCACCTAGCATGCTGAGGAGTTTGTCAATCCTTTCTAGTGCTTGTCTCTTTTCGATTCCTAGAAGTCTAGAAAAGAAAAGTAGATTGGAAATCACCGAAAGATTGTCGTACAAGCCGTAATTTTCTCCTACATAGCCTACTTTCGCCATAACCGAAACAGGCGCTGCGCTTGCCTCCTCGCCAAATATTTTTACACTTCCTTCAGTCGGCTCATAGAGACCTACAATAAGCCTTTCCAGCGTTGTCTTGCCAGAGCCGTTCGGTCCTACAAGCAGATTAAAGCTTCCTTCTTCCATGCTGAATGTAATGTCATTTATTGCTGTTACGTCTTTGAATCTTTTAGTAAGGCCTTTAGCAACTACTACTTTTTGCAAGGTCCCACCTGGCTAAGTATACGCAAAAAAGACCTTGCGTTGCCAAGCATGTCGTGATTGTTGTTGAAGAATGCAAAGAGTCTTCTAGGTTCGAGCGCCAAGGCACGCCTTGCCATTTCCTCAAGCTCTTTAGCAGAATAATTGTAGGCGTACCAGCTTTCCCTTCCGTGAAACCTGAGATAGATCGTGCTGTTCTTAGTCCACACTTCCCCACTGATCTCTGGCGAGTCAGGTGTTACTATTGCTCCTTCGAAGTCAAGCTCAGAGAAATCAAAAGAATACCATGTGCTGTTCCTGAATTCAAAAGCCATCTTCTTTTCATCGAACTTTCTTGCGAAATCCAGAAGCCGCTCTTTCATGTTTGTGGTGAAATGGGGAGGGAACTGGAAGAGGTAAAAAGCAATCCTGCTATCTAGAGGCTTCAGTATTTCAAGAAACCTGCTATAGAGCTCCTCTGCCTTTTTGTTAAGCATATGCACATGGGTTATTAGCCTATTTACCTTTACCACCCAAGTGAGGCTGCTTCCCTTAGAGGACCAGCCCTTGACCTGGTTTGGGAAAGGAAACCTGTAGAAGCTTGCATTAAGCTCTATCGCATTGAGCCCGCTATGTGCTATATACCAATCTAGAGTTCCATCTTCGTTCCACGAGTAAAGCCAACCAGACGTGCCTACAAAGCACTCCATAGCTTAGTCCCAGAGATCTTTGAATTGCTTGTTGCTGAAGAGTATCTCCTCGAGCTCCTTTTTCAGAGCTGGATCGTTCCTTCTAAGCCATTCTAGCAGCAGCGTTGCATGCTCCTTTTCGTCATCTCTGTTGTGGGCAAGTATGCCTGCTAGCTCCTTGTCTTTCGTTGCGCTTATTCTCTCGTCGTACCACATCATTGCCTGCAGTTCCTCAATAAGGGACTGCCTTGCTCTGTTGAGATTTTTCGTTTTTTCGTCAACATTCGTTTCTTCTTGCATACTATACACAGCATAACTTCTCTGATTAATTTCTTATTTCTATTTCTCCGATTCTAGCAAGCCTAGTAGTTGATGGTCAAGGGACTGTTCTTTCAGGGGTTCTCGGAAAAGCAGCGGCTTCAAGTATGTTCTGCATGTTAAGCATCTGCATCACAGTGCGCTCAATGCCTATGGAGAAGCCGCCATGTGGCGGAGCGCCATATTTGAAGAATTTGGCAAACCACATGTAGCTGCCTTCGCTAAGCCCCTTCTCCTTTGCCTGCTCTATTATCTTCTCATACCTATGCTCTCTTTGGCCTCCAGAGCTGAGCTCGACGCCTTTATAGATAAGGTCTATGCTTCTTGCATACTCAGGCTCGTCATCCACGCGCATGACATAGAACGGCTTTACCTTGTAAGGGAATCTGTTTACAAAGAAGAATTCGCTGTTGTACTTCTCCTTAACATACTTTGCAAGCAAAAGCTCTGATTCGTGGTCTAAGTCCTCTCCATGTTCAAGCTTCTTACCAAGCTCCTCAAGCAAGTCATAGATCTCTGGAAATTTTAGTTCTGGGAAAGGAGTTTTAGGCACTGTGACCTCTATTCCCAGCTCATCGAGTTCATCCTTATGCCTATCAACTACATTCTTTAGAGCTGCCTGGACAAGCTCCTCCTCTAGCTTCATAACATCGTGTTCGTCTTCTATGAAAGATATCTCAGCCGCGCAGGTTCTATGTTCAGAAAGATGCCTTGGAGTGTGGCTAAGCTCTGCCCTCCAGCTTGGCCCGATCTCGTAGATCTTGTCAAGGCCTGCTACCATGAGAAGCTGTCTGTGGAGCTGAGGGTCCTGCCTCAAATATGTAGTTTTGTCATAGTAAACGATGGGGAATACCTCTGAGCCTCCCTCTGCAGCTACGCCAATTATGCTAGGAGTGAAGACTATTGTAAAGTCGTGTTTGTTAAGGTAGTTTTCCATTCCTTCTATTAGGCTCGATTCTGCCTTGAGAACGAACATCAAATTTTTGTTTCTTAGTGCTATAGAACGCCAGTCGAGCCTCGTCTCAAGCTCAGACTCTACCAAGCCAGACATGTCTATGGGCAGGGGCTTCTCAGCCTTGCCCACTACTGTGATCTTCGTTGGTATAAGCTCTTTGAAATTCTTTGCCATTATTTGTTCTGGTACTTTTCCTTTTACCACTACAAAATCATGCAGATTGAGATTGTCAAACATTTCAAACAATGATGCATCTACCTTGTCCTTTACTAGGCTTATTTGTATGGTGCCAGTCTTGTCAGACACCCATATGAATCTTGCATTCTTCAGCTCTTTGAGCCTTGATATCCAGCCTCCGATTGTATACTCCTTCCCAGGCTCTGTAGACACCTGGCTTATGTACGTGTCCCGCAACATGTTATCACGACTATATCCCCTTTAATATTTAAAAGTTAAGCAGGGAGCGCCCAAGGTCAGACTCGAACTGACGACCTACCGGTTAACAGCCGGTCGCTCTACCTACTGAGCTACTCGGGCATTAAGCATATCCTTTACCTTTTTGGGGTCAGCAGTATTGTTGGTCTTTTCAAGCACCTTGCCTATAAGGAACTGCAATGCCTTCTGGTTTCCTTTTCTATAGTCTTCTACTGCTTTAGGGTTTTCCTTGATGACTGCTTCTATAACCTGTGTCAAGTCTAAATTTTCAAAATTTTCATTTTTATATCTTTCTGCTAATCTCTTTGGATCTGTGCCAGTTGCTACAAACTCCTTTATAAGCTCCTTTCCTAGTCTTTCGGTTATTTCTCCGCTCTTTATTATTGAAAGAAATTCTGCATAGGATTGTGGTGTTATCTTTGCCTGCGAAACATCTATCCTATTATAGTTGAGGCATTTAAGCAAGTCGCCAACTGACCATTTTGCAAGCATAATTCTGTCTCCGAATATGTCCGCAGTGTGCTCGAAGAAGTCTGCAAAGTTTTTGCCTTCGTATACGATTATACGTGCATAGTTTTCAGGTATTTGGTATTTGCTAATAAGTCTGCTTATTCTTTTACCTGGCAACTCCTCTAAGGCCGGTGCAAGAGAACCTAGCATAGAGTCTGTGATGCGGTATGTCAGCAAATCCGGCTCGAATATGTAGCCGTAATCTTCTTCACTTTCCTTGGTCCTAAGCGAAGATGTGGTCTTTTTTATCTCGTCAAAATGCCTTGTTTCCTGCTCAACCTCCATATGCATTGCACGAAGCTGTTTTTGCCTAGCAATTTCGAACAAAAGCGCCTTTTCAACGTTTGCAAAGCCTGTTATGTTCTTTATCTCGACCCTCTTTCCACCAGCGAGCGATATGTTTGCATCAACCCTTATTGCGCTTTCTGCAGAGGGGTCGCACACGCCTATGTGGCCTAGCACTAGCGCAAGCGTAGCTACAGCCTCTCTAGCCTCTGCAGGTGTTTTAAGGTCTGGTTCTGTAACAATCTCAATGAGCGGCATGCCTGATCTGTTGTAATCAACAAGGGCGTACGAAGCTGAAGTAATGTCGCCGCCAACATGCACAAGCCTTGCAGGGTCTTCCTCTACATGTATTCTTCTTATTCTTATTTTCCTTCCCGCTTTCAGAAGCATAAGCTCTCCTTCTACGCCTATCGGCGCATCATATTGCGTTATTTGGAAGTTCTTTGGCAGGTCTGGGTAGAAATAAACTTTCCTAGAGAAGGAGAAGGTTTTGTTGATTTTGCAATTAAGCGCCATGGCAGCAAGCGTGGCGAGCTCGATCGCTTTTTCATTCAGCATAGGTTTTGTGCCAGGAAATCCCATGCAGACAGGGCAGACGTTCGTATTGGGCTCTTCTACTTCCTTGTTCTCGCACGAGCAGAATAACTTTGTTTTTGTCAAGAGCCTGACGTGCACTTCAAGCCCTATTATTACTTCATCTTCCATTCAATCCCTCTATTATGCTGGCCATTTGAATGGCCTTGCCTTCTTGCAGATGGTCCGCTATTACCTGAACTGAAACAGGCAAGCCGTTTATGTGACCTATAGGCAAAGCAACTGTGGGCATGCCGGCCATGTTCGGCGCGACGGTAAGTATGTCCATCATGTATACCTGTGCAGGTTCTAACTTTTCTATTTCGCTGAACTTTGGCGGCATTATGGGCATTGACGGAGCAAGCAGTACATCGACCTTTGCAAATGCCTGCTTGAACTCATTTATTATCCTTTTTCTTATTTTCAGAGCCTTGAGATAGTACCGGTCTTTGTAACCAGCCATTCTTGTGAACGTGCCAAGTATTATTCTTCTCTTTGCTTCTTCTCCAAAGCCCTCAGTCCTTACCCTAGTAAAGTATTCCTCTATGTTCTGCTTTTCATCAAATTCCAGCTGTAGGCCGTACCTTAGGCCACTGAATTTCGCAAGGTTTGTAGAAGCTTCAGACATTGAAATTATGTAGTATGTGGGTATTGCAAGTTCTGTAGAAGGAAGAGAGATCCGCTCCAATTCGAAGCCTAGCGAGTTTAGCCTGTCTGCAAGCCTTTCTACTTCTTTGATTATGCCACTGTCTACCGCGCTTGAGAAATATTCTTCTGGCAGGCCTATCCTTAGCTTCTTTCCGTCAGGCTTTGCAAAGGCTGCATAATCTGTATTCTGCGTTCGCAGAGAAGTGGCATCTTTTTCATCGTATCCTGCAATAGCAGATAGCAAAAGTGCAGCATCGTAAACGCTCTTTCCTATGGTGCCTATCTTGTCAAGCGAGTTGGCGTAATCGATAAGCCCCCATCTTGATACGAGGCCATAGGTTGGAGTTATGCCTACTGTGCCTGTAAATGCTGCAGGGCATGTTATACTGCCACCAGTAGATTCAGCTATCGATACTATCGGCAGCTTGAACGCAGCTACAGCCCCGGCAGATCCGCCACTGCTACCACCGCATGAACGCTCCGGATCTAAAGGGTTCTTAGGCACGCCAAACGCACAGTTTGTAGAGAAAGTTCCAAACCCAAATTCGTCCATTGCGGTTTTGCCGACTATGCCTGCTCCCTCCTTCTTTACCTTTTCCACAACAGTCGCATCAAATGGTGGTACATAGTTTTCAAGAATCTTCGATCCAGCAGTAGTTCTCATGCCTTTTGTACAGATGTTGTCTTTTACTGCCACGGGTACTCCAGGAAGCAAGCTTTGTGGTGTTACTTCAAACTTTATAGATTCAGCTACGGAAATGAAGGGAGCATAGGCTGCTTGCACGCGCTTTGCCTCTTCGACAACTTTTGCAGAAAAATCAGCAAGGTCTATGCTACCTGATTTTACTGCTTCAATATGCTCCTTTAAAGTGCGCATGTATTCAATAAGCTCACCCTAAACAATCTTTGGACTTTTTATGTATTTTCCTTCAACATGCTTTGCATTTGAAAGCGGATCCCAGTCAAATTTTACGGGCTTGTCAGGCCTTAGTCCATTCTCTGCTTCGATGCAGTGATACGCCGGCTCGCCTTCAACATTTGCACTTGCGACCTTGTTGAATAGATTAAGTACGTCTTGTATCTGCTTAGCAAACTTCTGCCTTTCTTCGTCGGTTAGCTGGAGCCTTGCAAGCCTTGAGACATGTTGCAGCACGTACTCTGCATCTGCATCCATGCTTATTCATTAAGTCCAAACATAATTTAAATTTTTTCGGTCTTTTCTGCGTACAGTGCTGCTCTCTTTCTATGCAAACCTTTTTATATTTTAATGTATTTCAATTAAATTATGAATCAAGCAGCAAGGGCAAAAGCCAAGGAGAGCGAAGAAGGTAGAAAGTATACTACAATCACTATTCCGAGGCCCCTATTCGAAAAACTGCAGGAGCAGATAAAAGATACTGGCTTCTCGTCCGTTTCAGATTATGTTACATTCATCCTGCGTGAAATGGTAAGTGATCTAAAGAGCAAAGGAAGCTCAAGCAAAGATAGCGTGATAGAAAAGCTTAAGGCACTTGGTTATGTTTGATACGGGTAATTCCATGGTAGCTTCAAAATTTGAGGAAATCGTTGAAGAATTGAACAGAAATCCAGTAAAGGAAAACTGGGAAAAATTTCAGAAACTTCTCCCAAAAAGCAAGGCCAAATACTACAAAACAGTCTACATTGATGGCAAGCTGAGAGGCGTGCAGGATCTTACAAAGTCCTACGTTGAGCTTTATGATTCTGCCCAGAGGCCGATAGCGAAGATACCGATTTTCATAAAAGAAAAGAAGAAAATAGAGGGCGCAACTTACTATCTGAAAGGATTGCTTAATATTAACAAGTTTTAAGAGCTGATAAAATGATAGAGCAAGATCTTGATGAATTGGAAGAGAGGAGCATATACATAATGAGAGAAGCAAAGGAAAAGTTTGGCAATATTGCCGCACTTTGGAGCATGGGAAAGGACAGCACTACAATGCTTGCAATTGCAAGGAAGGCTTTTCTCGGCAAGGTGCCTTTTCCAGTAATTCACATTGATAACGGCATAGATTTTCCTGAGTCCTATAAATTCAGGGACGACCTCGTTAAAAAATGGAAGCTCAACCTGATAGTGGCGAAAAGCGAGATAAAACCTGAGATTTCTGGGTTTAGCTGTTGCGGGGCCAATAAGACTGAAGCACTGAAGAAGGTAATGGCAAAGTACAAGTTTAAAGCTTTAATAGTGTCGATAAGAAGAGACGAGCACGCGATAAGGGCTAAGGAAAGGTACATGAGCGTCAGGGACAAGAACTTCAAGTGGAACTACAAGAATCAGCCACCAGAGCTTTGGGATGACTACTCTTCAAAGATAGAGGAAGGAGGGCACGTTAGGGTGCACCCGCTTTTGGACTGGAATGAAATAGACATTTGGCGCTACATCAAAAGGGAGCATATACCTGTAAACCCTCTGTACTTCTCTAGGAATGGCTACCGCTATAGAAGCCTTGGCTGCACACATTGTACGGTGCCAATAAAATCAGACGCAAAAACAGTAGATGACATAATAAATGAACTAAAAACAACCAATGTTGAAGAAAGATCAGGCAGAGAGCAGGACAAGGAAAAGGCTTATATCATGCAGAGGCTTAGGGCTCTCGGATATATGTAGCAAAATTGTATAGGCGCTGGTCATGGATAGGATAGTTGTGTTGGGGCATAAGGACCATGGCAAATCTACGCTAATAGGTCAGCTTCTCATACAAACCAATTCGGTATTCGAGTCAAGAATAGCAGAAGCGAAAAGAGCAAGCGAAAGGCTAGGCAAAAAATTTGAGCCTGCCTTCCTGCTAGATAGCTTTTCAGAAGAAAGGGCATACGGCCTTACGCTAGATACTACAAGGGCAGAGCTCAAGTACAAAGGCGCTGCCTATGAGTTCATAGACGTGCCAGGTCACAAGGAGCTCATACAAAACATGATAACAGGAGCCTCTTATGCTGATTCTGCAGTATTGGTTGTTTCCGCAAAGGCGGGCGAAGGCTTCAAAGACCAGACTAGGAGGCATGTTTTCATAGCTAACATGCTGGGGATAGATTTCTTCATTGTAGCGGTAAACAAGCTAGACGCGGTTGGCTACTCTGAGCAGGCTTTCAACAAGATAAAAGAAGAAGTGGAAACGTATCTTAAGGCAGTGGGCATAAACAACTTTGTATTTGTACCTGTTTCTGCGTACACCGGCGAAAATCTTGTTGTGCTATCAAAAAATATGCGATGGTACAAAGGTAAGCCCTTGCTCGAAATCCTACACGAGAGATTGCATAAGAGGAGCCATGATCCTGAAGGGCAGGCAGTAGTTCTGCTTAACGGTACTGTTGAAGGGGAGCGTGAAAGCTTCATAGCAGGGCGCGTGATCTCTGGCAAGCTCTCTTCTAAGCAGCACCTTCTATTGCTACCTGAAAACAAGAAGGTCAGGCTTCTTACAATGCTTGTCAAAGGAAAGAGAAGCGGACAGGCGAAAAAAGGTGAAAACATAGCTGCCAAGCTGAGTGTAGATGTAAAGGAGCCAAAGGGCAAAGTGCTAGCAAGCAATGATGCAGATATAAGCATTGGCAAGAGACTACATGCCAAGGTCCTTGCTGTATCTAGCCTTTCCGGCAAGCTGCAGATTAACTTCAATGGCGTTTTGCTAGGCTGCAAAATAGGAAAGATTGGAAGGAAGACAGATATACTTACAGGAAAGCCTTACACGCATGGCAAGATTTTTGCTGCAGAATGCGAGCTTGAGCTTAGCAAGCCCATAGCCTATTCTTCTTTTGCGAAGTATCCTGAACTTGGTAGGTTCATTCTGCTCTCAGATGGCAACTTTTCAGGGTTTGGAATAGTGGATAATAGGAATTAATATTTGTAATAGGAAAAATTAGCGATGCAATGCAAGCGCTGCAAGCCCAGAGAAATGTAGAAATAGGACTTCAGCAGGTAGTGGCAAAGATACAAAGCCTAGACAAAAAAGAATTCGCGAGCCCAAAACTCTACGCTGCTTCTTTGCACCTGCTGGAAAAGCCGGGCAAGCTTCTTAGGCCAGCATTGGTTTTTATAGGCTCAATGATGCTCGACCTTAAAGAAGATTTTGTAGACTTAGCCGCAGCAGTGGAGCTTTTGCATGTATCCTCGCTGATTCATGACGACATAATAGACAACAGCTGCACTAGGAGGGGCACAGAGGCTGTGCATGTGAAATATGGAACAAGCCAAGCCCTGCTTGCAGGCGACGCTTTGATAGCAAATGCAATCAAGCTTGCAGCTCCATATGGCAATGATGTTGTTTCCTATCTTTCTAGCGCTGCAATGGCTATGTGCGCTGGGGAGGCGCTAGAGATAGAAAGCAGGCCCAGAACCCTAAGGCAGTATCTTCAGATTGCCCATCTCAAAACTGCCTCGCTCATAGGAGCTTCGCTTAGCGTAACAGCGATTTATGCCAAAAGCAGGCTTGCTGAAAAGCTTAACGAAATAGGTGCAATGGCCGGAATCGCATTCCAAATAAGGGACGATGTGCTTGACTACCTGGAAGGCGAACATGATGCTTCTCATAGCAACATAATAGATGTGATTTATTCAAAAACCAGGAGTGTCTCGCAGGCTGTTGACGAAGCTGTGAAGATCAACAATGCGAATTTAAGAAAAGCAATCCTGCTGTCTAGAAGCATTCCAGACTTCCCAAGCAAGGGGCTTTTGAACAGCTACTTAGAAAGCATAAAGCTTCCTAAAGAACTCCGTTGAGGAAGATGCCAACGCTTAGTAGGATGACGAAGAGAAAGAAAAAGGCGACATTGTAGCCCATGTACTTCTCAAACTTTTCCGAGCTTTCAAAATGCAAAGTGCCTTTATAAGCAGCCAGCATGAGAGGGATTGCAAGCATTGGCAAAAGTGCAAGAGGCTTTAGCAACTTGGCCAATACTCCTGCTATTAGTGCTGCATAGCCAAAAGCCTGGAGCAAAAGGTACGTATTTGCTATCCTCTTCGGATCGGAGAGCATAACTGCAAGGCTTTTCCTGCCATACTTTCTGTCAAAAGGAGCATCAGGCACTTCATTAAGCAAAAGCACCATGCTGACAAGAATGCCTATAGGTATGCTGCTGAAAACTAGGCTTTGCACCTCAGCCAATTTGCCCGTCAAAGCTACAAATGCGCCTATTGGCACGAGCGTGTAGACAATTATGAGCATTGGCTCTGCTGCATATGGTATCTTGAGCAAAAATGTAGTATAGACGACAATTACTACAGCCCCTAATGCAACAATGGGCAAAAGCGCCGGTACACGCAAGACAAAATACGCGCCTATTGACACAGCCAATGCAAATACGAAAATAGCGAGCCATAAGACCTCTTTCTCATTGACAAGACCTTTTCTGAGATATACAGATTTTATCGTGCCCCCGCTGAATTTGGTAAGCGGCACTTCTTTATCCAAACCAGTTGCATAGTCGGTGTAGGCATTGAATGTATTGACCGCCATGTTCGCAAGTGCAAGCCCTATAAGAAGAAGAACAAGAAGCCATATGCTTATTCTTGTATATGTCGCTGCAAAGGCTATGCCGACCAATGAGCTCACAGGCGTTATTACGAAGTTCGGATCTAGCAGCTCAAGCACATAATATTTTAGCATAGAGTTCCCATTGCCAATTCCTCATCCAAGTTGCAAGTAGTTATATGCGACCGCCGGGATTTGAACCCGGGTTCCTGCCTTGGCAAGGCAATGTCCTACCAGGCTAGACTACGATCGCATAATTTCATATTGATTTTATTGTGCAGAAATAAAAAGATTGCTCCATCTGATTTAAATTCTTTGTTTGTGGTTTTTAAGCATGCCGTATATAAAGAAAGACAAGAGGCAGGAGATCGATAAGCTTCTGGAGCCACTCATCGGCTTGTTGAAAAGCGCAGAAACAGAGGAAGTAGACGGAGAACTGAACTATGTAGTAACAAAGCTACTTTGGAGCCTTTACAGCCCTAGGTATTTCAACTACAACCGTGCAATTGGCGTGTTGGAATCAGTGAAGCAGGAATTTTATAGAAGGAAAGTAGCCCCTTACGAAGACGAAAAAATAAGAGAAAACGGCGACATTCAGTAGCCGCCGAAGTACTTGCCTTCAATGCCTTCGAGGAAGTCATCTTTATCCTGCTGCTTGCTGAAGAATAGCCTGTGCAAGAAGGTGAGTTCCCCTATCGGATTCCTGTGGAGACGCTTTTTGAAAATTTGAAGGTCTTCAGGTCTTACTGCACGGGTCTGGGTCTGCGGTTGCGCTTCTGTTTGCTGGTTATGCTGGGCATGCTCCGGCTTTTCTCCTTTCTTTTCGTTCTGCTCTTCTTTGCTTTCAGTTCTTTTTATTTCTATCAATGCAGCGTTCGAATTTGCTGACTTGGCTTCGCCTTTGTGGCCTTCTTCACTTTCTGGCTTTTCGATAGCATAGGCCACTTCACCGTCTGTTTCTTCCTCCACGCTTGTACTCTGCTCCATTGCTGTATCTTCATAAGCATATTCTGTAGCAAACGGAACTGCGTAGTCATTCATTACTGCATTATGTCCTGCTTCAAGTATATTTGGCAGATAGAGCCTTGGGGCAGCACTGTAACCATTACCCATTACGAATATGTTGACTACTGGCGTTGTGTGGTGGACTATGGTTTCTCCAGAATCTTTTCTGTTTAGTCTTTCGTGTATGTTTGCGCTAAGCTTTCCTGCTAGTATTCTTGCCGCGCCCCTTGTCAGGCCATTTATTTCGGTTTCATCCTCTTCTAAGCTTGTAACTGCATGCTCATTGGGCTTTGACGCTCCGAGAAGTCTCAGCTTTATTGACGAAAAGACAAAGCCATGTACAAGCCTAAAGCTTACTATGTGCTCGTAAGGTATGAAGTGCATATCGGACCTTATTCCAAGCACATCCCTTTTCATTATTATAAGCCGCTTGTCCGTTGCTAATGTCATTGCAGGCGCAATGAGCTTTGTAAGCCTGTGCTGCCTGCCAACTGCAATTACTTCCTCCCCCTCTTCTAGGATCTTCGACAATGTTTTCAGTTCGGTTTTTGTAAGATTCGCCGACATTTTTTCACCCTTTTATAAGCATTACGCCTTCCCCCATATTTGGGCTCCCCTATTTAAATAATATTGCTTAATTTTTCCAAAGCCCCCTCGGAATCCTAATACTTGGACCACATAGAAATAAATTACTTGCGTACAAAGGGAAGGAAGCGTTGGCTCATTTGTAGCGGAGTATTGCACCTATGCCTGTGAAGCCCATCAGGAACTCCTTACCGTATGAGCTTTCAGAAGATACAAAAACAGTCTCAGCTCCTATTTTGTCAGCAAGGTCTATGAGCTCCTCCACCGCATCCTTCATCGACACAGTTTCAAAAAACCCGCCACACCCTTTGTGCAGCCTGGTCTCTGGAGGGTCCTCGTTTTCAAGTATTTCCTGCTTTCTTCTTTCAAATTCTGCATCTGACTCGTTTGCACGCTGCACAATCTCAAGATCCACCTCTGCGCCACACTTGTTGCATTTTCTGTGTGCTATGTAGAATTCGAGATCTTTGCTTACAATTAGCGTTGCAACGTTGCCTGCTTGCAGGGCCTTCTTGGTGTTTGCATAGCCATAAACTGCCAGGCCGTTGCTAGATATTTCTCTTATGAATCTCTCTATTACCTGTCTTTCCTTTGCTGCCTCCTGTTCTTTGAGTATGTCGTAAGCCTTTTCAACAAGTTCATTGAGCCCATACTCATCAGTATAGCCGGTGTCAAAGACTCCTAGCACTTTTATTTGATAGTTAAGCTTGTTCGCCTTAAGAAAGTTCTCTTTTGCAGGCCCTGGGCCTCCGACAATAAGGCCATTGAACTTGAAGTCATTACGCTCAAACAGGTCGTTTATTGCTTCAGCTATTTCAGTATAGTAAAATTCTATATCTTCCTCCCTAGCCCTAGCAAATCTCCTTGCGCTTTGGCCCCCTTTTTTCATCTTTGCATGCGCCATCGAATGGATTTTCGTAATGACCTGAATGTGCGAGCCTCTCAGCGTTGCTATGGTTGCTTCCCTCCCATCCATGACTAGGAGCACGAAAACATCTCTGGTTTCTAGCATGGCCTCTATGGGGTCGAGCAAGAATGTGGAGTCGCATCGGTAGATATTCACCTTAATAGGCTCAGGAGGCTCCATTGAAAAGAGCTCTATATCCTCCTTGCCCTCTACCGGTGAGATGTTCCCGCAGAAAACAGCCAAGCCATTTTTCGGAGTTTCCTTGAAAAGTTTAAGGTATTGTATTATCTTGTCTATTGCGCTTTGCACATTTGTCCTTGTTGTCTTTGACTTTATGTTTCCAGATTGGTTGTATTCTTGCCTCAGCCTAGCTATCTCGTCGCTGAGCTGGAATCCAGCCGGTATGTAGATGCTTATCAGCTCAGTTCCATTTCCTCTTATCGACTTTAGCCTCTTTACTTCTTTTAGCAAATCGTACTCCTCCTTCATAAGATCATTTCTTAGCCTATCTTTCGCTTGCCCATGTAAGGAACAAGAACTTCTGGCACTGTAATCGTGCCGTCATCGTTGTAATAGTTCTCTACTATAGCAGCCAGCGCCCTTTCGATTGCTATGCCAGTAGCATTGAGCGTGTGCACGTATTTCCTCTCGTTTCCTTCATCATATTTTATGTCAAGCCTCATGGACTGCCAGTCTGTGCAGTTAGAAGCAGAAGTTAGCTCCCTGTATTGCCCCTGGCTAGGGAACCAACCTTCAACGTCATTCTTCTTCGCAGCAACTATTCCTATGTCGCCTGTGCATATTTCTATTACATGGTAGGGAATGCCAAGCTTCTGGAACATCTCTTCCTCATTTCTGACTAGCTCATCGAAGTATTGCCAAGAGTCGTCTGCTCGGGAGAATATGAACTGCTCTATCTTGTCGAACTGGTGAACTCTGAAGATCCCTTTTGTGTCTTTCCCGTGAGCGCCTGCCTCTCTTCTGAAGCACGTGCTTATGCCAACATATTTCAAAGGCAGGTCTGTCTTGGAGAAGACCTCGCCCGCGTGCATAGCCGCTATCGCATGCTCTGATGTGGAAATGAGATAAAGCTGCTCATTAACGTGCTCTATCTCAGCCGCACCTTTTGCCTCGGAGCTTTCGCCTACTGCATAAAGTGCGTCAACGAAGTCAGCAAGGCTCGTAACTCCCTGATAGTACTCCTTCTTTATCATGAAAGGAGGAAGCACAGGTATGTAGCCTTTCTTAGAAAGCTCGTCTATTGCAAAATGCTCAAGAGCGAGCGAGAGCTTTACCATATCTCCTTTAAGGTAGTAAAAGCGCGCCCCAGCTACCTTTGCTGCCCTTTCCAAGTCTACAAGGCCCAGCTTTTCAAGTATGTCTATGTGGCTTGGGGTCTTGTCTGGCCTTGGCGTTCCCCACTTCCTTAGCTCTACGTTGTCGCTAGAGTCTTTGCCATATGGAACAGAATCGTGCAGTATGTTCGGCATGCTCCAGAGTAGCTTGTCTAGCCTCTCCTTCTTCTTTTCGAGCTCTGCCTCTAGCTTGTCTATCTGCTCTTTCAAGCTTGCCAGCCTGCTCAGCTCTTCCTGGCTTGGCTGAACGCCCTGCTTTTTCTTGTTGGCTATTTCCAAGCTGCCCTTGTTCCTCTCAGTCCTCAGCCTTTGTATCTCTGTTACCATCTGCCTTGTTTCCTCGTCAAGCTTGAGCAGCTCGTCTAGCGGGAAGTCGCTCTTCCTTTTTTCAAGCGATTTCCTTATAGCGTCGAGATTCTCTCTAACCCATCTAGTTGTTAGCATATATCCACTTATAAGCAACTTTTTATTTTTAAACGATTTAAAGCTTTTGTATAGAAGCAGGGGTGGCAGAGCCTGGCCAAATGCGGCGGGCTTAGGACCCGTTCCCTTTGTGGGTGCGTGAGTTCAAATCTCACCCCCTGCACTAATTTCACAGCCTTATGCACAAGAGCGTTTTGTCATCGTCATACGCGCTTGGGTGCTCTTTTGCTTCCTGCAAAATGTTTGATGCAAACTCTTTCATGGTCAAAGAATTAGCAAGTGCTTGAAGTAGCGTTGCCTCGTTTAGCACGTGCTCAACTCCATCTGTTGCTAAAATAACTATGTCGCTTCTTCTAAGCTCCGTCTCTTTGCTGTGGACTGTTATGCCAGGTTGCCCTAATACTTGTGTAATGTAAAAGCCGTTGTTGTCAATTTGGCCCATCTGAATTAATCTTTTGTCTCTGAGCAAGAAAGATAGGCTATCGCCTACATTTGCAAATGTAGCGCGCATGCCTGAGATATGCACAGCAGAAATAGTAGTAAGCCCGAGATTAAGCCTTTTTCTCTCCTTCAACAATTCATTGTTTGCTAATTCTATCGCCTTCGCTAAGTCCCCGCTAAAACTCTTTTCCAGTGCTGCCAATGCAAATTCTGCTGCTTTTCCGCTGTCGCCAAAGTCTGGAATGCTAACGCCATCGGCAACTGCAAAAAGCCCGCGCTTGGAATCTATGAGCAGCCTGTCCTGATAGGCGTGCGTGCTTCCAGGAACTGAAAATGAGCCTATCTCTAAATCTTCCATCCAAAAGTAATACCTTGCTAATATATTAATCTGTGTTGCAATATGCTGAAGGAGGCGAGTGTTTGTATCAAATAGATCAACAACAAATTCAGCAGGCTTCACAGCCTGAAGCAGCTCCCGAGCCTGCAGCTACACAGCCGAATACCCAAGCTGCACCTGCACCTAAAAAGGGCAAAGGTAAAGCAAAAAAGCAATAGCTGGTTTGGCGGTTGTTGTCTTGATCGTAGCAGCATACTTGCTGCTATTGCAGAAACCAACAAGCAGTAGCGCAATCTACTCTTCGCTTGCTCCTGGCAAAACATTGCCACTAAACAAATTTGTGCAGCTTATAAACAGCTCCATTTTCTACGCAAACAGAACAAACGTGAGCTATTCTGGTGCTATAAGTTTTAATGAGTCTTCAAGCAGTTTCTCGACAGGCTACACTGTACCGATGCACATGACCCTTCTAAAGAATGGAAGCGATGGGCGTGCATATTTGTCTGTAAAAATGCCTTACGTTGGGAATCTCAGCATAATTGAAATATCGAAAGGCGGTAAGTACTATGCCTGCATCAACTCTACCTCTCTGCCAGTGGGCTCTGTAAATTCAACAAACTCCTCTTATGTTTGCATTTACCAGGCAGCTATGTCTAACTTCATTGGCTTGAGAAACAATGTAAGCGGCATAGTCCATGTACTCTCTTCCACAAAGTCTTCATACAATGGCAGGCCTTGCATTCTAGTAAAAGGCTATTTGCGTGCAAATGAAAGCTCTTTGACAAGTTCGCTTTCAAGCTTATCAACGCCTGCTTCAAACCTGGGGAACATGACTGCAAACTTTAGCATGTGCTTAGCTGAAAATACAAACATGCTGTTGTCGCTCTTAGTCACAAGCCATTCCACCATAACAAACCCTACTACTAACGCATCAGCTTCGCTCTCTATGACCATGAGCCTAAATGAAACCGCTCTAAGCAACGTCGTGCCTGGCAACTTAGCAACTTTGCCTGGGCCCGTACTCAATTCCACACAGCTCTCCAGCTTGGGCATTTCCTAACCTCTCTAAAGCAGGCATTAGCAAGGCTTAAAAAGTCATCAATGCTAGTTTTACTTGTGGGAGCATGCTGTTCGAAGAGGTAGCAAAATACTATGAGAAGCTTGAGGGCATATCCTCAAGGCTGGGCATGATAGACATACTCACAGAAATGCTCAAAAAGGCGAAGAAGGAAGAGATGAAACCTCTCATTTACATGACCCAGGGCATGCTGGCCCCACCATTCGAGGGCGTAGAGATAGGCATAGCGGAGAAGCTTGCAGAGGAATCGATAGCAATAGCTAGCGGCTATTCGAAGGAGGAAGTAGAAAAAAGCTTCAAGAAAACAGGGGACTTAGG
>JBMFIM010000007.1:0-42094 GCA_049976305.1 Candidatus Micrarchaeia archaeon | reverse complement strand
CCTTAACCAAGAGCGTCTTTGTTATGATAGGATAGGTATGGCGATGTATTTTAGAACGTTTATTATATATCGTGCCCTTTTTCTGCATGCCCTCACTGATAGTATTGAAAAAAACAATAAATAGCTTGCTGCTACTTCAGCAGACAGCAGAGAAATTTGGAGAAACTAAGATCGAATTGCCTGATTTCAGGCTTTTGGCTTTCTGCCTGGAGGCTTTGGCATCTTGAGGTAAGGATACGCCTTTTCCAGCATTTCCTGGTTTATGTCAAAATCGAAAGAGAGGTTCTGCACTACCTTCCTGAATAAGTATGTTGCCGCTATTTCCTCGAGCTCAGGCTTGCCGCCAGTAGCCTTGCTTATCTGCTCCTTGGCTTCCTGCTTTCCGAGGTTTTCTATAGCCCTTGCAAGGTTAGAATAGCTTTTCCTCATGTCCTTTGTAAGCGAGGCGGCATAGGCATCTAGGGCCTGTGTGTCTATGCCCAGAATCTCGAACGCCTTTCTGTCTATGCTCTGCCTTATGCTTGCAATCTGCGCCACTATCTCCTCTGGCTTTGTGTCGTCCCTTATTGTTATCTTTTTTACTGCCACCCAGTTCTTGTACCGGGCGTAGAATTCTATGCTTTCGTTGCTTTCTTCGCTACTCATGCATCAAACCTTTATCAGCAAGTAGTAGCCGGCTGCCTTCTCCCTTGCCACCCTCTTAACAACGCCTTTTTGTGCCAGGGTTACGAGCGTATTGGTGACAAGGCTCTTAGGCCTATTGGCCTTTTTCGCAATGTCGTCTGCAGTCTTAAGGGAGCTCTCGTTTGTTGCGCCAAGCTCCTGCATAGCTTTCACTATTGCGCTTTCTATAGGGTTCAAGTCGACCATGTTATCATCGTTTTTCATTTAGAGCGCAAATCTAAATAAGTTTATTTCTTTGCCTTGATTTCTCTATGCTTTGGCCTAAGATAAGGCGATCCGCATTTCCTGCATTTTGTGGCGCCGGCTTTGTTTCTAGCCTTGCACTTCCTGCATATCCATACCTGCGCCAGCGCCTCGTCTGCAAGCGGAAACTTTCCCATAAAGCATCACATCTTAGCAAGAAATGTTTAAATTGAGTAGATAAATCCTTTTATTCTTTTCTATTTTCCTGCCTTTGCCTTCTCTATTTCTACTTCCATTGACATACTTTGTTCTGCATTTGCAATGCTTATGCACGTGCAATTAAAAAGCTAACGGAAAATAAAAATATGATGCAATGAACTTCAAGGAGTATATAGAGTTGCATAGGCAAGAGGTTTATGACACTATTTGCAAATACGTGCCAATAAAAGAGCCTGTAGAGAACCACAGCATAATGCGCGACTATATAGACAGGCAGGGAAGTTACAGAAGGCCGGGCCTTGTCCTGCTCAGCGCTCAATTGTTTGGTGGCAGCGTAGAAAGGGCGTTGCTTCCTGCTGCGGCACAGCAACTTTCTGAGGACTGGATCCTTATGCAGGACGACGTTGAAGACGACTCTGAGATGAGAAGAGGCAAGCCTGCTGCACAGAAGCTTTACGGGCCCATACACGCATTCAACGCCTCAAACATAGGCCACATGGCGATGTGGCGCATGCTCAAGGATTACATTTTGCAAGTTGGTCCTGAAATAGGGAACAAAATCTACGAGAAGTTCTACGACATGCTAGAATACACAGTAGACGGCCAATACATCGAGAACAACTTTATACACTATGTCAAGGACCTTGACAAGGCTGACGAGGCGCTTTACTACAGGATAGCAGACAGCAAAACCTCTTATTATACTGTTTATGGGCCGATGCAGATAGGCGCAATAACTGCAGGCGCAAGCGACGAGATGCTAGACATACTCAAGCAGATAGGCCAGCCTGTTGGCGTAGCCTTCCAGATAACAGATGACATTCTAGACATGACAGCTGATGAGAAGGTCTTCGGCAAGAAGAATTTTGGAGATCTTTACGAAGGCAAGGTTACCCTCATAATTCTGCGTGCGTATTCTCAGGCAACGCCGGAAGAGAAGGAAAAGATCAAAGCAATCTACAAGAAGGAGCGCAAAGACAAGACAAAAGAGGAGATAGACTTTCTGAGGAGCATGATAGAGAAGTATCACGGCATAGAATACGCGCAGGAGGTTGCAAAGAAATACGGAGAGATGGCAAAGAGCAAGATAGAAGAGTACAAGGACAAGCTGCCTCAGAACGAGTACACGCAGATACTTGTTTCTGCGATGGAGGAACTTTACGTGCGCAAGAAATAGAAGGGAAATAAACTGACACACCCCACGAATAAATTCGCGGGGTTCCTTTTGGCTTTGTGCCTATCATAGGCTCGAGCAGATGAGAGCAATAAAAAGTTAGGTGCCAAACAGCAACGTGCTTTCCCGCCCGAAGGCAGTATTTCACGTCGAAGCAGGCTTAGCTTCCAAGTTCGAAATGGGTTTGGGCGTTACCCTGCTTCTATGGCCGTTTGGCATTTATGTTTGTGCTTGAAAAGATATATAAGTATTTTGGAATTCGGAGGAAAAGGAATTCCAGGCCAGGTTGGATAGGAATTTAAGCTTGCACTTGCTTTGTTTGTATGGTGCGTGGAACGAAGGTAATCTCGCTTGGCGGAAGCGTAATAAGCAGCGGCATATTTCCTAACACCGTATTTTTGAAGAGCTTTGTGGCCCTTGCCAGCTCGCTGAAAGAGCGGCTTGTCGTTGTTACCGGCGGAGGCGCCGTGGCAAAAAGCTACATACACGCCCTCAGGCCTATCGCCAAGAACGAATATTACCTAGATAAGGTGGGGATAGAGGCCACAAGGCTTAATGCCTATTCGCTTATGCTTGTTGCGAAAGCTCAGGGCTTAAACGCTGAAATTGCTAGTAGCATGGGCGAGCTGGAAGATTTGCTAAAATTCTGCAAAATAGTTATACTTCCTGGCCAGTTTCCTGGAATAACCACCGATGCCGATGCAGTGCTTGCATGCGAGGCCTTGGGCTGCAATGTGCTTGTGAATGTCAGCAGCGTAGGCTACGTGTATGACAAACCGCCAGGTAGTTCGGGAGCCAGGAAGCTTAAGAGAATAAGCCACAGAAAGCTTGTCGAGCTTGCGAGCAAGTATGACACTAGGGAAGCCAAATCAGGATTTGTTTTTGACCTTCTCGCGTGCAGGCTTGCGCAAAGGTCCAACATAGAGCTTAGGTTTGTAAACAGCGAGATAAGTAGTATAAAGCAGGCGCTAAACGGAAGAAGGTTTGAAGGGACTTTGGTAAAGGACTAAACAGGCCAGGGCATAAAGGTTTTTAAGAGAGAGTTTTCATTAAAGATATGCTTGTTTTAAGCAATGCGCTTGCGGGCTCTGGAAGGGACCGCATAGAAGAGGCTGTGGTAAGGCTTGCAAGCAGAGAACGTCACAAGATTGCAAGGATAAACCTCATAGACGAGATCGTAGACATAGGGAGGGAGCACATTTCAAAAGACCTCGATCCGCCTAAGCTTCTCAACCTCGATACAAAGACCCTGAACTCTATAAAGAGCTTTGCATTCGAGAGAATAAAAAGAAGAATAGAGGAGAGCAAGGGAATAGACTACATACTAGACTCCCATGCATCATTCTGGTGGAAAAACAGCGCCATAAATCTGACTACGATAAAGGACATAAGATTTCTAAACCCTGATCTTATAGTAACGCTTTATGCGTCGCCCAACGAGGTTTATGCAAACCTGATAAAGAGAAAAGAGTGGCAAGACAAAGGAATAGATGAGCTTGAAATAGCGATATGGCAGTCTCAGGAAGTCTATACCGCAGACATCATAGCCAACGAGCTTGGGAAGCAAAATTATTTAGTAGGATCTAGGGAGGATCCACACACGCTGCTTGATCTGATCTATCACAGGGACAAGCCTAAAGTATATGTAAGCTTTGCAATGTCACATAGGAAGGAGGGCTATGAAAAGCTGGATAGATTTGTGAAAAGGCTTAGAAAGCACTGCATAGTCTTTGACCCGAGGTCTGTGGACATTATGGCTTACAAAGTTTCGGGAGACAAGCGCCTCAAGGATTACATATTCAACAACACTGTCAAGAGAGACTACCACTTTATAGACCAGTCAGACATGGTTGTAGTGTATTTGCAGGAGCTGACATATTCTAGCGGCGTTGACAGCGAGAGGATCTACGCCTATACAGAAGGCAAGCCCGTCCTTCTTTATTTCCCTTTCAAACACTACAGCCCATTTACGCCATATTATGCTGACAAGATGTTTGAGGATGAGAATGAGCTTATAAGGTATATAGAACAAAATCAGACAAAGGCGCAGAAGCAATAGGCAATGGCCAAATAATCAAATAACCTTTCAGTCTTCTTCCAAGGCAGAGAAAACCACAGGGCCCAGGTCGTATTGAAGCTCTCTACCGTTGGCCTTCTTTACAAGCAGAAGCTCCTGCGAGAAAGAGCCTACTGGCGCTATCAGAGCCCCGTTTTTCTTAAGCTGCTGCAAAGTTTCTAAAGGCACGGTCCTTGCTGCGGCTGAATAGATTATGCGATCATATGGCGCCTTTTTCTTGTACCCTCTTGCCCCGTTGCCAAGAATCTGAATTATGTTCTCGAACCCGTACTTAGCAAGATTGGATCTAGCGAAGTTATAGAGGGCTTCTGATCTCTCTATCGTTATTACTCTTCCCTTGCTGCCTACAAGCTTTGCTATCAATGCTGTCTGGTAGCCGCTGCCAGTGCCTATCTCTAGCACCTTCATGCCGTATCTTATGTCAAGGCTTTTCAGCATCATTGCTATAACGCTAGGAGCAGAGGTCGTTTGGCCTGACAGTATAGGGAGTGGAGCATCTTCGTAAGCATAGGCCTGCATTTCTCCAACAAAGTTTTTGCGGTCTATTGCAAGCATTGCTTTGGCAACACGTTTATCTGCAAACCCGTGGCTTACCAAATAAGCTACCAGCTCTTCGTTGCTCTGCATGAAACCAGCAATGTTTTTATATGTATTCTTAATAAATCTACAAATAAAATTAAATACATGCATTACGAAAGCTATAACAACAAAAGCATAGTAATAAGCGAGCTCATAGGGTTGCAAGTGAGAGTAGTAAAGCACAAGGACAAAAAGCAAGAGGGAATAGAAGGCACTGTGGTCGACGAGACCAAAAATACGTTAGTAATAAATACTAGTAAGGGCTTAAAGAAAATCATCAAGGCCAATGCCGTATTCCGCTTCAAAGCAGGCAAAAAGTCTTTCCTTGTCGATGGCAAGGAAATAAACTACAGGCCTGTTGAAAGGACTGAGAAAGCATTGAAGTATTACAAGAGGAGAAGTCTATGAATAAAGAAGAACTTGTGGATTGCCACGATCCGAAGTGCCCGATACACGGCAATCTGAAAACACGCGGAGCCGTGCTTACAGGCACTGTTGTTAGCAGCAAGGCTGCAAAAACCGCCATTGTCGAAATACCTTATACCCGCTTCCTCTACAAATACGAGAGATACCTGAGAAAAAGGTCAAGGATACCTGCCTACAATCCGACATGCTTATCTGCAAAAGAGGGGGATATTGTAAAAATAGCTGAGACTAGAAAGCTCAGCAAAACCAAGGCTTTTGCAGTAATAGACATTGTGAAGAGGGCTTGATATGAAAGGGGTTTCTGCTAAAATAACGCGAACTTTTGTTCCCGGGGCGCTGATACCCTGCGCTGATAACAGCGGCGCTCTCGAATTCAAAATGATCGGAAAGCTTGGGAAGGGGCACAGGCACGGCAGAATGCCGACCGCAGGGGTAGGCGACGTAATAGTTGCCAGCGTGGTAAAAGGCTCGCCCACATATCTCAAGAAGCCGGTAAAGGTGATAATAATAAGGCAGAAGGCGCCGATAAGAAGGGCAAACGGCATGAGGCTCATCTTCGAGGACAATGCAGGCATAATGGTCGGCGACGATCTGTTGCCCATAGGAACAGAGATCAAGGGGCCCGTACCTAGAGAGGTAATTGAGAGATATTCAAAGCTGGCAGGAATCTCTGCCAAGATTGTGTGATGCTTATGCAGGCAGTAAGACTTGTTGAAAGCGCGAAGCCGAGAAGGCAAAGATTTGTTAGGTTCAATGCCAGCCTGCATGTAAGGCAGCACTTCGTACACGCACACATAAGCAAGGAACTCAGGGAGAGGCTTGGGATAAGGCTAAGAAGCATACAGCTAAGGAGGGGAGACACTGTCAAGGTAATGGCAGGGGCTATGAAAGGAAAAACTGGCAAGGTCCATGCTGTGATGCTTAGAAAGGGCGTTGCTTACATAGAGGGCATAACGAGGAAAAATGCTAGAGGCAAAGAGGCCTTCATTCCGATAAGCGTTTCAAACCTTTACATAACCGACTTAGACCTTACAGATAAGAGGAGATCTGAGAAGATTGAAAAGGCAAAGGTGACAAAGGCTTGATCGAATGAGCAGAAAAGGAAACAGCAGGCATATTAAAAGGCTTGCAATGTCGACGTTCCTAGGCGTGCCTAGGAAGGAAGCCAAGTTCATAGTAAAGCCGAGTCCTGGCAGGCACGATCTTGGCAGAAGCATAGCACTGAGCTCGTTGCTCAGGGACAAGCTTGGCTACGCTACCAACATGAAGGAGGCCGAAAGGATAATTAGGCAAGGTAAGGTTAAAGTGAACGGCAAGGTCGTAAAAGACACGAAGTTCGCAGTGGGCTACGGCGACATAGTAAGCTTGGCATCAGGCGAGCACTACAAGGTTGCTATAAACAACCAGGGTGCTGTGGCGCTTGAGAAGGCAGAAGCTGACGCAAAGAGAATCAGCAAGGTGATCGACAAGTATGTGGCAAAAGGAGGCAAACTCATGATAAGGCTACACGACGGCACCATTGCAGCAGCGCCCAGCAAGGAGATAAAGGTAAACGACTCTGTTGCCATAGGAAGCGACGGAAAGATAGAAAAGGTGCTTAAGTTCGGAGTCGGCGTGGAATGCATAGTCTACAAAGGCAGGCACCCTAACAAAAGGGGCAAGGTTGTTTCGATAACAGAAGGAACAGCTTCGAGGCCTATGATGGTGGAGCTTGCCACAGACAGCGGCAGCATCAAGACAGTAATAGACAACATAATGGTAGTAGGTGAGTGACGTGGAGAAGGCAAACCCCATGCAATCAATAAGGCTCGAAAAGGTCACGCTTAATATAGGAATAGGGGCGAGCGAAGACAAATACGACGGTGCGAAGGAAATACTGCAAAGGCTCACGGGCCACGTGCCTGCACCGGCAAAGTCCAAATCTAGAAGGCCTGAATTTGGCATAAAGAAAGGCCAGATAATAGGTGCCTTTGTAACTGTAAGGCATGCAGAAGCAAGGAAGATATTTGAAAAGGCCCTTGACGCAGTGGACTTTACTCTGAGCAGGAACGCAATATCAAACAACAGCGTAAACTTCGGGGTGAACGAGTACATTTACTTCTCTGGAATGAAGTACGACCCTAAGATAGGCATGCTCGGGCTCAACGTTAACGCGACTTTTGCCAGGCCTGGAATGAGGGTGGAGCGCAAGAAGATAAAGAGGGGCAAGGTGCCAAGAAGGCACAAGATGATAAGCAACGAGGAGCTCGAGGAGTACCTCGCTAAAGAGTTCAAAGTCAAGTTTAAGGGTGAGGAATCATGAAGGATTATGCTGACAGATACGAGAGCAAAGGCAAGAGGAAGTGCAGGATATGCGGCACTTCGAAAGGCCTTATAAGGGTTTATGGCATATACCTATGCAGGAGATGCTTCAGGGAGCACGCAAGAGAGCTTGGGTTTGAAAAATATAGCTGAGTGGTTTTATGGCAGACATTCTCGCTGATTCGCTAAACAAGCTTAAGATATACGACAGCATAGGAAAGGACTATTGCGAGCTGTACTCAACCAAGCTCGTAAAGGCTGTGCTCCAAACGCTGAAGGAAAACGGCTACATCAAGGACTTTGAGGAATTCACAGAAGGCAAGTTCAAAAAGGTCAAGGTCGTTCTCGCCAAAAAGATAAACGACATAGGCGTGATAAAGCCCAGGCATGCTGTGAGCATTGACGAGTACAACAAATACGAGGCAAGGTACATACCAAGCAAAAACTTCGGCATGCTGGTAGTGTCTACGCCAAAAGGGGTAATGAGCAACAAAAAGGCGAAGGAAAGCAGGCTTGGCGGAAGGCTCTTGGCCTATGTTTACTAGGCGCTTAACATGGCAACAGAAATAGAGATACCTGAAGGAGTCAAGGTCGAGCTGCTCGACGACGGCGAGCACATCAAGGTCAGCGGAAAGCTCGGCTCGACAACCAAGAAGGTAAACACGCTGCTTGTAGAGGCGAAGATAGAAGGAAACAAGGTGGTTGTAGCGCCAGTGGAGGGCAAGGAAAAGACCAAAAGGGCCATGCTGGCAGAAACTGCCCTTTCAAACGAGATAAAGAGGGCGATTCACGGCGTACAGGAAGGAATAACAAAGCATATGAAGGTAATTTATTCCCACTTCCCTATGAGCTTCGAGGTGAAAAACAACGAGGTGCTTGTCAAGAACATGTTCGGCGAGAGATTGCCTAGGGTAGCAAAGATTGTAGGAGATACGAAGGTGGAGATAAAGGGGCAGGACGTCTATGTCAAAGGCGTCGACCCTTACGATGTGGGCCAGACAGTCGCAAACCTGTTCAAGCTTTCGTTCCTGAAAGACAAAGACAGCCGCGTATTCCAAGACGGCATATACCTTTTGAAGGAGGAGTAAAATGACCGCTAGCGCTAAAATCGTGAAGAAGAAAAAGCCGCACTTCAAGGTGCCCAACCTTGGCGCAAAGAACAGGAAAAGAGTAAAGGACAGATGGCGCAGGCAGAGGGGGATAGACAACAAGATGAGAGTCAGCAAGAAATTCCACGGCAAGAGCCCCAACATAGGCTACAAGAACGCCGAGGAAGTAAGGTACAGAAATAGGGAAGGGCTTATAGAGGTGCTAGTCCACAACAGCAAGGAACTGCTTGAGCTTGCAAACAAGCAGGGCTATGCAGCAAAGCTGTATCATGCTCTCTCTGCTAGGAAGAAGGAGCAACTGAGGCAGCTCGCACAGGAAAAGGGAATAAGGCTTGCATGAAGGTGTGCACATGACCATAAAGTTTGTTAAGCGTGTTGCAAGCGAAATGCTTGGAAGAGGAGTAAGAGCAATAAGGATAAAGGATAGCGCGCTTGAAGAGGCTAAGAAGGCGCTTACGAAAGATGACGTTAGGAAGCTTATCAAAGAAGGCGGCGTCTACGCCGAGCCAGAGAAGCATAATCTCAGCCTGCACGGAAAACTGCTAAAGGTAAAGAGGGAAAAGGGCAGGAAGAGAGGCTATGGAAAGAGGAGAGGAACTGCAAAGGCAAGAGCTGGCAGGGTGTGGGAAAAGAAGGTAAGGTCTCAGAGGCTTCTGCTTAAAAAGCTCAAGGCTATGAAGAAGCTTGACAACAAAACCTTCAACAAGTTCTACGCCCTCGTCAAGGGCAACGCATTTCCGGACAAGCGTTCACTGCTTCTCCACCTTGACGAGCAGGGCGTTAAGGTCAGCGAAGACGAGCTGAAGCAGATCAACGAATACATAAAAGCCCAGTATAGGTGATATTGTGTTCAAAAGAAGAAGGTTAGGTTTGACAAACTACCGCAAAAGGCTTGCATTGGTAAAGAGCAACATGTACAGGCTTGTGGTCAGGAAGACCAACAGGCGCATAATAGGTCAGGTAGTGCAATACGATCCTTCCGGGGACAGGGTGCTCGCAAGCGCAGACTCCAACGAGCTCAAAAAGCTGGGATGGCCAAGCAGGGCAAACCGGGCCACTGCTTATCTGACGGGCATGCTTCTTGCCAAGAAGTTCAAGCAAGATGACAAGGAGCTCGTGCTTGACATAGGCCTTGCCGCTAGCACAAAGGGCTCGCTGCCTTTTGTCTTTGCAAAAGGCTTCTCGGACATGGGCAAAAAGCTTAGAGGTAATTTCGAAATAGACGAAAAGCTCTACAGCGCAGGCAACGTCGCGGCTTATGCTGCTATGCTCGCAAAGGAGCCTGAAAAGCTTAAAAGGCAGTTCGGCGAATATATTAAAGCTGGCGTAAACCCTGAGAAGCTTGGAGAGCTTTTCAGCGAGGTCAAGAAAAAGCTGGCAGGTGATGCTTAATGGAAGAAGAAATTGAAAAGCAGGAATTTAGCGTAGAGAATTGGCAGCCTAAGACCAAGCTAGGCAAAATGGTAAAAGAAGGCAGGATCACAAGCATAGAGCAGATATTTGCACTGGGCAAGCCTATAAAGGAAATAGGAATAGTCGATGCGTTGCTGCCTAGGCTTGAAAACCAGGTGCTTGAAATTGCAAGCGTTCAAAGGATGACAAAAGATACTAGGAAGCAGAAATACAGGATCACAGTAGTAGTAGGCGATAGGAATGGTCACGTGGGCGTAGGCGTTGGAAAGGGAATAGAGAGAAAGCCAACGCTTGAGGCCGCAATAAAGGACGCAAAACTTCACATAATTTCTATAAAGCTTGGCTGCGGCTCATGGGAATGCAACTGCGGAATGCCACACAGCTTGCCGATAAAAACTAAGGGCAGGTGCGGCAGCGCTGAGGTGCACATAAAGCCAGCACCGAGAGGAGTAGGCATAGTTGCAGGGCCTATAGCAAAAGCTGTGCTAGAGCTTGCAGGGGTCAAGGATGTATGGACCTTTGCAAGGGGAAGAACGAGAGACATCTACAATACGGCGATGGCCACCTATATAGCATTAAAGAAGCTAACAGAAATGAAAAACCCAGAAGAAATAAAATAATGAAGAAACTGCTGGCTCTGGATTTCTGCCTGCTTTGCTTCACTTTACTTCGATTTCCTTGCCCTCTTCCTTTGTCTTCTTGACATTTATCTCTAGAGTGCCGTCTTCAAACTTGGCGCTGGCTGTGTCTGGCAAAACCTCGCTTGGAAGAGGAATTGACCTGAAGTAGCTTGCTGCCGATCGCTCGTTGTAGTAATAGTTCTTTCCTTTCTCTTCCTTCTGCTTCTTCGTTTCTGCGCTTATTACTACCTTGTCCTTGTCCACTCTCAGCTTTATGTCCTCCTTCCTCACTCCTGGCATGTCTGCGCGTATTACAAAGTGGTCTCCCTCGTCTATAAGGTCTACGTCAGGGAGTTCTGCAAAGCCTTGCAGGTATCTTGCTGGCGCAAAGAAAAGCTTGTCTAGGTATTTGCTTAGCCTGTCTGGGTAGTCGCTGAATACATCAGGCAGAAGCCAGTCTCCAGAAACCTTCTTCCTTCTCGCCGCCATCTTATCACCCCAATTGCCCCCTAATAAAAATCTTTGCAAAAAGATTTTTAAATTTTTGCCCCAGCTAAGCCTATGCTTAGGTAAAAAGCCTAATATAAATACCTTTTATTGTAACATTCAAAGATGCAGAAATATTCTGTTTTACTGCTTTTGCTCGCACTCATAAACATCTCTGTAGTATACTATCCACTGGGCTACTATTGGGACTTAATAGCACATATACTTTATGCAAAAGGCATAATAACTGGCAATTATAGTCTAATAGGCTGGGAAAGGGCGCCGTTGACCGGGCTGGTGCTCGTCCCTTTTTATCTGATTTTTAAAAATGAGGCAGGCTACTTCTATATAATTGCGTGCATACTGCTGCTTTTCGCAATCGCAATTCATGCATCTAAAAAGCTTGACATGAACGAGAGCATAATGGTCTCGCTGGTGCTGACGCCGTTTCCAATAATTTTCTATTCTATATTCAACGGTGCAGAAATACTCTCGTTTTTGTTCCTTTTGGTCGGCTTACTGCTTTTCCTTGAGAGAAAATACTATTTCAGCTTCTTCATAGCCTTGGCGATTCTCAGCAAGGTAATCGCTGCGCCTTTTGCCTTTTTGATTCTATTTTCAAACAACAAGCGCAAGGCAATTAGCCTGTTGCTTGCCCCATTTATTCCGTGGCTTGCATTCAATTACATTGCGTTCGGAAATCCCATATTTAACTACATAGAGACCGTAAAGGTTGCTTTGCATACTTCCTTCTACGCTAGTTCAATCGGCCTTGCGCCGCTGCTTACCCTGTTTCTTCCATTCTTTGCTTTTTACCTAATGCTTATGCTGTTTTGCAGATGCGATAAGAAGGCAAACAAGCAGCTTCTCATTTTTCTACTAATAAGCCTTGCAGTGTTGTTTGCGGGAGCTTTAATGTCAAACTTTGTCTACACAATTCCTAGGTGGTCCTATATAGTCTACGCCCCTTTGGTGTTTGTTTTGGCGCAAAAGCTTGATGATAAAAGAAGCAAAGCCGTCTTGTTGCTTGATTTTGCCTTCTTTGTTTTTTCTATATTGTTACTGCCTGGCCTTTTGAAAAGCGCATACAACGTAAATGAAAGAAATCAGTATATGATAAATGCAATCCAGTACCTAAACAGCCATTCTTATAGAGAAGTAGCTTCGAACGTGTGGGCTTTGCTTGACTTTTATAACATAAGTGCTATTCCGCCATATGAAAATTATTCAGGCAAGCCGATTTTAATAGTGAAGGGCATAGGCACATCGCCCTCGCTATTTAATTTCAGCAACTATACAGAACTGGAGATCAATGAGAATGCAAGCTTATATTTGCCTGCAAAATAAAAAGCCAAAATATTTGTCATTTCAGCCGTATAGTGTCCAAATTCATCGGCGCCCTAGTCTCGACATGCAGCTTCATGTTAAGATATCTGGCAAGGTCTTCGCACTTCTGCTCTTCGCCATGCATTGTGAAGATGCGCTTTGGCAGAGGCCTTACCCTTGTGGCAAAGTTGACAAGCTCTATCCTGTTGCTGTGGCCGCTGAAGGCGTCAATAGTATTGACCTTGAGGTTTATCTTAACTGGCTGAAGCTTGCCCTCCTCATCGGGCAGCGCCACCTCGGTGAGGCCATTCTGGACGCGCCTTGCCAAGGAGTTTACGCTGGTATAGTTGACAAAGACTATCGCGTTCTTTGGATCATCTGCCAGGCGCCTGAAGTACTCAAGGCTGGTGCCGCCGTTTAGCATGCCCCCGCTGGCAAGAATCACTGCTGGATCGCCATCCACTACTTCCTCTATCTCTCCTTTTGCTACTTGGAACAGCTCGCTTTCGAAAGGAGAATCATTGCTGAGTATGCGCCTTCTCAGGGAATGCTTAAGGTATTCAGGATAGGCGGTGTGTATTGCGCTTGCCTCAAGTATCATGCCGTCAAGATATATTGGTGCGTTGAGGCTGTATCTCGGATTGTTTTTCATATACGCCTCTAGTATGAGCATGAGCTCCTGGCCCCTGCCAACTGAGAGGACAGGGATAAGCACCTTGCCCTTGTTGTCTATTACCTGCTTTATTGTTTCCATAAGCTGAACTTCTGCCTGCTGCCTATTGATCGGTATGTCTTTTGCACCGCCATAGGTGCTTTCCATAAAGAGAGCATCTATTCTCGGGTACCGCGTGTCGGCCTCGTCAAGAAGCCTAGTGAAGCCATACTTGAAATCGCCGGTATAGACAAGATTGTATAAGCCTTCGCCTATATGCAAATGCACTATGCTGCTACCGAGGATGTGCCCAGCGTTGTGGAAAGTAAGCTTCATCTCGTCTGTTATGTTTGTGACTTCGCCGTATTCCCTTGTCACTACATGGGCGAGCATCTTCTTTACATCCTTCTCCTCGTAAAGTGGCGTGCCGCCGCTTCTTTGAACCAGTTTGATGTAGTCATAAAGCACCAATGCAGTCAAGTCCCTAGTCGGCGGAGTGCAGTATACCGGACCCTCGTAGCCGTAGCGGAATAGGTAAGGAACGAAGCCTGTGTGGTCTATGTGCGCATGCGTCAATATAACAGCATCGATGTCGTTTACAGTTATGTTGGCAGTATCGAGATAAGGAAACACCTTGTTGGTATCGCCGGTAATAGCTTCAAGCCCCTTTACTGCAGGCTCCGGGCTAAGGCCACAGTCTATTATCACCTTGGAGTTGTTTGTTTCTACAAGCAAGCTGCTCCTGCCGACTTCCCTGAAGCCGCCAAGCGCTGTTACCTTCACCCACTCTATGTTTCCCCTATCAAGGTTTATCTTCTTCCCAAGGCCTAGCAAAAACTTTTTCCTGAAATCTTCCTCCTTCAAGTATAGCTGCCTTATTCCTTTTATCACATCGCTGTTCATTGAAGGTATGCGCATTATCTTAGGAATCCAGCCAGTCTGCCTGACTATCTCGCTGAGCGTTGAGCCTTCTTTGCCTATAACCATTCCCGGCTTCTGGGCTTCTATGTACACTTCGCAAAACTCTGGAGAGAACCTTATGCCGTCTTCAGGTATGCCTGCGTCAGCAGGCACAAGCTCCCTTATCTTCTTCTCGGCATCTTCCTTGTCAAGCAGCACGCTTGGGTCGCTTCTAAGAATAAGCTTCTTCTTTATCGCTGCAGAGGCGTTTCTTATCAAGTCTTCATGCCCATATATCGCGCTTATGTTCTTCCCGTATATCGCCACGTCAGGCCCTTCAAAAGCTACCTTTGTTATCTCTGCTTCTTTTGGCAGTATTTCCTCTAGCCTTTGAAGAAGCTCTTCGCTTTTTTCCTTCTCTTTCTTGCTTTCCTCTTTTCCTTTGTCGTTTTCCAAAGCTACCACTCCTTATGTAAATTAGAAAACCAACTAAGCTAAGCACTCATTTCGAAAGCTTCTCTATCTCTTCCTTTGAATACTCTTTGAACCCTTTCTTTGTTACAGCAACAACCTTTATGTTGTCGCCAGTGGCCGAGTCTCTTTTCATTGCAATCTTAAGCGCTTTGACTGTGTGCCTTGCTGCCTCGTCAGCGCTCATGTCTGGCACGAAAACGCTCTCCAAGTAGCCTAGAGCAGTAAGGGACCCTGAGCCAGAAGAGAAGAACTTGGACTCCTTTGATATACCGCCAAGAGGGTCCAGGTCGTAAAGCTCCGGAACATCCTTGTTAATGCCTCCAACGATAAGCTGAACAGCGGTAAACTCAAGCAGATACGGGTTTGCATTTTCCTGCAAAACCATTGAGAGCAAAGACGCTGCGGCACCAGGAGAAAGGGGCTTGCCTTCGGTCATCTTGTAGAATTCATTCTGCACCTTAAGAACCTTGACAAGGTACTCGGCAAAAGCCACGCTGCCAGCGATTGTCATTCCAAGCTGCTCGTCTATTTTGTAGACCTTTACAGCCTCGCTGCTGGCTATGAAGGTGTCCATCGTTGCCCTTGAATCGGCCCCCATAACCACGCCGTCCTTGCATATTATTCCTATGGTGGTGGTGCCTTTGAGGAGCTTGTTTGCAATCTCGTTCACATCCATTGATTCACCTAAGAATAAAGCGAAAAAACAAAGAAGTTATATGGTAAGTATACTCCCATTACCTATAAAATACTTTCTATTGTCGCCTTCCTCATCGACAAGCTCAGCGTACGCAAAAGTCCTATATATCTTGGATATCCTCACCTTGTACGTCTTGCCTACCCTTGTCTTCGCGTTCTTAACGAAGACTATATTGTTGTTTATGTTTCCTATGCCTTCGCCGTGTATGTTCTTAGCCCTTATGCTTACTTCGTAGACCTGTCCCTCCACCAGCTCATCCTCTACTGACATAAAGCCCACCAAAGAAGGTTTCTGAAGAAAAGCTTTTAATAGTAATGTGCAAATTCGTTTATCCTTGATAAAGAAATTTGGCCTTGACGAGTAGCTAGCGCACTGCTATGGTTATGTTCCTCGCACCAAGCTGCTGCTCTCCTGTGCTTGGTGCAAAGACCAGCGAGTTTATGCCCCTGATCGCTGTGACGTTTATGGTAAAGTTCTTTACAAAGGGCTGCAGCGTAAGCCTGTCAACCTGCACGCCGTCAAAATATACGTTCTCCACGCTTATCGAGCTTAAAGACATCGCCTGCAGGGATATGCTCAAATTCTCTGTTTTAGGCACGTATATTTCTACAAATGCAGGGTTTGCGGCCCACCACATGGTGCTGAAAGTTGAGTTGCACAAAGCAGAGTAGTATTGGCAAAGAAGCCAACCTGGCTGCCAGGTGCTTGCCACACTGCCATAGCCACCTACAAGCACGGGCGTATAAGCAGCAAGGTAAGTGCCTGCAGTCCTCAAGGCGTTGGCCGTTGAGAAAATTATGGTGGTGTTGCTTTCATAGATCGGATAGCCAAACATGCTCGCAAGGTAGCTTGTTATGTTCTCCAGCTCGGTGAAGGTGTAAGCACGCCTCATCACGCCCACAAATGTGACATTGTATGCTGCGAGCAGGAACTTTGTAGCATTAGTATAGTTGGTTATAAGCGGGGAAAGGTAAACTAGCCCTTGGCCCTCTTGCAGATAGTAGGCTGAGACTACAAGTGGTAGGTTGAATAAGGAGAAAAGCTGAGTAGCGTTCTCTCTAGTTAGATATCCCCCGACCAAAGGCTTTTTGAATATAGTCTGATAGTAAAGCGCCATGCCTGGGTATTCGTTGGGCGCAGTCGAGTTGGCATAGTTGGTCAATGCGGGCAAGAGCAGGACAGAGAATCTTCCAGGCAACTTGGCAAGCTCGTAATACGCCTTTGGCACATAGCTGCTTGAAAACTCGCTATTCAGCATTTTGCTGCCTATTGGCATGGCAAAATACTCGACAAACAATAGCACAGCTATGAAAGCAAGCAAGTACTGCTTGTCCTCTTTTCTAAGCGTTGTGCTTTTCCTAAGCCATGAGAAGCCGTAAGCAAAGATTACTGCAAGCATGAGCTCAGACACTATGTTAAACCTGCCTGGCTCCCTTAGTACGTTGAAGTATGGAATAGAGTGGTAAAGCAGGTATATGCCAGGTAGGCCTGTGATCGTTCCATTAACCTGCAAGTATGGGCCTATGCTGAGCCAAAGGAAGAAGAATGCAACAAAGGCAAACAGGCCTGTAGTTTTTAGCTTGTTTTTCTTGTAGTCGACATAGAGGGCATAGGCTACAACAAGCAAAACAGAATAGCCCACATACGCAGTTGTTTCTGCAACATCGCCTTTGTATATGCTAGCTACTGACTCCGGCAAGCTTTGGAGAAGACCGTTGCTTGGCGAAGGAACAAAAAACGAAAGAAGGTCAGGGCTATAAAGCTCGTTATAAGCTATGCCTGCCTGCATGTTCACAGTAGCCAGCGTTTCGTTGTTAAGGCCATGTGCTATGCTAAGAAAGCCAGGCGAGCCAAAAATAAAAGTTAGCACAATGACCTCTGCAAGCAGGGCCCAAAACCTCAAATTAAGCTTTGACCTTTCTTCTTTTCTTAGCAGCATGTAGACAATAACAAGGAATGCAAGAACAATGGCCATAAGGGCTTGCTCTATATCGCCCATAAAGGTAAGAAAAACAAATGACACGGCAACAAGCACAGCATGCTTGTGCTGCTTCTTTTCAATTAGCAGAAGTAGGCCTAGAAGGAACAGGGGCAGGAACTCGATGTTTGTATATTGCAAATGCCCCAAAGCTTGTACAACATGTATGGGGCTAAATGCAAAAATGAAGCCACCAAGAAAAGATGCAAGCCTGTCTTTTGTAAGGTAAAAGATGAGCAAATAAGCGAACAAGCCTGAAAGGACGAAGCCCAAGAAGAAAATGAACGAAAGCGCGGCTGCCGGACTAATTGCCTGTATTGGCGCTGCAATGATGCCTGCCAAAGGCGCCATTGTTTGGGTTACAAGATTTGCGCCTACTGGGGCGAAAACAAAGTTTGTAAAATATGGAGAGGTGTGGAGCACAAACAGCGAGTATGAAACCCACCAAAGCTCCCATGCACTCTGGTAAGCGTCGCCGCCAGAGCCTGGTAGTTTGCCAGCAAGCGCTGGCCAGAAGAAGACAAGTGCTATAATTAAGTAGGCAAGTGCGGCGTAGGCTTCTGCCTTGTACTTTTTAATCATGATCATCTTATCATCGCTCGCCTTTTATTACACTTCCTTGCTCTATAATTTTTACTAAAATAACTTATATGTCTTTTTATACATGCCTGCAATAGCCATAGCAGCAGTTCGCTTTCATCCTACGTGTAAAGAGCGCGGGATTTCCAGCTCACGTTGTTAAATACTGTTTGGAAGCCAGCATAAAATAATCCTATGAAATCGCAAGTTCCTAAATGCGCAGAAGTGTGCTCCACTCTAATTTTTAAAGACAAGCTAAGTAAATTAATACGGTTTAATGGCTGAAAGCTATGGCAGAAGGCTTGCTAGTTCGCTTTCAGGCGCGATGCTTGGCAATGTTACAGGATTCCTGATAGGCATTGTCACAATAATAGCAGTTGCCAGGCTGCTCGGCCCGAGCCAATACGGAGCCTATACAATAGCGGTGAGCTTCTACCTGCTTGTCGATGCAGCAATGAGCTACGGCCTAGGCCAATACATGAATAAGTATCTTACAGAGTATAGTACCAAGGGCGAGACGAAGAAAGCTGCGAACACGCTCCTTCTAGGCTTGTTGCTCAGCTTTTTGCTCGGTGCAGCCACCATGCTTGTAGGCGTATGCGCAGGATATCTGGTCTCAGGAGCCTATAAGAGTTCTGGAGTGAGCTTTACTACCCTAGTTATAGCATCTTTTGTAATTCTTTTCGCTGTGCCTTTCGGAAGCGAGACAAGCGCCTTGATAGGGTTGGGTAAGCCTATGCGCATGGCGGTTTCCGTGATAGCAGAGTACACAGTTCAGCTCGTTGCCAGCGTTTTGCTGATCCTTCTCGGCTATGGCTTCAACGGCGCAGTGCTGGGCATTGTGATCGGCTACGGCACAGGCTTCCTTGTGGGATTGGCATTCTTGCTAAACGATCTTTCACAAGCAAGCTTGTCCAAGCTAAGCTGGCAAGAGGTGAAGAATGCATTGGCGTTCAGCCTGCCTCTAGGCACCACGAACATAATGAACACAGGCGTAATGCAGCTCTCCGCCCTGCTTCTAGGCATATATGTCGCCTCGAGTATAATAGGCAACTACGGGGTAGCGACAAGGCTCAATGCGGGCATATATGCGATGTATGGAGCAATATATACCGCCTTGCTGTCTGGCTTTTCATATATCAATGCAAGGCCGAGCGAAAATTCTGAAGCAAAAATCACAAAGACAGTGACATATGCACTTGTCATTACCCTTCCTTTGCTTACTTTCATGTCTGCCCTATCAAAGCCCTTGGTCTTTTTGCTCCTTTCAAACAGGTATAAGCTAGCTCCACTTTATCTCTCCCTTGCATCTTTGGGCTTGGCTTTGTTCCTGCTTGGAAGACTGTTGGCGACAATTTTCACCGCTAGAGAGAAGACAATAAAGGTTATGAAGTTTTACCTTGCTACCGCAATTGCACAGCTTGTCGCGCTGCTCGTTCTAATCCCTGCTTGGGGCGCAATCGGGGCAGTAGTGGCAATATTCATTGTCGGCGGAATTGTGTCGAGCTTCGCGTTTGCATACGCTACAGAGAAGGACTTGCAAATAAGAATAAATTCAAAGAAGCTTGCTAAGGCATATCTTGCGAACATTTTGCTCGGCGTGCTGCTGCTAGCCGGCAACCTGCTAAAAGGCAATTTGCTTGAAATAGCATATGGGCTTTTAGTTACTTTTCTGCTTTATCCTCCTTTGCTCGGCCTTCTAAAAGTTGTTGACAAGGAAGGAATAAACGACCTGAGGCGCTTTGCAGAATCTTTGCATGCTGGCTGGGCTAAGGGATTAATAGAATATGCTGGAAAATTTGTATAGTGCTTAAATGCCCTACGAAGCTGAAGAAAGCATAGAGGAAAAGAGCGTAAAGGCGACAACCACCGCCTCTTACTTAGCATTCAGTGGGCTGTTTACTCTCATAGTCTATGGCCTTGCGTTTGTCGCTATTGCAAGGCTTCTTGGGCCCTCTAACTACGGGGCATACGTAGTAGCGGTGAGCGTCGCTGGGGCCTTTGGCGCAGTTGGCAATTTCGGTATAGCGACATATTTGGAGAGAAGCATACCAAAGACAAAAAACTCTGACGAGCTGCAAAGGCTTATAGGGAGCAGCATTGCTACAATACTCCTGCTAGGCACAATTATTGTTCTGATAGGCCTTGCATTTTCGCACTATCTTACTTTTGCCCTCTTCCATTCCTTTGCCTATTTTGGAGTACTGGTCGTAGCGATTGTAAGCATAGTGTTCTCTATGCTCTATGGTGTTGGGCACGGGGCGCTGATAGGATTCAACGATGGCAAAGGAAGCACTATTGCCAGCATAGTCTACACTGTTTCCCAAGCGGCTGTAAGCGTCACGCTTGTTTGGCTAGGGTTCGGCGTAATGGGTGCGGTGCTGGGGCTTTTTGCAGGATTGTCCATAGGATCTTTAGCAGTTTTATGGCGGATAAGGAAGCATGCGCCTATAGCTTTGAGCGTTAAAGAGTTTAGAGAAAGGATGAAAAGCATATTCTCCTTTTCTCTTCCTATAGCAGGCTCAAACTTCTTCTCTTCGCTGCCTTCTAACATAGGCGTACTGCTCCTTGCCATGTACGTGGCATCTAGCACGATAGGCGATTACGGAGTAGCTTCAAGAGTTGAGAGCATACTTGGCATATTCACCGGCTCGATGGTGGTTTTGCTTCCATTCTTTTCTTCATTAAACCTTGAGCACAAGAAGGAAACTAGCGAAATAGTGTCTTACATGCTTTATCTTATCTACCTTTTCGCAACACCGTTCGTTGTGTTCTTTGTAATGTTCTCGCATCCGATAATGTATACTGTATTTCCAAGATATGAGGGCGTGTATGTTTACATCGCCATAATGAGCGCCTCACTGCTAATTTCAATACTTGGCGCCCCTGCAAGCTCGATTGTTGTAAGCAAAGCGAAGGTAAAGAAGGTGTTTGCATTCTCTGCAGTGGTTGGATTAGCAGAGCTTGCTCTGCTGGTGCTGCTAATACCGTATTTCACAATATATGCACTTATCGGAGTTCTGTACTTTGTGGGCCCGGCTATTGCAGACTTCTTGTACTTGCATGAGATAGGAAAAGATGCCATAACGGTGTTTCCACGAAGGATTTATAGAATAGCTTTTGCAAACTTGCTGCTTGTAATTGTATTTATGCCAGTGCTTCTAATCAGCATGTACCCGACACTCAAACTAGCAGTAGCGTTTGCTCTTCTGTTTATAGCATATCCGCCAATAATAGGGCTTACAAAAGCAGTAGGGAAGAGAGATATAAAAAGAATAGAAACAATAACTTCGCGCGTGCCTATGCTAAGCAGAATGATAAGGGCAGTGCTGAATTATGCGGCTCTGTTTGCAGCGATTGAATGATAGACTATGCTAATTACACAATTGTACTCCCAACGCTGAATGAGGAAGCAACAATAGGCAAGCTCATACGCTACCTCTTGAGCCACTATCAAGGAATAAGCGTGCTAGTAATGGATGACGGGTCTAAAGACAATACAAGGAAAATTGTAGAAAGGATAGCAAGAAAAAACAAGAAAGTAAGGTTTGTGGACAGGAAGGGAATGGGTTTGGAAAGAGGGCTTACGCACAGTATAGTGCATGGCCTCCTTGAGGCTAAAACGCCCTATGCAATAGTCATGGATGCAGACTTGCAGCACCCACCAGAAGTTGTGGCGAAGATAGCAAAATGCCTTCTTAACCATGATTTGGTGATAGCAGTAAGGGCAAATGTAACCAAGTGGTCAAAGTGGAGAAAGCTTATCTCCAAGTCCCTAATGCTTCTTGGCCTTGTTGTTTTAAAACTAGGAAGAAAACAGACAAGCAAAGACATCTTCTCTGGCTTTTTCGGCGTAAAGGCTGAACTTTTCAAATCAATCTATTCAAAAAACAAGCAAAGATTTGTGGGCGAAGGCTATAAGGTATTGTTCGACCTGCTCAAGTGCGTAAAGAGCGGCGAACTAAATATATGCGAAATTCCGTACACCTTCCATGTTAGGGCTGCCGGCTCTTCCAAGGCCGGCATCAAGCAGGCCATCGCCCTGCTAAAATCTTTTGCCAGCTAGAGAAGCAAAGTTGCAACAAAGAACGGTGCAAGAAGGATAGATATTGTGCTTACTACCTTTATCATTGAGTTAAGAGCGGGGCCTGCTGTGTCCTTTAGCGGATCTCCGACAGTGTCGCCCACTACCGCAGCCTTGTGGGTCTCGCTGCCTTTGCCCCCGAAGTGGCCTGCTTCCACATACTTCTTTGCGTTGTCCATCGCCGCGCCGCTGTTGGCCATGAAAAGTGCAAGCATGAAGCTAGCAGGGATCATGCCCACAAGCAAGCCTGCGAGGGCCTGCCTGCCGAGATAAGGTATTAGGCCAACTGCTATGGGCACAAGTATCGCCACAAGCTCAGGCACTACAAGGTTCTTCAAAGCGTTTACAGTCGTCATATCTACTACTTTAGCATAATCCGGCTTCGCCTTTCCCGACATTAGCCCTTTTATCGTCTTGAACTGCCTTCTTACCTCCTCTACCAATGCTTCGGCGCCTTTGCTTACTGCTTCCATGAGGAATGAGGAAAAGACAAAAGGCAGCAAAGCGCCAATGAATATGCCTATTGTCACGCTAGGATTCAGCGCGTCGATTATACTTAGCTTTGCGGCGCTGGCATATGCTACAAACAAAGCAGTTGCTGAGAGCGCTGCGCTGCCTATTGCAAAGCCTTTAGTCGTAGCCTTGGTTGTATTGCCTACTGCATCGAGCAGGTCAGTTACTTCTCTTACCTTTCCTTCTGCATGGCTCATCTCCGCTATGCCTCCTGCATTGTCTGTAATAGGGCCAAACGAATCTATGGTGAGCACAGTTGCAGTTAGCGAGAGCATGCCGGCAGCAGCAATCCCGATTCCATAAACGCCTACTGCAGCATAGCTAATAAGTATTGCCACAACTATCGCCACAACTGGCCACACCGTTGACCTGAGACCCACTGAAAGGCCCATGATAACTCCGGTGCCCCCTCCGCCTTGCGCTGCCTGTGCTACCTTTATGACCCTTTTCGTATGCCTGCCTGTAAAGTAATCGGTTATAGCGAAAAGCAAAATCACTAGAACTAGACCAGAAAGCACCGGTACAAAATATGCTAGGCTGAAGCCCATGAGATATGTGGCAAGAAGATCAAGCAGTGCTGCAGTAACTACCGCAGAGCCTATGCCTTTGTAAAGAGTAAGCTCCGCCTTTGCTCCCTTGAGGAAAAGCATGCTGACTAGACTGGACACAATCCCTATGCTTGCAATTACAAAAGGATATGCCACAAGGCTTGGCTTGACTATTGGCATTGCAGCCGCAATAAGCAAGGATGCTACAATAGTAACTACATAGCTTTCATATACGTCGGCGGCCATGCCTGCACAGTCGCCTACATTGTCTCCCACATTGTCTGCTATTACTGCAGGATTTCTAGGATCGTCTTCAGGCAGGTTAAGCTCGGTCTTGCCAACTAGATCGGCACCAACATCTGCTGACTTTGTGTATATTCCGCCTCCAACTCTTGCAAAAAGCGAAACTAGTGAAGCCCCAAAACCAAAGCCAATTAGCAAAGGTATTTTGTCTAAGCCTACGAGATTAAGTATAAGCACCAAGCCTATTATGCCGAAACCTACTGCAGCAAACCCTGTTACCGCACCTCCAACTATGGCTGTGTAGAAGGCGTTCTCGGCTCCGTGCTTCGCCATTTCAGTTGTGCGCACGTTAGCCCTTACTGCAACATTCATGCCCAAGTATGCAGTAAGATAAGAAGTCAAAGCGCCTGTTAGAAAAGCTATGTCTATTAGCAGGCCGTTGTGCGCATAGAAAAGAACAAAGAAAAGTATTGCAAGCACTACTGCAAATATTCCAATTACCTTTCCTTGCCTGTTGAGATATGCAGTTGCTCCCTGCCTAATTGCACTGGCTACATCCTGCATCTGCTTGTTTCCTGCCGGCTTCCTGAGGGTAACATAGGCTGCTGCAAGTGAAAACAGCAAGGCCACTATACCGAAGACGAGTATGTATAGCAGCATTTAATCGGTATAAATTTTTGTTAGAAGCTTTTAAACTTTTTCTTTATCTACCTTCTCATTGCTTCTCTCATGCTTTCTTGCATCGCCGACAAGACTGCAAGCGAAGCAGTTATGACCGCTGCATAGGACCAAGCAAGGTCTTGAATCGGTTTGCCCCCATTTTCCTTTATACGCTCTTCGTCAGCACCTGGGCTTGCAGGGTTTACAAGCTCCTGCTCAGGATACGAACCTTCATATTTGTCTATTACATAATCCAAAATTTCTTTCGCTTTCTCCAGCCTATTGGTATTTGCATAGTATTCCGCAAAAGAGAGGCCCAAGAGAAGCCATCGCCCGCCATTAAAGTAGGTGTCCCCAAGAAATCTTATCGGCAGCATGTTGCCATTGAAAAGATCGGCCTCAATGCGCTCTATGGTGTTTTTTTCTATTTCTGGGGCGCCTAGATCTATACCTGTTATTCCGAAATTAAGGAAGATGAATATGGCTGATGAGCCGACGCCCTTTTCTAATAACGGCTTATTTTCAAAGCTTCTTTTAGCCCGATACAACATATCGCCGTGGACAAAGAACCTTCTAAGAAACTGAAGAGGATCGCCTTTGTATAGCGTGTTCTTTATATGCTCTATTTCCTGGTTATCAATTCCTAAGTCGTACTGCTCAGAGAATTCAGAAAGCACTTTGAATGCAAAGTGTATTGCAGCTACGTCATAAGCATGCAGAAGCTCCGGTTCTATCTCCCAAGCAGAAGCGCATTCAGTACCAAATATTTTACCAAGATAATTGGCAATTGTGACTACATTGCTTTTTAAAAACTCGACCTCTTTATTATCCAACCCGAAAATTTGGTTCTTTTTGTAAAGAGTCATAAGGATTAGCGGAATGGTATCGTATTGCAGAAGCCAGCTCCTTGCAACATTTTTCTGAGGGGTATCATCCATTCCGTCTTCTTTGTACAGCTCCTTGGATCTACCGACCCTAGCAGGTATGTGGTTGTAGAGCTTGAAGAATTCCTCGTCGTCAAGGCTTATCTTAAGGCTATTCTGCAAGTTAGGAATATACTTCTCCAAAGCGCTTATGTTGAACTCAATAATACGATTTGCCGCTTCCAGGTACTCTTTATATTCTTGGCCTCTCTCTTTCAAATAGCCTGCATAACGAAGAAGAGCTACAGCAACCCAAGAAGTATCTCTGAACCAGTGAGGTTTGTACCATCTGTAGTCTTTGGCTGCTGGAAGGTAGCCGTCAGAGCCTATCTGGCTGATCAAGTAATCTGCAGCTTCCCTGGCCGCCTCTTCGTATTTGTTGTGGTATGCTTGTTTTTCAATCAGCAAAGTCAATACCACACCAAAAACCATAACGCTTTCTCCATTAATAAACTTTTCTCGCGGGAACGGGAAATAAAAGCAAAGCTAGAAAAACAAGCCAGCAAAAAAGAAAAAATGAAACAAGCCCTGAGCTATGTGTTTGCTTTACTGGCTTTGCTGTTTTATTTGTTGAACAGGAATCCCTTTACCAGGCTTTTCACTATTATGTTGCTGCGCAAGTTTCTCTGCGCGTATGGTTCTTTGGTTTTTGCAGCGCTCTTTATTTCATTGTAGCACTGCACGCACATTAGCCTGCGCTTCACAACGCCGTTCCTAACGTATGGGTCTCTTTCTACGACGTAGCTTGGTGGTAGGATCTTGACCTCATCCTTTGCCATTAGCCTGCCGCAGTAGATGCAGGTATTTTCTATGATGTAGGCCAAGTCTTTTTTCTCCGCGCCTTCTACGTCATATGTCCTGCCATCGCTTGCAGCTATTGCCTTTGCAAACTCAGGGTATCCTATACGCCCCCCGTTTTCCACCCCCACCTCTTTCACCGATTATACTTATTAAATTAGCTCATATAAATACTTTTCCTTTTAGTGGCACTATACCTTATGTATAACTGAGCCATTCGCTTTCTTCACCGCATCGATTATTGCATCAACTTTTGCATCGGCTTTAATGCAGTTGGTGCAGAATGCAGTCTTGCTCACACTTACCCCTTTCTCTTTCAATTCTGAAATAACTTTGTCGAGGGGCACAGAGCCAATTCCTAGATAGCTTGTGATCTCGTCAAGGCTATAGAAGAAAGGCACCTCAAGCTCTGAAGCTATTGCGTTTATGCTCGCTGCTGTCTTGCCTTCTAACAGGCTTGCCACCTTGCCCAACACCTGCTTGTTGGTTATGCTACCAAGCCACAATGGGCCGAAAACCTCTGTGTTGCTTCCGCAAAAGTTGCACGTGTATGCGATCTTCTCATTGCTGAACAACTTGGCAAGATAATAGCTGTGGCACTTCCTGCACAACGATGCGAGCCCTATTTCTTTCACACTTTCCAAAGCCTTCTGCGCTCCTCTTTTCAGCTTGACAAAAACTCTGACATAGTGAAGCTCGGCCAAGCTAAGTAATGGCTCTATTCCAAAATTGAACTGCGCAGCAAGCCTGGCCAAAAACGCAAGCAGAATACGTATGCTCGCCTCATGGCACAGCTTGCCGTGCATGGGCTTAGCAGCATAAAGCCTCAAGCAAGCATGTGCCTCTGCCCCGCAAAGCGTCGCTGTGTCCGTAGCCGTTACCATAAATAGGGTGTTGTCTTTAGCAAGCTTCAGAAGGTCAAATATGTAAGGCGCTGGAGTGCCAAAAGGGTCAAGGTCTATGGCGTCAAACCTTTCATTTGATGTATTAGCAAACTCTTGTATGCTAGTGTTCTTTGCCTCTGCTTTTGCTTCTACTCCATTAAGCTTTATGTTGCTGAGGAGCGTGGCATAAGCGCTGCTGTTTATCTCGAGAAATACGGCTTTTCCAGCATCAGCTTCAAGCAAGTACCTTATCCCTCTTATGCCCGTTGCGGCTGTAGAATCTAACACCGCAAACCGAGGATTCATGGTTGCTCTCAACAAAGCTACTGAAATGTCCCTGAGCCTTTTCATTTTTGGATTGTAGAATGCGTTTGCAGTAATGATTCTTGCCTTTCCTTCGCTGACTATTTCCATACGTGCCTAATTCTTGTTTATAATGTTATTAAAATGTTTGTTGCAATATTGGTAGTGATTACATGGCTGGTTTTGAAAACGAGTTTACATACAGACATTTTGTAGAAGAGGGCAAAGAAGCAGAGTTTGACAAAAACTTTGAAGATGCAGTAAACTATGTAAAACAGAATGTGCTTGGCAAGCGAATACCAATGTACATAGGTGGCAAAGAGGTCTTTGCAAACGAAGAAATAGTTGAAAACTCGCCGATAGATGGCACGCTGATAGGCAGATTCCAGAAGGGCACTAGGCAGCATGCCGATCAAGCAATAGAAGCGGCAAAGGCTGCCTTCGAATCATGGTCTTCGCTAGGCTATAAGGAGAGGGCAAAAATATTCAGAAATGCTGTGGAGCTTTTCAGGAAGGAAAAGTTTGTGCTTGCTGCAATACTCAGCATAGAGAACGGAAAGAGCAGATACGAGTCTGTGGGCGAGGTCGATGAAGCAATAGACTTTATGAACTACTATGCGGACGAGTATGAAAAGAATAAGGGCTACTACAGAAAAACCAAGCTTACAGGAAGCTCGGCAAAAGTCAGCGCTGGCTTCCAGGGCGCGCCTGGCGAAGAGGAAAAGATCACCATCGCCATGAAGCCATACGGCGTTTTCGGGGTTCTGGCGCCGTTCAACTTCCCTGTTTCAATATCCGTCGGCATGTCTGTAGGCGCGCTTATAACAGGCAACACGGTAGTATTCAAGCCTTCGAGCACAGACAACATGTCAATGATGACAGGCTACAAGATCTACGAGCTTTTCAAAAGCGCAGGCTTGCCAGATGGTGTCTTCAACTACGTTACGGGCCCAGGCTCCGAAGTAGGGGATGAGTTAGTAGTGAGCAAGGATGTGAGCGGAATCGTATTCACCGGCTCGAGGGCCACTGGCACAAGCATGATAAAGAAGGCAGTAGACCTTGGATTGCAGAAGGTATTTGTAGTGGAGATGGGTGGCAAGAACCCGACAATTGTTTCAAAATATGCGAACATCGATGACGCAGTAACAGGAGTAGCAAGTGCAGCCTTCGGATTCGATGGCCAGAAATGCAGCGCGTGCTCTAGGGTTTACGTCCACGAATCGATAAAAGAGGAGTTTGTATCAAAGATGATAGAAAAGATGAGAAGCTTTGTAATAGGCAATCCTCTCAAGAAAGAAGTATACATGGGTCCTCTCATAAGCAAGTCGGCATTGCAGAAATACACAGCAGCTGTTGAGGAGGCAAAAAGGACTGGCAAGGTGCTTTATGGCGGCAATGTAGTCAACACAGGACTAAACGGCATCTACGTCGAACCTACGCTTGTAGAGGTAAGCCAAGACAGCAGAATAATGCATGAGGAGTTGTTCGTGCCTGTGCTTGCACTCGATACATACAAGACCTTTGATGAAGCCTTGAGGAAGGCAAACGATACCGAGTATGGACTGACAGCAGGCCTGTACAGCAAGAAGCGCTCAGAAATAAGGCAATTCCTTGACAAGATACAGGCTGGAGTGGTATACGTAAACAGGCCTACAAGCGCAACAACAGGAGCCATAGTTGGGGCGCATACATTCGTAGGATGGAAAGGCAGCGGAATAACGGGCAAGGGCACAGGCAGCAAGCACTATCTTACCCAATTCCTCAGGGAGCAGAGCCAAGCGGTAGTGAAATAGAATGTGCTTTAGGCCAAAAAGCTATACTGCTAAGGAGTTGTGCATAGGCAAAACAAGGCTAAAGGCTTATGTTGCCGATACTTGGCTAAAAAGGGCATACGGGCTAATGTACTGGAAAAGGTTGAAGCCCAACGAGTGCATGCTGTTTGTTGGCTTGGGAGGCAGACCTGGTATATGGATGCTGAACATGAAGTTCAGCATAGACATACTATGGCTTGACAAGCACATGAGGGTAGTGGACTTGGTTGAGCGGGCCAAGCCATGCAGGCTTTTCCGCTGCAAGGTATACTACCCAAAGAAAGAAGCAAGCTACGTGCTCGAACTTAACGCTGGAAGTGCAAGAAAGATGGCTATAAGAATTGGCGATAGAATTGGAATGTGCAAGCATTAAGCGATAGAATGATCTTGATTAAAGTAAATCCGTTCTATCCTGAAGAGGAAAAGATAAATGTTGCGGCAAAAGCCATAAAGAGTGGCAATCTTGTTGCATTTCCTACTGAAACAGTCTATGGGCTCGGTGCTGACGCTTTTAATGAAAACGCTGTTAGGAAGATTTTTGAAGCAAAAAATAGACCTGCTGACAACCCTCTAATAATTCACATAGCAAGCATTGATCAATTCTTTGAGATAGTTGACACAGAACAGGCAAAGAAAATAGAGGATGTTGCAAACAAGGTTTGGCCTGGGCCTATAACTTTTGTTGCAAGAAAGAAAGAAGGCTGCAAAATAGCTCGCTCGGCAACAGCCGGCTTGCCGACAGTGGCGGTGAGAATGCCTGCGCATCCGGTAGCGTTGGCGTTGATAAGGCAAAGCGGCGTTCCAATCGCAGCGCCAAGCGCCAATTTGGCCACAAAGCCCAGCGCAACAAAGGCAGAGCACGTGTTTGAGGATTTTAAGGACAAGGTTGAGATATTGCTAGATGCAGGAACCACATTCTATGGGCTAGAATCTACAATTATAGATATAACCAGAAATCCTCCGGCATTGCTTAGGCCGGGGCCTTTTACGGTTGAGGAATTGGAGAAGTTATTTGGCAGAATAGAAGTGGATGAAGGAGTGCGTGGGCTGAAAGCTGCAAATGTGGCGATAGCCCCTGGAATGAAATATAGGCATTATGCGCCGAACAAGCCTCTAGTACTGTGCGATAAGGATGAGATTGCAAAGACGATTGGTGATGCCAAAAATAAGGGGCTGAAGCCCATTCTGCTTGTAAGCAATGAAACCGCAAGCTTATTCAAAGGCATAGATGCGATAGCGCTTGGCAGCGAGCAGAATATGTATGAAATAGCAAAAAACCTGTTTGACGCTTTGAAAAGACTAGACAAAACCGACGCAGACATAGGCATAGCGCAGACGTTTCCTGAAAGGGGGATAGGCTTGGCGATTATGAATAGGCTAAGAAAGGCGGCGTCTGTCAAGGATTAAACACGAATTTTCTCAGCTTTTTGGCTTTGAATTTTTCCACATTGTCTTCAAGGCTGCTGCTTGTTGCTTGCCAGCAGAAAAGTCGCCTTGAACAAATCACGCCATAAACGCCTTCGCCTGCGTTTGCACAGATAACGTCGGTAACGCCCTCTTTTGCTATGAGATCCCTGAAGTAAGGCCCTATGTGCTCCTTTGCCGCGAACGGATTCTCAATAAACTTTGTTTGTTCCTCAAACTCTTTTTCATGCCTTGAGAGCTTCACAATTGCAAAAATCTTCGACTTGCCAAGCACCTTGCTTATGCTTGAATGTTTGTTGGCAGACTCCACCGGCACAAGCAAAGTAAACTCTTTTCGTTCGACAGGTTCGACATGTACCACTACTGAGCTTACCCCTTCTATCTTTTCCTTTATCTTACTCTCTATCACCTCTGTAAGCGGATGCGACTCGTCTATTGTAAGGTACGGCTCCATCTCCACTATAATCTCAACGAAGATGACAGGCCCAGCCCACCTTATCCTCACTTCTTTGACCTGCTTTACTCCTTCTACGCCGCTTGCAATTTCTTCTATTTCTTTTCCCACACGCTTGTCTTTTGGCAAGTCAAGAAGGCTGAGGAGCGAGTCCTTACCTATCGAATACGCAGTATAAAGAAGGGTAAAGAATGCAATAAGTATGGCGAGATAATAGAAGCCTACAAGATGGGAGAAAGCAAAAAGAAGAAGGCCTATACCAACTCCCATGCCCTCATACACATCGGTATAGGTGTGCTTGCCATCGGCCTTTAGCGATGGTGACCTTAGCAATGAACCTGCAAGGCTTTTTGTATAGCCTGCAAGAAACAGCGGCACAAGGCTGGCTAGCTCAAAAATAGCAGCAACGAAAGACATTGAAGCGAGCACACTGCCGCTAGAGAGGAGAAAGTCGAATGCAAAATAGATTATAAGCAAAGCGATAAAAAAGGAAACAAGGTCTTCGAGCTTGAAAAGACCGTAGCTAAGCCTTTTTGCAAAAGAGGCCTTAGTGAGCCATATCGCTACGAGCACAAACAGCGTTATCACTACATCTATTACTATGTGAACGCTTTCCATTGCGAGGGCTATGTTATAAGTAATCCAGAAGCCGGCAAGCCTTATGGCAAGCGCTAGGGTCACGCTTAGGAAGGCATAAACAATCAATGTTTGAACGCTAGACATCGACAACAGCCCTTAGTCTCCATACTCCGTTCTTCTGCTCGAACGAAAGGTCATAGGGAGTCACTGCTTTTATTTCTAACCTTGAAAAGTCTCCGTCTAAAAGCTTGTAGAAAACCTTAGCAACAAACCTGTGCTTTCTACCATGACTATAAGACACCTTGACCGCATAGGCCTTCAAAGCCTTTTCGTCGACTTTGCTGAGCAGGTCCTGCAGAAAGTACCATGCAAGGTCGTCAAGCGAAGAGGCAGAATCCTTTATGATCAATTTTCTTATCTTAGCCTTTGACCCTTTTATTTTCTTTATGTTGAGCATAACCTGCAGCATGGCCTCTCCTGCGTTCTCCATGGCTTCCTCTATGCTTCTGCCATATGCTACAAACTCTACCTCTGAGGTATGTGGGAGGAACCTGTACTTGAGCATATTACACGAAAAAGCATAGCAATGCATATTTAAAAGTCTTAAGCAAAATAGTAGTGTCCAGTGAAGAATAGAGTAACTGCTGAGATGTGATGAAGTCTATATCGGCTGAGGACAGAGGAGTAAGATGGACAATACCGAAGCTTTTGTCGTGTTTGCGATAAGCATTTTTGCAATTACGCTTAGCTCTTACTTTATCACGCCTTTGACAATAGAAGACACAAACCCAGAAACCTATGTCATCGTGCCCATTCTCATGCTTCCGATACTCTCCTTTTTCTACATATTCAGTAACATAAAGCCAAGCGGGGACAGGCTGAGCCTCGCTATAGGCATAACTGCCTTTGTAATTTTTGAAATTCTAGTCATAGTTGCTAGGTTCTGGCTATCTTTTATGTTTCTAGCTTTTAGAGTAGACCTTCTCCTTTTTCCATTAGCAATATTCGCCCTGGCGACGATAATATTCGGAATAAAAAATGTAAGAAGGTTCAAAGCCCTTATGCTTTATTCCCTGTTTGCATCCCCGGCAGTGCTCTGGCCTCTTCTCAGGCTTGACCCGGCGATTGCCAAGGCAAACACAATTGCAATATTTGCGGTTCTAAGCCTGTTTGAAAAAGAGCTTCGCTACATAGCCCCAATAACAATAAGCTCGCCTGTTAGCATAATAGGAATTGGCGATACTTGCATAAGCATTGGCTTCTTCATCGCACTTTTCTTTTTCCTCATGCCCATAGCTTTTATCTATGCTGGCCGCGCCTCCAAGAAGGCGCTTTGGATAACCTCAGGCATTTTGTTGCTTTTTCTTTTCAACTACTTGCGCATGCTTGGAATAAGCGCATATTGGCTTGCCTATGGATATAACAATACAGTATTGCTAATACACGAATTCATAGGAAGCATACTCTTTTACTTGACAATAGTAATTATGCTACTCATCGCGGGCAAATTTGGACTGCATTTTACAAACAAAAAAACCTATGCAAAGGAAAGAAGACGCAAAAAGCAAGACTACAAAGCATATGCATTTGCACTTCTGCTCAGCGTTTCTTATTTCGCACTCACCTACAACTACTCGACGGCAATGACTATTCCAACGATAGCGCTAGCAAACCAGACAGCACTAAACCCGCACAATTCCAGCATTTCAAGACTAATAAGCTCTAGCCTTCTTGAGAAAGGACTAAAGAACATATATGTAGGTACAGCCTACGGGATCGGATTTTTTGCATGGAATAACAGCATAAACTCCTCTAACCCTCTGCTGCTTTATATTGCAAGGCCGGGGATCGGCACTACGAAAGGCATACTGGCCAACAATACATTAAAATCAAGAATCTGGAGTTTTGATTCAAACGGCACTACGGGAGAACTGTATGACATAATAGCCAACGGCTCCGAGTTTTTTGTTTATAGGACTAGAGTAGTGTTTACCTTGTATAACACATCTTCAGTAGTAGCCAACGCCTATGTTATAGTTCCTAAATATCTTGTGCACATGCAGGCGTGCAAAGGAATAGACTACGCTTATACTTTCTTCTACAACATAGCAAACCCCTACTATTACAACGAAACCGAGCGGTCACGGTTATTGAGCGCTTATTGCATAGCGAGAAGCATGATGTAACACAAAAGGTGCCAAGATGAAGTTCGAATATTCGGCGGGTGCATTTGTATATTTCATAGAAAACGGAAGGCCTTTGTATTTGCTTTTGAAAAGGGAGCAAGATACAGACATTCCAAAAGGACATATTGAAAAAGGGGAGACTGCTCTGGAAGCGGCAAAACGCGAAGTGAAAGAAGAAACAGGGCTCGAGCCAATTTTCCTACCCTATTTCTCAATACAGACGAAATACTTCTTCTACGAAGGAAAGGAAAAGGTGATGAAGACAGTAAAATTCTTCATAGCGAAATCCTCAACCAAAAGCGTTAAAATATCTGCAGAGCACATCGGCTATGCATGGTTAGACCAGGAAAGCATGCTCTCGCAGGCAAGTTACAAAGATATAAAAGAAGTGCTCCCAAAAGTCTATGACTATGTAAGCAGATACGAAGCAATGTCAAAGCTTAATGAAGACTATGCCAAGCTACCAGAAATGGGCAGCTGGCAGCTTAGCAAGAACTTTGTACCAGGGGAAGGGCCGTTAAACACAAGCATTATGCTAGTTGGCCAGGCGCCTGGAAAACAGGAAGACGAGCAAAAAAGACCGTTCGTTGGAAGGAGCGGCATGCTGCTTAACGAGCTCCTCAAGAAAGCGGGCATAAAGAGAGAGACAGTATACATAACCAGCGTGGTGCAGTTTTATCCGCCAGGCAACAGAGAGCCAAGCCCGAGCGAAATAGCATTGTGCATGCCTTTCCTAAAGAGGCAAATAGATATAATAAAGCCTAAATTCATTCTTCTTCTAGGGAATGTTGCAATTGGCGCGCTACTTGGCAGAGGAAATGCTAGCGAACTCCATGGCAGGCCGGTTTCAAAAGAGGGAATAACATATTTTCCAACATTTCATCCGGCTGCGGCCTTGCGCTTTCCCAGCATAAGGAGCGAAATGGAAAAAGACCTGAAAAAGTTTGCAGAGATAGTGAAAGCTATTTAAAGGATTTTTTACAAAAATCATTAGAGGGGCCCGTAGCTTAGCCTGGTTGGAGCGCCCGACTGATAATCGGGAGGTCCGGAGTTCAAATCTCCGCGAGCCCACTACCATATGCTTATTATCGCCGAAATTATTCCAAACACAAGCACGAAAGCGGAGGCGAGCCAATAAGCTATTGCCTCATATCTCGAAAAGGCAAAATGCCCCATTATTTTCCTGTTTTGGGCAATCATGCCAAGTATAACGGCAGGGCCTAGAAGCACAAAAACAAAAACCACAAGAAAGTCTATTACGCCATTTACCAGCATCGAAGGAGGTATGAGGAGCACAAGCAGAACGGCAGGAAGGCTTTCAACAGCATAAAGCAGCTGCCTTTTCTTTATTCTCAAGACTTCTGCAACGCTCCAAGCGCTCGCCAATGCCACAACTATTAACGCAAGGAAACCAGAAGCAATAAGCCCTATCCCAAAAGCATATGGCGAAAACCTGCCAGCAACTGGTTGCAAAACAGAGGCGAGGGACTGCGCGGAGATAAACGTGCCGGGGCTTGTCCTAATGCCTGCAAATGTCATCTCTACTACTACCATAAGGAGCTCTGTTACGATCGCGCCTATAAGCGTATTTTCTTTTATTTCCCGCAAGACTCTTTCGTTAACGTGCTTTCTCCCTTCTCTAATCTTTGCCCTGTTGCTGAAGCCTGGAAAAAGAGCATAAACGGCATGACAACAGCACCTATAGTGGCAGAAGCAAGGAAAAGATACTGCGAGCTAGGCTTGGCGACAAAAACGGGATAAGGCTTTACGCCACGCAAAAGCAGCGTTGCAAAAAGACCAAGAACAAGCAAAGCAGAGACTGCAACAAGTATCCTTTCGGCGCTTTCGTATTCCCTCGTGAACGCAACAACAAGAAAAATTATGTAGGCAGCAATTATGCCTGCATAGAGTGGTATGCCGAGTATTTCAAGGCCTACGCCTATCCCCAAGAATTCTGCAACGTAAGTTGCAATATCGGCGAAGAACATAGGAATGACCATAAGGCTTGCTGTTGCCTTAGAATAATGGCCTCTTATAGTGTCGCCAAGGCCCTGCCTGGTAACAGCACCTATTCTTCCAGAAGCTTCCTGAATAATGTAAAGCGGTAAAATGAGAAGCAAAAGAAATCAAATGAAGGAATATTGGAAAGCAGAGCCAAGCTGGGCTGCGCCTATTATGCTGCTTGCATCCATATCTGCAAGCATTGTAATCCATGCAGGACCGAATACGCGGAAGAGTCTTGAAAGGCTTCTATGCATTTTTCTACTCCTCTGTTTCTATCATTGCGTCCAAAGCCTGTTCGTCTGCGCCTTTAAGGTCAGGGCACGTCTTTGCATGTTCCTTTGCGGCTTCTAGCACCTTCTTTCTATCGTCGCTTTCCACACTAAATCTCCCGCATGTGCAAACAAACCTGTATTTTGCCATTCAACCATCTTTGATATAAGCATAGGCTTCTTCAACATTCCTTTTTATGCCGTATTTCTCCGAAAAATAGGAGATTATGTTGCTAAGGTCCCTTTTCAAAAACTCAGATGCGCTTGGATGTTCCACCACGACAGCTTGCCCAAAGTCTATAAGATAAGGCTCGTTGTCCATTACAAGTATGTTGTACTCGCTTAAGTCCGCATGGACTAATCCATGCTTGTAAAGCTTTTTCACTTGCTCGAGAATTTTGTCAAGAAAGACATCTGGTTTTTCCAGTTTGACATCCTTAAGTATTGGCGCTGGCATGCCGTCTTTCCCAATAAACTGCATGGCAAGTATGTTGCCCACAAAATCATAAGGCTTAGGCGCGTTGACCTTGGCCTCTTCCGCCACCTCCAGGTTTCCAAATTCCTTTTTGCACCATGTTGCGACTATGGAAAACATGTCCTGCTTTACGCTTCCAAATCTTGGGTCGCCAAGCACATAATCTAGCCTGTTCCTGAAATTTGTTGTCTGGACTCTGAATATTTTCAAAACTACGAGCTCATCCTTGACCTTGTCACCTGGTTCTGCAAGGAAAATGTCGGCCTCTTTGCCAGTTGCAAGCTTGAAGTACAGCTTGGAGACAATGCCAGCAGAGAAAAGCTTTGCAAGCCTGCGCAATGTCGGCAGGTCGAAAACGCCTTCCTCTACCTTCAGCCTTTCCTTCAGTCGAAACTCTTCCTTGCTAGGCTCTTTCTTCTTGCTTCTCCTTAGTGCCATGTTTATATTTTGAACGAGCATAAATAAAATCATGCCGGATAGTAAAGGTACAAAGGAGAAACTGAAAGTGCTTGTGGACTTGCGGGAACGAAACTTGGAACTGCTTGAGGCGCTGAAAAAGCAAGGAATAGAGCCCGAGTTCGCACAGCTTCCTGTGGGCGATTATATAATTTCTGATAGAATAGCGGTGGAGAGGAAAACTTTCAGGGATCTTCAAGGCTCAATAATAAACTCTAGGCTGTTTGACCAGCTTGACAGGCTAAGCGCAAGTTATCCAAAACCCTTCCTCATCATAGAAGGCAACGATGAGGAATTTGCACTTGCACCAAGTGTTTTGTTAGGCACGATAGTAAGTGCCTTCGTTGATCACGGAGTAGAGGTAATGAGGTCAAGCTCGCCCGAAGAAACTGCTGAGCTAATAGCAAAAATTGCGGAACATGAAAAAGAGGAAAAGAGGGAAGAGCCGAGAGCCGTCGGCATGAAAAGAGCATACACGTTGTCGCAGTGGCAAATGCTTGTACTTCGCTCTCTTCCGGGAGTCGGCAACAAGCTCGCAAGAAGCTTACTGAGCCATTTTGGCAGTATAAGAAATATCGCAATGGCAAAGCCAGAAGAGCTCATGGAAGTTGAGAAAATAGGGGAGAAAAAGGCAGAGCTCATACACCATATTCTTAACGCAGAATTTGAAGAATCAGCCAATAACAACTCTGTCTGAAATCTCTACAACCCTGTCTATGCCATATCTGATTGGGTTGCCGAAAGGCGTCTGAACTGTAAGCATTCCCTTCTTTACGTCCACCTTTGAAACCTTTCCTATCAACGTGCCAAGTTCGTTTATCACTACCTTATTATTGAGGTTCCTTCTTTTCAATGCCTGCCTCTTAAAGTAAAGCGCTGTCTCGTTTATGGCAATGCCGACAAGTATTGCCAAGATTGTGAAAAGCAGAAACTGGCCGAAGTATATCTGGCCTATAAGCCAGGCCGTAAGAGCGTAGAGAAGCACCCACACAATAAGAGAAGAACCTGCATAGACACCATACTTGTAGCTCCTGAAAAGATACCTTCTGCTGCGCACATCAACCAGTCTGCCCACTATATAGAGCACAATAGCGACAGGCATGAGGAGCAAAAAGCCCTCTATTGCGTAGGCAAACGCTAGCCAAGGCCCAGAGCCTATGCCAAGCTCGTAAAGGTAGTTGCCTGCGGAGATGAAGATGCTCACGAAGAAGAAGACAAGCGCACTGAGATAGAATACAAAGCTCATGCGCTCTATGCTGAAGCCGAAGCCCTTGAATGACTCCACTATCATATCCTCCAGGCCGAAGCCCTTGAGCAGAAGGTAAAGGCCGATTATTGCTACGGGCAACTGCCAACCGAGGTTAAATGCATAACTAAGGGCAAACATTAGCAAAATGATCGCAGGTATTCCGAACACAATCCTAGCGTAGTGCGGCTCCTCAAGCTTCTTCAGCAAGGTAACATAGGTGCTTTCAAGGTTCTCACTCTGTTTTACAGTTACCCTGACAAGGCTGTTGACCTTCAATCTCGATTCCACTATTGGCAATGCCCTCTCGTCGCTTGCCCCATCGCTGACGAAAACACAAGCATCTGGCTTGTACTGGTCTATTACCTGCTCAAGCTGCCTTGCGAGCTCTCTATCTGCGGCATATCCTTGGCTTTCGGCACCTGTTATTGTGGCGATGTATACTGCATGGCCCTGTTCCTTGAGCTCGTCGTATACCTTCACGGCCTTGAACATTGTGTTTGCGTCTGTATCTTCAGGATCTGCAAGGGCAAGTTGCGTTGCACCATTCAGCACCTGCACCCTGCCAATAAGCGGGCCGTTGATTTTTGTCTTGACGTAAAGGTCGTTGTCTATATCTACAACTAGGACAAGAAGCCTCTCTTCCTTCTCAGCTCTCTTTTGCTCGGGCATATATGCTTCAATATTGAAATGAATCTATTTTAAATTAACCGTGCAAGCTCGTATAATGCTACTTCCCTCTTTTTCTGCTTCTGTATTTTGATACAAGAAACCACTCTATGCTGTCATAGTGGTATAGAAGCGCAAGTATAAGCAGGAGTATGAGCGTAAACACTACTTCTGCAGCAAGGCTTATGGTGAACCAGAAGTCCAAAACCTTAGCGCTAGAGGTGTTTGACTCGAGCATGAAAAAATTTATCAGAACTATGGCTATGTCTGAAAAAAGCGAAAAGTATGCTAGCACGTCTAGGGTCTTCTTTATCTTGTGAATGTGCAAAAGGCGCTTGTATGACAGCATAGGAAAATTTTTGCCTACTCTCCTTTATCTTCTTTTTGTACAAACTCTTTTACTTTTTGGCGGGGGAGTGATTTGAACCCTCGACCTCTAGATCTCTCAGCCAATCATCGCTGGAAGCTCATCACTCATATGCAGAGGCATATGAGTCTAGCGCTCTAACCAGGCTGAGCTACCCCGCCAATATTACTTTTTGCAAGCATATTTATAAAAGTAAGCGGGAAAATTAGATGATACAAAAGCAAATCATGGCCTTGGTGGTGTAACGGCTGCATAAAGGGCTGTGGACCCTTAGGACCGGGTCCGACTCCCGGCCAAGGCCCTTTCCATTAGTACTATCAGCTCAAAAACTTTTCCCACTGCAACTTGTGACACCAACCTATAAATGGTGCGGGCTTCTTTTGCATTGAAATAATGGTATTTGGTTAAAACTACTACACAAACAGCTATGACAAACTTCAAATGCCATTCCTTATAAATTTCTCAAATTTTAGCAACTAAACTTTCTTCCTCGAAATAATCGGATGGAGCACTATTCCGTGCTTTTGCACATTAAATTTACTATGAATTACAGTCACATAGCCCAGAGAACTTGAAAAGTATTGGGCTTTATTGTTTAAGGTGCCACAGAAAACGGTTTTTCCGACTCTACCAAGGTAGTGCAAATGGCCCAAAAAGAGAAAATTATCTCTGGGTATTCCAAAATAAAACCTGACGAAATAAGAAAGCAAAACCGGCGCAATTTTCTCATGAATTTTTCTAGATATCTTTACAAAATAATAACCCATTTTCTCCACAATCTTGCTATTTTCAAGGTTGCCGTGGAAAAAGTACATGTTGCCTAGATTAAGAAAGAAATACTTGCCTTTGTTCATCGGCGAGAATGAATCAATTAAAGGCAGAATTTCTTCGCTTTCGGCATATACATAATCGTTATCGCCAAGAAGCACAAAAGATCTTGAAAGGGGAAAGATTTTGTCCAACTTTGAGAGGAATGCTTCGTATGCTTCCTCCTTTTCCTTGAAAAGTTTGAGCTCTATGTTGTCACCGAGCAGAAGCAGATTGTCGGGTTTTTCTTTTCTGATTATTCCGGCAATATTGGAGAGTGAGAAAAGAGGATAATGCACGTCAGATAGTATAAGAAGTTTTTTCATGATATCTCTAGTTAGACGTTATAGCGCTAGAAAAGATACAAGGCAATGAATCTAACGAGCTTGACGATAAACCTGTGCCAACTGCTTGAGTTTTTCTTTACGTCTTTCACCAGATCCTTGTACTGGACCTTCTCCTCTGGCGAAAGCTTGCCCTCCTTTACAATTTCTGTCTTTTTGCCCTCTACAATCTGGGTTTCGGTCTTGCTTATGATCTCTTTCTTTATCATTGCATACCATTCGTCAAGTGTGCTTCCATGGGTCTTGATCATTGAAAGGAAGTCTTTCATCTTTATTTTCCTCTTTCTGCCAGTCCTGTCTTCCTCAACAGCAGGTATGAGCGCGGCCTTGTCGCAAATCTCTGCAATATCTGCCTGGGAATAGCCCATTGTTGCCCTTGCAAGCCTGCCAAAGTTTATCCTACCAAGAGGCATGTTCCTGGTGTTGTACTTGAAAGCCGCCTTTCTAGCCCAGTAGTTTGGCGGCGGGAAGTAGATGCGCTCGCCAAACCTGCCGCTTCTTTTTAATGCAGGGTCCATATCCCATGGCTGGTTTGTTGCACCTATGACAAAAATGCCTTCCGGATTCTTTTCCACGCCGTCCATTTCTGTCAAGAAGGCATTTACCGCCATTCTCATGTAGCCCATTTGGTCCCCGCCACCTTCCCTTTTCATTCCCAATGCGTCTATTTCATCGAAGAATAGTATGCAAGGTGTATGCTTTCTCGCCTGCTCGAACACAGCGTGCAAGTTCTTTTCGGTATTGCCCGCATACATGTCCACTATTTCGTGTATTCTCACTACAATTACGTTTGATTGAGTCTCTCCTGCAATAGCGTTTACTATATAGCTCTTTCCGTTTCCTGGCGGTCCATAGAACAACACGCCCAAACCTAGTTTTTTGCCATATGCCTTAAGCAATTCGGGCTTTTTTATTGCTAGGATTATGTTGTTGTAGATAAGCTCTTTCTGCTTTTTAAGGTCCACCACATCCTTGAAAGTAGTATTAGAGCGGTACCACTTAACCCTTTTTATCTGCCCTTCTTCTATTACTGTCTCCTCCTCTTCCTCAGCCTTTGTAGAAGAAGCAAAAGATGTGCCAGAAGGACCTAAACTAAACTGAGATGTTTGCTGGAATTGTTGCGCTTGCTGGCCTAGCTTAGCGGTTAACATAGCAAGCCTCGTCTTAGCCTGTTCGTAGTTTGGATTCTTTGCTAATGAACGCTCGTACCATTCTTTGGCTTCGTCAAGCTTACCCTCGTACTCGCATATGAGCCCCATCACATAAGGAGCATCATAGCTGTTAGGCTCGAGCTCTAGCACCTTCTGAGCGTCGAGCTTTGCATTTTCGTAGCGGTTGAGCATTGCGTAAGAAAGGGCTCTGTTGAAGTAGGCGTTTGAATAGACTGGATCAAGCTTTATTGCCTGCGAATAGAGATCTATAGCTTCCTCGAACCTGTTCTGCTCGAAAAGCTCTCCTGCCTTTGTATAAAGCTCCTTTGCCTGTGGGTTTCTAGTATCTGGCCTGCTCTCCTGGCTATCTGCCATAATTTTCTTTTTCCATTTCCTATTTAAATTAATATCTCTCTTGTCTTTATTCCGATTTTAAAAGAAGTAGTAAGTCGAGTGCGGAAGGCAACTATGAACCAAAATGACACCAGGCCATCTGGTATAGTCACGCCTTCCGCAATCTTGCTTGAACTACATATCCTTTTATTACTTACCTATTTCTCTATTTAGCGTTGTAAAAGAATGTCAAATTTAAATTTCAAAAAGAGAGGAAGATTTTATGCACAACGACATTGAATTTTCAACAAGGCACATGGATCTTGCTGTAGACCCTTTCGATAATTTTTATCTTTACTGCAACGGAAATTGGCTAAGAAGACACAAGGTGCCAAAAGACAGGGGTTCCTATGGCATAGTCGATGCGGTGGCAGAAGCAAACAGGAAAAAGTTACGGGCAATAGCTGAAAAGTGCTCGAAGGAGCCGAAAAACAAGATTTGCAGAATTGTGGGCGACATGTACACCTCATTCATGAATACGGAGGCCGTAGAAAGGCTAAAGTTTAAGCCTCTGGATCCGTACATGCGCGGAATAGAGGACATTGCAAAGTTCAGCGATATGTCGGAGTATATGATAAAAGCGGCAAAATCTGGCTTTGCACCTTTCTTTGACATAGACTCTGAC